>DATMDQ010000167.1:0-21118 GCA_035557715.1 Gemmatimonadales bacterium
ATCGAGGCCGCCAAGCAGGCGGGCGTTCTGGTGCCGCACTATTGCTACCATCCGTCGCTGCCCTCGCCCGCGCTCTGCCGGATGTGCCTGGTCGAGGTGGAGAAGGCCCCCAAGCTGATGCCGGCGTGCGTTACGGCGGTGGCCGAAGGCCAGGTGGTCCACGTGGAGAGCGAGAAGGCCAAGAAGGCGCGCGAGGGCGTGCTCGAGCTGTTGCTCATCAACCACCCACTCGACTGCCCCATCTGCGACCAGGCCGGCGAGTGTGAGCTGCAGGACTACGTGTTTCAGGAGGGCCGGTCCGGCACCCGCTACGCCGACTACGCCAAGCGCTACAGCCCGGTGGAGGACTTTGGCCCCGACGTCCTGTACGTGCCCAACCGCTGCATTCTGTGTACCCGGTGCGTTCGCTTCATGGAGGACGTCGCCGAGGACCCGATTCTCAACGTGTCGGAGCGCGGCGATCGAGCCTACATCGGGATCTCGACCGAGCAGCTATTGGACCATCCCTGGGCCGGCAACGTGGTGGACCTCTGCCCGGTGGGATCACTGATCTCGAAGGACTTCCTCCACAAGGCCCGGGCCTGGGACCTCGACAAGACGGCCAGCGTGTGCCCCGGCTGCACTCAGGGCTGCAACATCACCATCGACACCCGGGACGACATCGTCGTCCGATTTCGTCCCCGGCCGAACCTGGAAGTGAATCGCCACTTCATGTGTGACTACGGCCGGATGAACTACCGCTGGCTCAACCGGGGCGATCGAATCGAGGCGCCGCTGGTTCGGGATGGCGGCCGGCACGTTGCCACCGATTGGGATACGGCGCTCGACCGGTTGGGGCAGCTGATTCGCGGGACCTCGGGCTCGGCCGTGATTCTGGCATCCGGGGTGGCGTCCACGGAATCGCTCGGGCTTATTCGCCGGATGCTCGACCGGGTCAGCGTGACTGCGGTGGTCCAGGTGCCGATCGGGGAGGAGTCTCCGCTGGCCGGAGTACCTAACCTGGCGCTCCGGGCCGAGCGCGCCCCCAATCTTACCGGCGCGGAGCTTCTGGGATACGGCTCCGATTGGCCCACCGGTCTGCTGGAATTGGCGAGCGCAGGACTGGTGATCGTGCTGGATGCTGACCTCTCCCAATCCGATCTGGCCCTGATCGCCAAGTCGCCGGCCAGCGTGGTCGTCCTGGGGACCCTCTTCGACGAAGGGCTTCGGAACGCCGAGCTGGTGCTTCCAATCACGACCATGGCCGAGGAAAACGGCACTTACGTGAATCGTGATCGGCGCATTCAGCGCTACAACCAGGCCAGGTCGCAGCCGGGCATGGCTCGGCCGGCCTGGTGGGTGGCGGGCGAGGTCATCGCTGGTCCGGGCCCAAGCGCCACCGCCCCCGCAACCGCGGCTGAGGCCTTCGAGCTCCTGGGTGAGCGTTGGCCGGTCTTCGCGGGGGCCACCTACGACGGCATCGGGTTCACCGGACGAGTGCTCTCCGATTCGCCGGGGTCAGCCGGTACCCGGCACACCTCCCGCGCGGGGGTGCCGTGACTCCCGAGATGAAGGGGTTTCTGCTGCTTAGCGTCATCAAGATGCTGGTGGTGTTTACGATCACCATGGTGGGCGTGGCGCTGTTGACCCTCATGGAACGAAAGGTCAGCGCCTGGATGCAGAACCGGCGCGGCCCCAACCGGGTTGGGCCGGCCGGCCTGCTGCAGCCGGCGGCTGACGGGCTGAAGAACATCCTCAAGGAAGAAACCTTTCCGGCCCTCGCAAACCGATGGCTCTTCCTGCTGGCCCCAGCCATGTCGTTCATTCCCGCGCTGCTGCTGTTCGCGGTAATTCCGTTCGGCGCTCCCCTCCCGGTGGACTTCGATTTCACTCTCGGTCCCCTCGGGCGGTTCGTACATCACGGTCCCATGCCGATGGTCGTGGCCGACCTGCCGATCGGGTTCCTGTTCGTGCTGGCTATCAGCTCGATGGGGGTCTACGGCATCGCACTCGCCGGCTGGTCATCCAACAGCAAGTACGCCCTCCTGGGCGGCCTCCGGGCCAGCGCCCAGATGGTTTCCTATGAAGTGGCGATGGGGTTGAGCCTGATTCCGGTTCTCCTCATGTCGGGCAGCGTCAGCCTTTCCACTATCGTCCAACACCAGCAGGCCGGGCTCTGGTACGTGCTGCCGCTCTTCCTCTCCTTTTTCATCTTTCTCATTTCAGGCTTCGCCGAGACCAACCGGCTGCCATTCGACATGCCCGAGGCAGAGTCGGAGCTGATCGCCGGTTACCACACCGAATACAGCGCGATGAAGTTTTCCTTCTTCTTTATCGCGGAGTATTCCAACGTGGTGACGGTCTGCGCTATGGTCACCACCCTCTTCTTCGGTGGCTGGGACATCCCGTTTACCCACTGGGATGAAGCCGGCGGCGTAATCCAGAGCGTCGCGACCGCCGGCTTTTTCTTCCTGAAGGTAATGTTCTGGATCTTCTTCGTCATGTGGATCCGCTGGACCCTTCCGCGCTTCCGGTATGACCAGCTCATGGCCTTGGGATGGAAGGTGCTGATGCCGCTGGCGCTGGCCTATATCATGGTGGTCTGCGGAGCCATCTACGTGATCCGCCGGGTCCTTGGCATCACCGATCCCATCAACGAGGGCCTCGCGCTGTTCGGGCTCAGCGTGGTGCTGGCCGTGCTGGTCTTCGGCCTGCTCGACAGCGGCAGCTTCATCCGAGGCTCGGCTCGCCAGCGGAAGGCTCTCAATACACGCGCGCAGCGCGCCGCGGTGACGAACTGATGGCTATCGGCGTCAAGGTCCTGAAGCGTCCGGAGCGGCAGGTGAGCTACGTGCGCGCCACGCTCAAGGGGATGGCACTGACCTTCAAGCACATGTTCGAGAAGAAGGTGACCATGCAGTACCCTGAGGAAAAGAGCACCGACAGCGAGCACGGGATGGGGCAGTGGAGCCTCTCCCCGCGTTGGAGGGGCACTCACCGGATGCTCACCGACGAGCAGGGTCGCTCGAAGTGCGTCGCCTGCGGACTCTGCCCCCAGATCTGCCCGGCCAACTGCATCAAGCTGGTGCCCGGTGAGGACGAACGGGGCGATCGGTACCCGCTGATCTACGAGATCGACGAATTCCGTTGCGTGTTCTGTGGGTACTGCCAGGAGGTCTGCCCGGAGGAGGCGATTCACGTCGGCGTGCACTATGAGAATGCGGAATACAGCCGGGACCGGTTCGTGTACGACCTGGAGCGGCTCTCGTCGCAGACCCACGCCGTCTCGACGCTCTGGGACCCCACCGATCCCAAGGGTGAGTAGATGACCGAAGTAGTCTTTTACATCTTCGCGGCCGCCGCGGTCCTCTCCGCCACGCTCTGCATTCTCCAGAAGAGCCCCATGGCCTCGGCGCTCTGGCTGGTATCCACCATGTTCTCGCTGGCCGCGATCTACGTGCTGCTCAACGCCCAATTCATCGCGGCCATCCAGGTGCTGGTGTATGCCGGCGCGATCATGGTGCTTTTCCTCTTCGTGATCATGCTGCTGAACCTGGGACACGCCGAATCGGACTTCCGGGGCACCTCCTCCGTGGCCGCCACGCTGGTGATCGCCGGCCTCCTCGCCATCGAGCTGCTGGCGCTGATCCACTATACCCCCCGCCGGCTGGCCAATGAGTTCTCCCAGTGGCCCACCTTTACCGATCCGGCCACGACGTTCGTGGCCGGCCAGGTCACCCAGCAGGAGGGGGCCGCACACGGAGTGGTCATGGCGGTGGCCGCTCCGTTGTTTCAGGTCTATCTGATTCCGTTCGAGATCACCTCGATCCTGCTGCTGGCGGCCATTGTCGGCGCCGTCGTCCTCGCTAAGCGAAACGTCTGATGCTGCTCGGTCCCTCTCTGGCGCTTTCGGCGATCCTCTTCAGCCTCGGCGTGGCGGGAGTGCTCCTTCGCCGCAACGCCATCGTGCTCTTTATGTGCATCGAGCTGATGCTCAACGCCGTCAACCTGAGCTTCGTGGCGCTGGCCCAGCTCCACGGCGCCAGCGGCTACGTCATGGTCTTCTTCGTGATGACCGTCGCGGCCGCCGAGGCGGCCGTGGGTCTGGCGATCATCATCGGAATCTTCCGGCACAAGCAGTCGGTGGACCTCGGGAACATCAACTTGCTGCGAGGCTGACACCGTGACGTCGCTTGTCTGGCTCACCGTCGCCCTGCCGCTCGCCGGCTTCCTGGTCAACGGGACACTGGCGCTTCGGCGACCCGCGGCCAAGGACCTGGTCTCCTTCGTCGGGGTCGGCGTTCTCGTCGGGGCCTTCGCCGTGGCGCTGACTGTCTTCGTGCAGCTGTGGCTCCATCCTCCGCACGCGCCGATCATCGTCAATCTCTGGCGCTGGTTGCCGGTGGGTGCGCTCCAGCTCGACTTCGCCTTTCAGGTGGATCAGCTCTCAGCCGTGATGCTCCTGGTCATTACCGGCGTCGGGAGCCTTATCCACCTGTTCAGCGTGGGCTACATGAAGTCGGACCCGGGGTACGCACGTTACTTCTCGTACCTCAACCTCTTCGTGGTGTTCATGCTGGTGCTGGTGCTCGGATCGAGCTTTCCGGTCATGTTCATCGGCTGGGAAGGGGTCGGACTCTGCTCCTACCTGCTGATCGGCTTCTGGTTCAGCGACAAGGTGAATGCCGATGCGGGCAAGAAGGCTTTCATCGTCAATCGGATCGGCGACTTCGGATTCATGATCGCCATGTTCATGATCTGGCATCACCTTGGAACCCTGACCTTCACCGGCATGGTGGAGCGAGCCCCCGCAGTGTTCTCGTTGGGAAGCGGGGTGGTTACCGCCATCACGCTCTTCCTCTTTCTCGGCTGCGCCGGCAAGTCGGCCCAGATCCCGCTCTACACCTGGCTGCCCGATGCAATGGCCGGCCCGACGCCGGTCTCGGCGCTGATCCACGCGGCCACCATGGTAACGGCAGGCGTCTACTTGGTGGCCCGGACCAATGTGCTGTTTGCCCTGGCGCCGCTCTCCAGCACGGTCGTGGCGGGGATTGGGGCCCTGACGGCCCTCTTCGCGGCGACCATAGGACTTCGCCAGTACGACATCAAGAAAGTGCTGGCCTATTCCACCGTTTCCCAGCTGGGCTTCATGTTTGTGGCCGTGGGAACCGGAGCCTATACCGCCGGGGTGTTTCATCTCGTCGCCCATGCCTTCTTCAAGGCCCTCCTGTTTCTGGGCGCCGGAAGCGTGATCTACGCCATGCATGAGGCGTATCACGCCACCCACTCACATGCCGATGCGCAGGACATGCGCAACATGGGTGGCCTGAGACAACATCTGCCGGTCACTTTCTGGCTGATGTTGATCGCGACCCTCGCCATTGCCGGCATTCCGCCGTTCGCCGGCTTCTTCTCCAAGGACGAGATCCTGGCCGCGGCCTACGCTCGAGGCGAAAGCATCCCGATCTTCTACGTCTTCTATGGTATGAGCGTCATCGCGGCACTCCTCACCTCGTTCTACATGGCCCGGCTGATGGCCATGACCTTCCTGGGGGAGAATCGGACCGGGGAACAGGAACGGCCCCACCTTCATGACGCCCCTCTGGTGATGACCGGCCCGCTAGTGGTGCTCGGCATCTTCAGTGCGCTCGGCGGGTTGCTCAACCTGCCGCGGTTCCTGGGTGGCGGGGGAGCGATGGAGCACTGGCTTGAGCCGGTCACCGCACCGGCCGCTCGGTATTTCCGCCTCGAGATGCCTCATGGCAGCACCGAGTTCTACCTGATTGGAGCCGCGGTGGCTATTGGTGTCGTCGGACTCGTGGCCGGCTGGTGGTTCACGTCGCGCCGCCGCACGCTGCCGGCCTCCGAGTCACCCGCGGATACCGGGCTCGCCCGAGTGCTCTACCGCAAGTACTACGTGGACGAGATCTACGATGCCATTCTGGTCCGCCCGCTGCTCTGGCTTTCCCGGGTCGTGCTCTGGAAGGGGGTCGACCAGGGCGCGGTGGACGGTGCTGCGGTAAACGGAACCGCCAAAGTCTCCCGGGGCCTGGGTTGGCTGGGAAGCCGGCTCCAGACCGGGCAGGTGGGCATCTACGTAGTGCTCTTCCTGGTTGGCGTGCTGTGGATCCTTCAAACCGTAGCCGGCTGAGCCGCCGATGAGCGACTTCCTCGCTTCGATCAACTACGACCTGTGGATCCTCCATGCACTCATCCTGTTGCCGCTTGCCGGGGTGGTGCCGGTTCTCCTGGGCGACGAGCGCAGCGCCAAGCGGATGGCGCTGGTGGTCACCCTCCTGGAGTTCCTCCTCTCGGCCGGCCTCTGGTGGGCCCTCGACCCCACCAACGGTGGCATGCAGCTGGTCTCGAGCGCACCCTGGATCCCACGTTGGGGGATCAGCTACCGGGTGGGGATCGACGGCATTTCGCTCTTCATGGTGCTGCTGACTACCGCGATCATGCCATTGAGCGTGCTGGCAAGCTGGCAGCAGATCGAGGTGAAGCAACGCGCGTTCTATGCTCTGATGCTCACGTTGCTAACCGGGCTCGTCGGAGTCTTCCTCGCCCTCGACCTGTTCGTCTTCTACGTCTTCTTCGAGGTGATGCTCATCCCGATGTACTTCATCATCGGGATCTGGGGAGGCGCCAACCGGCTCTACGCCGCCATCAAGTTCTTTATCTACACCATGGCCGGCTCGCTGCTGATGCTGGTGGCCATCGTGGTCATGGCCTGGAGGATCGGGGCCACCACGGGTACCCTGTCGTTTGGATATGAGCATCTGCTGGAAAACGCCGGCACGCTGGGGCCTGCGGCGCCTTGGCTCTTCGCCGCGTTTGCGCTGGCATTCGCCATCAAGGTCCCGATCTTCCCGCTGCACACCTGGCTTCCCGACGCGCATGTCGAGGCCCCCACGGCGGGCAGCGTGCTCCTGGCGGCGGTCATGCTCAAGATCGGAACTTTTGGCTTCCTCCGGTACGCAATACCGTTCTTCCCGGAGGTCGCCTTCTCGCCCGTGGTGAGCCGCCTGATGATCGTGCTGGCGGTGATCGGCATCATCTACGGGGCGCTGGTCGCCATGGTTCAGCCCGACATCAAGAAGCTGGTGGCTTACTCCTCGGTCAGCCACCTGGGGTTCGTCATGCTGGGCATCTGGGGAGCTACCGTCATCAGCGTGCAGGGTGCGCTGATGGTGATGATCAGCCACGGGATCTCCACCGGCGCTCTCTTCCTTCTGATCGGCATGATTTACGAGCGGCGGCACACCCGCCTGATCGACGCCTACGGCGGCATCGCCCGCGTCGTCCCCATCTTCAGTCTGGTGCTGACCGTGGTGGCCCTTTCGTCCATCGGCCTCCCCGGGCTGAACGGTTTTGTGGGTGAGTTCCTGGTCCTGCTAGGGAGCTTCGGGTCATATCCCTGGGCGACTGGTATCGCCACGACGGGTGTCATCTTCGCCGCGGCCTACATGCTGTGGGCCCTCCAGCGCCTGATCTTCAACCGGCTCGATAATCCGGAAAACGAAGGGCTCAAGGATCTCTCCCGCCGAGAGCTTGCCGTGCTGCTGCCGCTCATCGTCGGCATTGTTTGGCTGGGGCTCTATCCGGGACCCGTACTCCGGCGGATGGAGCCGGCCACTCGGCGGTACGTGGACGCGGTCCAGCCCCACGCTGCCTCGACAACCGCCCGGCTCGGTGCTACCCCGGTGCCCGGGGGTACCAGGCCATGAATCAGATCGACATGAGCACACCGCAGGGAGCAGCCCTTGGGCTCCTTCCCGAGATTCTGTTGACCGGCTGGTCGCTGGTCGTGCTGCTGGTCGCCAGCTGGCGCCACGGAACTCCGGCAGACAGCCGATTGGCCGGATGGCTCAGCTTTGCCGGTGTGGTGTTGAGCGCCGCGGGCCTGGGATGGCTCTGGGTGAACGATGCCGGGCCGGTGGGCCTGGCCCAGATGATTGCGCTGGATCCCTTCCGATACGCGGCCCTGGCGCTGGTTCTCCTCTCAGCTGGGGCCACCATTCTGCTCTCGCTTGGCTATCTGGAGCGGGAGCGGTTGCTGGCCCCGGAGTACTACCCGCTGATCCTGCTGGCGACCTCCGGCATGATGTTCCTGAGCGGAGCCGAGGACCTCGTTGTCCTGTTCCTCGGCCTCGAGGTGATGTCGGTAGCGGTGTATGTGCTCGCGGGCTACGATCGTGCCAACCCCTCGTCGGCCGAGGCGGCACTGAAGTACTTCCTCATCGGGGCATTCGCCTCGGGATTCCTCCTCTATGGCATCGCGCTGATCTACGGTGCGACCGGCACCACCAATCTGTCACTGATCGGTGCCCAGCTTGCCGGTGGAGAGCTCTCCCTGATGGCGGCACTCGGCCTTGGGCTGCTGTTGATCGGCCTGGGCTTCAAGGTGGCAGCGGTGCCGTTTCACATGTGGGCTCCCGACGTATACGACGGGTCGCCGACTCCGGTCACCGGATTCATGGCCACCGGGGTGAAGGTGGCGGGATTTGTCGCCCTCGTGCGGGTGCTGGTTGAGGCCTTCCCGTCAGCCACTGAGGTGTGGCAACCGGTGATCTTCTGGTTGGCGGTCGCTTCGATGGTGGTGGGCAATCTGATCGCCCTGGCGCAGCGGACCCTCAAGCGGATGCTGGCGTACAGCTCGATCGCCCACGCAGGTTATCTCCTGGCGGCGGTGTGGCCGGGTAGCCGGATGGCGGCCGGGGCGGTGCTGCTGTATCTCGCGGCCTACGTCCTCACGACTCTCGCCAGCTTTGGTTTCCTGGCTGCGCTGGGCCGTGGTGGGGAGCGGGACGTTACCTACGAGGATATCGCCGGGCTGGCGGGCCGGCGGCCCTGGATAGCCCTGGGGCTGTGTATCTGTATGCTTTCGCTGTTGGGCTTTCCCGGTACATTCGGCTTCATCGGCAAGTGGAATATCCTGATGGCCGTCGTCGCCGAGCGCCAGGTGGCTCTCGCTGTGGTGCTGGTGGTCACCAGCGTCATCTCCGCGGGATACTATCTGCCGGTCATCATGGCGATGTATATGAAGCCCTCGGCCGGGGAGGACTCCCATGCGGAGGTGCGGCTCTGGCCCGCCGCCGCCGGGGCCATCGCGGTTTCAGTGATCGCGGTGCTCCTGTTCGGGATATGGCCCGGCAGAGTGCTGGATCTGGCGGGACGCAGCGCGTCGACGCTGACGCAGACCGGCACTCCGGTTGCGAGAGAAGCAATGAACGGTCAGCAGTAAACCAGAAGGACGCAACATGAACGTCCCCAAATCCATCTTTCGCCAGTACGATGTCCGCGGGCTGGTCGACCGTGAGCTGACGCCGGAGCTCGCCCGGGCTCTAGGCCGGGCGTTCGCCAGCGTCGCGCACGAGCGGCTCGGCCGGTCGGCGGTCGTCGCGGTCGGGCGGGACAACCGCCCTTCGGGCGACGCGCTCTCCCGAGGGGTCCGGCGAGGAATCACCGAGGCAGGAGGCACGGCGATAGACGTGGGGACGCTGCCCACACCAGCCCTCTATTTTGCGGTTTCGGCTCTGCGCACTGATGCCGGGCTGCAGGTCACCGGCTCGCACAACCCGCCCGAGTTCAATGGTTTCAAGATGGTGTTGGCCGGCGACGCCTTCCACGGAGACGACATCCTCGGTCTCTGGGAGATCATCATGGCCGAACGGTGGCGCTCGAGCTCCGGCAAGGAGAGCTCCGACGGCTCGGTGCTTCAGCGCTACCGTGAAGGCATTATCAGCCGGCACAAGCTGAAGCGGCCCGTGCGGGTGGTGGTGGACTGCGGCAACGGTGTCGGCAGTCTGATCGCGGTATCCACCCTCCAGGGGCTGGGCGCCGAAGTGACGCCGCTGTTCTGCGAATCGGATGGCAGCTTCCCCAATCACCATCCCGATCCCACCGTGCCGGAAAACCTGCGGGATCTCCAGGCGGCGGTGCGCCGGACCGGTGCCGAGCTTGGCATCGCGTTCGACGGCGACGCCGACCGGATCGGTGCGGTGGACGAAACCGGCGAGATCATCTACGGTGACCAGCTACTCGTCATCTTCGGCCGCGACGCAGTGGAGCGATTCGGTCCCGGCACGCCGGTGATCTTCGACGTCAAGTGCTCGGAGGTGCTGCCCGCGGCCCTCACGGCGGCCGGTGCCAAGCCGGTGATGTGGAAGACCGGCCACTCGCTCATCAAGGCCAAGATGAAGGAGCTCAAGGCGCCGCTGGCCGGTGAGATGAGCGGGCACATGTTCTTCGGCGGCGACTACCTCGGCTTCGACGATGCGCTGTTCGCAGCGGCGCGGCTGCTCGAGATCGTGAGTCGCCGCCCCTTTGGACTGGCCACCCTGCTCGCGGACCTGCCGCGCACCTTCGCCACTCCCGAGATCCGGGTGGAATGCGCCGAGGAGGAAAAGTTTGGGCTGGTCGAGCGGGCCGCGGCCTATTTTGGATCCCGCTACCCCGTGAATACCATCGACGGCGTCCGAATCACGTTCCCCAAGGGGTGGGGGCTGCTGCGGGCGTCGAATACCCAGCCGGTGCTTGTCATGCGCTTCGAGGCCACCGACGCCGAGTCCCGCGACGCCTACCAAGCTGAGGTAGAGGGGTTTCTGGAAAGTCAGAAAAGCGTAAGCGGTAAGCGGTAGCATGTCTCGCCGCGGTCGGCGGCTCACCGCCGCGCTCGCAGGGCTCGTCGCCCTGCTGTTTGTGGGCCGATGGACCACCGTGCTCCTCGCGGATCGCTGGTGGGGCGCGGAACTGTCGCCCTCGGCGGCTGGGTTCCTCACCGACTGGCATGTCCTCCGCCTCACGCTCGAGCTCGCCGGCTGCCTGATTGCCTCCGCCTGGTTCATCGGACATCTGCTTCTGGTCTATCGGGCGGTCGGCACCGTGCAGATCCGCCGCAACGTGGCCAACCTCGAGTTCCGTGAGGCTCTCACTCCTAGCACACTCCTGACGGTCGCGATTGCCTCCGGAGCGCTGTTTGGCCTCCTGGTCGGCGTAGGTGCCTCCGGATGGTGGCGTGAAGTCGCCCTCGCCTGGCAAGGGGTTAGCTACCGCGTCAGCGATCCGCTCCTCGGCCGCGACCTTGGTTTCTATGTCGCCCAGCTGCCGGTCTGGCAGGTCGCGCACGGGTTCCTTCTCCTGCTCGTTCTCCTGGCGCTCACGGGTGTGACCGCTCTGTACCTGATGGTGGGCGCGATCCGCTGGATCGAGCGGCAGCCGGCGATCAACGATCACGCACGGGCTCACATCGGCTGGCTGCTGGCCGCCCTGGCGATTGCTCTCGCATGGGGGTACCTCCTCGAGCCCTACGAAGTGATTGCGGGATCGGTCGATCTGCTGGACGAGCCGAGCTGGCGGACCGGGCAGATCGTCTCTCCCGTGCTGGCGGGCGTCGCACTCGCGGCGGGCGCAGTGTCGGCACTCTGGGCCACCCGGCCGCGGCACACCCTCGCTCTCGCCAGCTGGATCATGCTGGGCAGCGCGTCTGTGGTTGGGCATTGGCTGCTGCCCTCGATGCTGGGGGGATCGGCCGCCCGCATGGTAGAGCCTCGCGCCATGGAGCAGCTGGAGCGTATGGCATACGGACTCGAAGGCCTGCGCGATTCGCCTCTGGAGCCGATCGGCCAGCCGATGCCACCGGCGGTGCCGTCGCTCTGGAACCCGGAGATAGTCGCCCGGGCGCTCCCATCAGACTCCACTCGGCTCCTCTCTATCGATCCGGCCTTGTTGGCCCGCCAAGGCAGGCGCCGCCCGGCCTGGCTGGTGGTTCGCTCGGAACCGGCGGGACGCGTCGTCCTCTCGGCTGTCTCGGATAACCGGGTGAGCCGCTCCGGCGAGCCCCTCTTCCATCGGCTGAGTGACACGCTTTTTCATACCAATCCCGTCTCGCTGCTAGAGCTGCCTGCCGATCTGCTCCAGCCGGACGCTCCCGATTATCGGATTCGTCAGGGCGATGCTCCCGGTGTCCCTGTGAATTCGTGGGTTCGCAGGGTGGTGTTGGCCTGGGCGCTCCAGGCCGGTGAGCTCCTCGGAACTGTTCCGCCTGGAAGCCGTATCGACTGGCGCCTCTCTCCGGAGGATCGGCTGGAGCGCCTGGCCCCCTTCGCCGATTGGAGTGCGCCGACGGCGCGTCTCATCAACGGCCAGCTGATCTGGCTACTCGACGGCTACCTCGCATCCGGCACCTTTCCGCTGACTGGGCGGGTAACGTGGCGCGACCACCGGGTAGGTTCGGTCAGGGCCGCGTTTCTTGGTACCGTGAACGCCGAGACCGGCGAAACCCGAGTGTTTCTCCAGCCCGGGACCGATGCACTGGCCGAGACCTGGGCGGTACTGTCGCACGGAGTCGTGGAGCCGGGATCCACCATCCCCGAAGGCGTGATTCGGGCCGCACCGTACCCCGCCGAGCTGTTTCGGATCCAGGCGCAGGAGTTGGAGCACACGCCTTGGAATGCCGGCAGCCTCGAAGGGGCGGCTGGACGCGCAGCCGCGGAACCTCCGGCCCCACAGGTCGGATGGGGAACGGACACATCAGGACCGCAGCTGGTCTCTACTTTCGAGGCGCCCGGTGAGCGTCGCCTCAGTGCAGTGCTGGTGGGGTCTCGCGACGATGGCCGTACCCATCTGCAGTTGGTGCGACTCGACTCGACCACGACGCTTCCACTCAGGGCCGTGCTGGGAAACCGCTGGGCCAACTTTCCCTCCTATGACGCGCTGCACGACTCGATCGCTGAAGACGGGAAGACCCTGGAGCCGGGTCCTGTTCGAGTGGACATCGGGCCCGGCGGACTGGTGGCCTATCAGGCCCACTACGCCTCGCGTCCGCCAGGCGGGATGGTGCTGGTCTGGGTCAGCGTCGCGGCCCGGGATCGCCTCGGCGCCGGTCGAACCCTTCAGGAGGCATGGAGCAACCTGCTCGGAACCACCGTCCCCGCTCCTCCGGGAACGGCACAATCCGGACGCCTGGAAGAGGCGAAGCGATGGCTGGAGCTGGCGGACTCGGCGCTCAAGATCGGTGATTGGTCCGAGTTCGGCAGGGCATGGAGCACGCTGCGCAGCGTCCTGGGTTTACCTCTCGATTCGGCGAGGTTCTAAGCTTGATCGCGTCCCAGCCTGTGAGTAGCGTTCGCACCGCGGTGCTGGCGCTCGGGGGCAACGCGCTGTCGCGCTCGGATGAGCCGGCCACTGTAGCCAACCAGTTCCGGCATGCGCGGGAAAGTGTCGCGCCGATTGTAGAGCTGGCCCGGCACGGATGGCGGATTGTCATCGTGCACGGCAACGGTCCGCAAGTCGGCGATGAGCTGCTGCGGAACGAGGCGGCTCGGAAGATGGTGGAGCCGCTGCCGCTGGGAGTCCTGGTCGCCGAGACGGCGGGGTGGATCGGGTACATGATCCAGCAATCCCTCCAGAACGCGCTCGCCACGGCTCGCGTGCCGCGAGAAGTCGTCACCGTCATCACCCAGACGCTGGTCGATCGCTACGATCCGGCGCTCAGTCGACCAACCAAGCCGATCGGCCATCCGCTGTCCGACAAGGAGGCCGCTCGCATTCGCGAGGCCGGGCGAGCAGTGGACAAGGATGGCGCGGGTGCCTGGCGTCGTATGGCCACCAGCCCTATGCCGCTCGGAGTCGTCGAGCTTCCGGTGATCAAACGGCTGCTCGACCAGGGTACGGTGGTGATCGCTGCCGGCGGCGGCGGACCGCCGGTGTATCAGGATCCTTTGCTTGGGCTTGAGGGTCTCGACGCCGTCGTGGACAAGGATCGCGTTTCCGCCATTCTTGCCAGTCAACTCGAGGCCGAAGTGCTGATGATCCTGACAAATGTGGATGCGGTTTTCGAGGGATGGGGAACGCCTCAGGCGCGGCCGATTCGGCGGATGACCGTGGAGCAGGCCGAACAGATGATCGCGAGCGGCTCGCTCGATGCCGGTGGCATGAAGCCCAAGATCGAGGCGGCCGCAGGCTTCGTGAGCCGGGGCGGCATGCGGGCCATCATCGCCCGACTCTCCGATGGACCAGCCGCACTCCGCGGCGAAACCGGAACCACCATCATGAGGCTGCCGTGAATCTGCACGAATACCAGGCTCGCGCCCTGCTCAGGACTGCTGGCATCGCGATGCTGGACGGTGATGTCGCCTCGACCCCCACCGAAGCCGAATCGATCGCCCGCCGTCTGGGCGGCTCGGTCGTGATCAAGGCGCAGGTGCACGCGGGAGGCCGGGGAAAGGCGGGTGGGGTGAAGCTGGCGCGTAACCCGGGTGAGGCGCTCGATCACGCAGCCGAGATCCTCGGGATGACCATCAAGGGGCTGGAGGTGCACAAGGTGCTTGTGGTCCCCGCCGCGGATATTGCCACCGAGAGCTACCTCGGCCTCATCATGGATCGGGAGACGCAGCGGCCGGTGTTCATGGTGAGCTCCGCTGGAGGCATCGACATCGAAGAGGTGGCAGCCAAGACCCCGGAGAAGATCCTGCGGCTACCGGTCGACCCCACGTACGGCCTCCTCCCTCATCAGGCGCTTACCCTCGCCTTCGCGCTGTACAGCGACTTCACCCAGGTCAAAGCCGCGGCCCGGATCATCGAGCAGCTGTACGCCGTCTTCACGGCCAACGGCTGCTCTCTGGCTGAGATCAACCCGCTGGTGACGACGCCCAGCGGCCAGGTGCTCGCGCTGGATGCCAAGATCGTCATCGATGACAACGAGCTGTTCTGGCGACCGGACCTCGGCCTCCTGCGCGACGATACCGCCGAGGAGCCAAGCGAAGCGGTTGCCCGCCGGGCCAACCTGTCCTTCATCAAGCTCGAGGGCAACGTCGGGTGTGTGGTGAATGGCGCCGGGCTGGCGATGGCCACCATGGACCTGGTGAAATATTACGGAGGCGAGCCGGCCAACTTTCTGGATATCGGTGGCAGCTCCAACCCGGAAAAGGTCATCAGCGCGCTCAAGATCATCACCAGCGACCCCAATGTGAAGGCGATCCTCTTCAACATTTTTGGCGGGATCACCCGAACCGACGACGTGGCTAACGGCATCGTGGCCGCCACCCGCCAATTCAAGGTCAAAGTGCCCATCGTCATCCGCCTGACCGGCACCAATGAGGCCGAGGCAATCAAGATCCTCGAGGCAGTGGGTATGCGGGCGCTGAGTGACATGGATCAGGCGGTCGAGCAGGTAGTTCGCCTGGCCCGGGAGGCCGCGTGAGCATTTTCATCGACCGGAGCACACGGCTCGTAGTCCAGGGGATTACCGGCCGCGAGGGGGCGTTCCATACCCGGCAGATGCTGGAGTACGGGACCACGGTGGCGGCCGGCGTGACCCCGGGAAAGGGTGGGCAGAAATTCGAGAACCGGGTGCCCATCTTCAACACCGTTGCCGAGGCGGTTCGCGCTACCAAAGCCAACTGCTCGGTGATCTATGTACCGCCGATGGCCGCGGCCGGGGCGATCTTCGAGGCGGTCGACGCCGGAATCCCGCTTGTCGTCTGCATCACCGAGGGTATCCCGGTCATGCACATGAGCCGGGTGATGCCGTTCGTGCGGTCGCGAGGCGCGCGGCTCATCGGGCCGAACTGTCCGGGTCTCATTACGCCGGGCGCCAGCAAGGTCGGGATCATTCCGGGGAACATCTGCGCTCCGGGACGGGTTGGCCTGGTCTCCCGGAGCGGAACCCTGACATACGAAGTCGTGAATCATCTCACCCGCAGCGGCATCGGCCAAAGCACCTGCGTTGGCATCGGCGGGGACCCCATCATCGGGACCGACTTCATCGACTGTCTCCGGGCCTTCCAGGACGACCCGGGCACCGATGCCATCGTCGTCATCGGTGAGATTGGCGGGACCGACGAACAGAACGCCGCCGCGTTCGTCAAGCAGAAGGTGACCAAGCCGGTCATCGGCTTCATCGCGGGGCAAACGGCTCCGAAAGGACGCCGGATGGGGCATGCCGGGGCTATCATCTCCGGATCATCCGGCACGGCGGAGGAAAAGCTGGCCGCGTTCGAGGCCGCCGGCATCGGCATCATGCGCCGGCCAGTTGACGTCGTGGCGCTCCTCAAATCCAAGCTCTAGGATTACCGCACTCTCAGGAGACATCGTGGCAGCGACACTGACACTCGGCATTGTGAAGCCCGACGCGGTGGCAACCGGCAAGACCGGCGCCATCGTGGCCCACCTTCAGAAGGCAGGCTTCATCGTCCGGGCCGCCCGGCTGGTGCGCCTCACCCGCGCTCAGGCGGCGGTGTTCTATGCCGTCCACGCCGGACGCCCGTTCTACGCCGAGTTGGTCGAGTTCATGACCAGCGGGCCCTGTCTCCCCATGGCGCTCGAGCGTAATGATGCCGTGGGCCAGATGCGGAACGTCATCGGGGCCACCGACCCGGCCGAGGCCGCGCCGGGGACCATTCGGAAGCTCTTCGCCGAGTCCAAAGGACGGAACGCCATTCACGCCTCGGACAGCGCCGAGAATGCCGCGCGGGAGGTGGCGTTCTTCTTCACGGAGGGGGAGTTGGCCCACCTTTGGGGGAAAGCGTGAGGGGGAAAAAAACGGCGTGCGAGGGCAAGGAAGAACGTGTGCGGTTGTCTTGCCCTATCTCGTTGTCCCTGCTACTTTAAGCGGCTATGCTGCGAGTAGACATACGGGATCTTCAGCGGGGCCCGGTCCGGACCGTGGGAGAGCTTCAGCCCGACGATCCCGCGTTCCAGGGCTTGGATTTGAACCTGATCGGCCCGGTTGCCGTAACAGGGCAGCTTCAGGCGACAAACCAGGGCGAGTACCTGTGGCGGGGGAAGTTCCAGGGCGAGATGCAGAGCGAGTGCCGTCGCTGCCTTGCCGACGTCCGCACCGAAGTGGACATCGACGTGGATGCCGCCATCTTCAGCACCGATCCCGAAGCGGCGGACGATCCTGATTTCTATCCGCTGCTGGAGCGCGCCTCCCATATCGACATCCGGGACGTCGCGCGGGAAGAATTGGCTCTAGCGGTGCCCGCCCGCTTATTGCTCTGCCGGGAGGACTGTGCCGGCCTCTGTCTCACCTGTGGAGCGGACCTGAACGCGGGATCCTGCGGTTGCTCCGCGCCCGCCGAACCTGTTCGAGGATCTAATGGCAGTTCCGAAGCGTCGAACCTCTAAGGCCCGGAAGCGCTCGCGCCGCGGCCACCACATTGCGGCCAGCGTCCGCCCCCAAGCGTGCCCCCGGTGCGGCTCTCCCAAGCTCTCGCATCGCGTCTGCGATTCGTGTGGCTATTATCGGGGAAAGAAGCAGGTTGAGGTCGAGGACGCCTGAGGGTGATCCGCGTGGCGGTGGACGCTATGGGGGGCGACACCGCCCCGCAGGCGGAGATCGCCGGAGTGGTGCAGGCCCTGACCTCGCTGCCGGGCACATTCACCATCCAGCTGGTGGGGCGCCCCGACGTCATCCGGGCCGAGCTGGCCAAGTATCCTGATGCCGACCAGAGCCGTCTAGAATTTCACGACGCGGCCGAGGTCATCGGCATGGCGGAGAAGCCCCTCGCCGCCGTCCGCAAGAAACCCAATTCCAGCATCGTCATCGGTCTCGGGCTGCAGAAGGCCGGCCGCTCCGACGCGTTCGTGTCCGCCGGCAACACCGGCGCCATCCTCGCCGCGTCCACTATCCTGCTGGGCCTGCACGATGGGGTGGAACGGGCCACGGTTGCTACCCTGTTTCCGACCTTGACCCAGCCGGTGCTCGTGCTCGACGGCGGGGCTAACGTCGACTGCTCGGCCCGGGAGCTGGTGAACTTCGCCTACCTCGGCAGCGTCTACATGCGGGACGTGCTCCGCCGGCCCAGCCCCACCGTGGCGCTCCTCAATGTGGGCGAGGAGGAGGAGAAGGGGAACGCCATTACCCGGGAAGCCCACGGTCTTCTCAAGCGCTGCCCCGGTCTCCACTACGTGGGCAACATCGAGGGCCGCGACATCGTAGCGGGGCACCACAAATTCGGCATGCTCGACGTGGTCGTATGTGATGGGTTCGTGGGGAATGTCGTGCTCAAGTTCTATGAATCGGTGGCCCGCCTGTTCGTCGGGCTGGTCAAGCAGCAGCTCCCGGAAATGCTCCAGCGGGTTGAAATGAAGGAGCTGTTCCGCATCCTGGACTACTCCGAGTACGGCGGTGCGCCGCTCCTCGGCGTGAAGGGTGTCTGCATCATCTGTCATGGGGCCTCTCCCGCCAATGCGATCAAGAACGCCGTGCGCGTGGCGGTGCAGTCGGTGGAAGCCGACCTGAGCAAACACATCGGAGCAGAGTTTGCCCAGCGGGAAACGGCGGCCCAGACATGATGCAGCGCCCTTTCGCCGAGATGGCCAGCATCGGCGTGGCCGTGCCGCCCGGCGTTCTCACCAATGCCGACCTCACCCGGACGCTGGACACATCCGATCAGTGGATCGTGGAGCGTACCGGGATCCGTGAGCGACACATCGCAGGGCCGGAGCAGTCGGTGGCCATGCTGAGCCAGGAAGCCGCGGAACAGGCCCTGGAGCGGGCCGGCCTCACGGCCATGGATCTCGACGCCATCGTGCTGGCCACGGCGACGCCGGATCGATTGCTTCCGTCCACCGCGTGCGACCTCCAGGCCCTGCTCGGTGCTGACAACGCCGCCGCCTTCGACATCTCCGCCGCCTGTCCCGGGTTCGTGTTCGCCACCACCATCGCCGAAGGCCTCATTGCCTCGGAACAGAGTGAGACGGTGCTGGTGATCGGCGCCGAGAAGCTGTCCACCATTACCGACTTCCAGGACCGATCCACCGCCATCCTGTTCGGGGATGGTGCCGGTGCGGCGATCATTCGCCGCAAAACCGGCAAGAATGGCCGGGGCATCCTGTCCACCTTCCTCAAATCGGACGGGAATCTCGCGCCACTGCTCTACCGGCCCGGCGGTGGTGCGGCCGATCCGATCAGCGAGAAGGTGGTGTGTGAGCGCTCCCATTACATGAAGATGGCCGGGCGCGAGGTGTTCAAGGCGGCGGTACTCGCCATGGCCGAGGCCTGCGACGAGGCTTTGCAGCGCGCCGGTGTGACCTCCGACGAAATCGATCTGCTGATCCCGCATCAGGCCAACGTCCGGATCATCGAGGCTACGGCCAAGCACGCCGGCATATCCATGAACAAGGTGATGGTCAACGTGGACCGCTACGGAAACACGTCTTCCGCCTCGATCCCGCTGGCGCTCGACCAGGCCATCACCGAAGGCAAGGTAAAGTCCGGCTCGCTCCTCCTGCTGGTGGCCTTTGGAGCGGGGTTCACCTGGGGCAGCACCGTCATCCGGTGGTGACCGTTGTGATGTGTCCCGGGCAAGGGGCACAAAAGGTGGGAATGGGCAAGGACCTGGCCGAGCGATTCCCGGCAGCCAGGGATGCGTTCGCTGCCATCGATGAAGCACTGGGCACCGCCCTCTCCCGCCTGATGTGGGAAGGCCCTGAGGAAGAGCTGACCCTGACCCATAACGCCCAGCCCGCCATCCTGGCCCATTCCACGGCGGTGCTCGCGGTGGTGCGGGACCGGCTTGGCTTGCCTGGCGCGGGGGCGGGTCACAGCCTGGGCGAGTACAGTGCGCACGTCGTCGCCGGGACCCTGAGCGATGTGGAGGCTGCCCGCCTGGTTCGCCGTCGGGGGGAGCTCATGCTCGAGACCGGCCGTCAACGTCCCGGAACCATGGCAGCCGTACTTGGCCTCGCCACGGCCGAGGTCCAGGCCGCGTGCGACGAGGCTTCTGGCCCCGATGGACTGGCAGTTCCAGCCAATCTCAATTCGCCCGATCAAACCGTGATCTCCGGTGACCCCGTTGGGGTCGGGCGGGCAGGGGACGGGTGCAAGGCCCGCGGTGCCAAACGGGTCATCCCCTTGAACGTGAGCGGCGCATTTCACTCGCCGCTCATGGCACCGGCCGTGGACGGGCTTCGGGCGGCTCTGGCGGAGGCGACCTTTGCCGACCCCCGTTTTCCCGTCATTGCAAACGCGAGCGGCGAGACGGTGCGCACCGGTGTCGATGCCAAGCGGCTCCTGGCGGATCAGCTCACCGCGCCGGTACGGTGGGTGGCCTGCATGCAAGCCGCGGCCCAGCTCTGTCCTGGTGCCACCTTCGTCGAGATCGGGCCGGGGGCGGTGCTATCCGGTCTCCTCAAGCGGATCGTGCCGGAGGCCAAGTCGATCACGCTGGGAACCGCGGACGAAGTGGAGAGGTTCCTTCAGTGAGCGCGATTGACCTCTCCGGCAAGACCGCTTTCGTCACTGGCAGCACCCGCGGAATCGGGCTCGCCATCGCGCAGGCGCTGTACCGAGCGGGGGCCAAGGTCGCCGTGGTCGGCCGGGACTTGGAGCGGGCCCGTTCGGTGGCCGCCGGCCTCGGGGAGCGAGCCGCGGGAGTGGCCTGCGACGTGGCGAAGGCGGAGCAGGTCGAGGCGGCGGTTGCCGCGGCCGAGAAGGCACTGGGACCGATCGACATCCTGGTCAACAATGCGGGAATCACCCGGGATAACATCCTGCTCCGGCTGACCGACGACGATTGGGACGCGGTGCTCGACGCCAACCTGAAGGGTGCCTTCATCGCCATCCGGGCCACCATCAAGGGCATGATGAAGCGCCGCGCCGGGCGAATCATCAACATCACCAGCATCGTGGGCTTGATCGGGAACAAAGGGCAGGCAAATTACGCGGCGAGCAAGGCGGGGCTCATCGGCCTCACCAAGTCGGTTGCCAAAGAGTACGCGAGCCGGAATATTCTGGCCAACTGCATCGCTCCGGGCTTTATCGAGACCGACATGACTGATGCCTTGCCCAAGGAAGCGCGGGACACATTATTAGAGCAGATCGCGCTGGGCCGGCTGGGCCGGCCCGAAGACGTTGCAGGGACCGTGCTGTTTCTGGCTTCCGATCTGGCGGAATACATCACTGGCCAGGTGCTGGTCGTTGACGGTGGAATGGTGATCTGAGACGGGCCCGCAATCTTCAATCGAGGACGACATGAGCAACGTGGAAGAAAAGGTCAAGGATATCATTGTCGAAGAGCTCGGCGTCGAGCGCGAGAAGCTGACGAACGATGCCAGCTTCATGGAGGATCTCGGCGCAGACAGCCTCGATACCGTGGAGCTCGTCATGGCGTTCGAGAAGGAGTTCGACATC
>DATMDQ010000168.1:0-3199 GCA_035557715.1 Gemmatimonadales bacterium
CCGTCCAGCTGACGGGTGTTGTCGTAGCTGTCGCCGCTCATCTCGTGCTTGCCGCCACTCGTCGCGGGGAGCTGGTTCCACTCCTTGCAAGCGACCTCGCAGGCTTTGCAGCCGATGCAGACCGTCGTATCGGTATAGAACCCCATGGGCTCAGCTGTCCCGCCCCGCTGCCCTGCTGCCCCGCAGTTCATGCTTTCTCCACGTTGCAGACGAAGGCCTTGCCTTCATGGATGCTCACATTGGGATCGCCGACCAGCGCAGTGAGCGTGTTCACCACGTCTCCGGTCACCAGTCCTTCCCAGCCCCAGTGCCAGGGCATGCCGACCTGGTGGACCACCTTGCCACCCAGGCGGAACGGCCGCACTCGACGGGTGACCAGCGCCTTGGCCCGAATCCGGGCTCTCGGGGTGCTGATCCGAACCCAGTCGGTATTCTTGATTCCCTTTTCGCTCGCCAGCTCAGGTGACAGCTCGATGAACAGCTCCGGCATCAGCTCGGCGAGCCAGGGGTTCCACCGGCTCATCACGCCCGACAGGTAATGCTCGGTGAGCCGATAGGTGGTGATCACGCAGGGGAAACGCGGATCGCCGACCGCTGCGAGCGGATTATCGTCGTGCTTCCAGTACTTGAGCACCGGACTGGACTGCTGCTTGTACAACGCGTTCCGCACCGGCGACTCGGCCGGCTCATAGTGAGTCGGAAACGGGCCATCGAGCAGGCCCGACGAGTTGAAGAGCCAGCCGGTCCCGTCGGGGATCATGATGAACGGTTGCCGGCCGGAGAAGGCATCGAGACCGACACCCCGGGGATCGCCCTTGGCGCTCGGGGCCTTGGTGAGCGAAAAGTCAGGGGTGTCGTACCCGGTCCACTCTTTCCCATCCCACCAGACCCACTTCTTCCGCTCGCTCCACGGGCGACCCTGGAGATCGGCGGAGGCGCGGTTGTAGAGCACTCGCCGGTTGGCCGGCCAGGCCCAGCCCCAGTTGAGCTCCGCACCGGGCACACCGGGAGGATCCGGCTCCCGCCTGGCGGCGAGGTTTTGGTCCGGCGCCGGGAACACGCCGCAGTAGATCCACGAAGCGCAGGTGGTGGAGCCGTCGTCCTTCAGTTCATCGAATCCGGTCAGGTGCCGGCCGGGGCTGCCGGTGTGATAGCCATTGATCTCGCGCAGCACCTTGTGCAGGTCGGGCTCGCCAGCGGTACCAACGTCCGCCTGTCCGCCTGTCCGCCCGTCCGCCGGCTCGGAGTCGAAATCCCAGGTGAGATTCTTGAACCCCTGGTCCCGCGGCAGATCGCTATCGGCATACAGCTTCTTCAATCGAAGAGCGAGCTGGTGGGTGAACCACGGATCGGACCGGCAGTCACCCGGAGGTTCGGCGGCCTTGAAGTGCCATTGCAGCATCCGCTGGGTGTTGGTGAAGCTCCCGTCGATCTCTGCTACCTGGGCCGAGGGGAAGAAGAACACCTCGGTTGCGATGTCCTCCGGCTTCACGCTGCCGGACTCCACCTCGGGCGACCGGTTCCAGAAGGTGGCGGTCTCGATGAGGAAGTTGTCCTTTACCACCAGCCATTCCAGCTGGCGCATCCCCTTCCGCTCCAGTGCCGCGTTGAGCGAGGTAGCCGGGTTCTGCCCGACGCAGATCATCCCGTTGACCCGGCCGTCGGCCATGGCAACGAACATCGGCATGTGCGAGTGGTCACCCGAGATCCTGGGGTGCCAGTCCCAGCCGAACTGGTTCTCCGGAGTCGCCGCGTCGCCGTACATCGACTTCATGTAGGAGACCAGGAACTTGGGCATGTTGGCCCAGTAACTGGTGGCGACTCCTTCGGTAGCCAGATAGTACCGGATGGTCTCGTGGTCCTTGAGAGCAGAGGGCGCCGGCATATAGCCGTGAATGCTGTGATAGAGCGTCGGCACATCGGTCGAGCCCTGAATCGAGGCGTGCCCCCGAAGTGCCATGATCCCGCCCCCCGGCCTTCCGATATTCCCCAGCAGCAGCTGCAGCAGCGCGCAGCACCCGATGACCTGGGGCCCGTTGGTGTGCTGGGTCCACGCGACCGCGTATGCAAAGGAGGTGGTGCGGTCCCGCCCAGAGTTTTCCAGGATTGTCTCGGCCACCTTGGTGAACGTGCCCGGTGGGCAGCCGGTGA
Source organism: Gemmatimonadales bacterium (assembly GCA_035557715.1). Lineage (GTDB taxonomy): Bacteria > Gemmatimonadota > Gemmatimonadetes > Gemmatimonadales > GWC2-71-9 > CAVVWJ01. The sequence continues at coordinate 2,152 of DATMDQ010000168.1, forward strand.
CCTGCTCGACCATCTCGGGCGTGTACCGGCTGAAGTGACGCTTCAGCAACTGGAACACACAGCGAGGATTGCGGAGAGTATCGTCCCGCTGGGGCGGCGGCTTCCGGAGGGATCGAATCACCGAGTCGAGCGGCTCCCCCGGCCGAGGCCGCCGCTGGGCCTCGCGCCTTCCTGGCGCCGCGTTCTCTTCACCGCCGCGCGGCTGACCCAGCTCTTCGCCATGGCCCTCGTATTGCCAGGAGTCAGTCTGGTAGGTGCCGACGAAGCCGTCGTAGGGCCACTCCTTGATCTCCCCCTTGTACTCCATCAGGCCCGAGAAGGTACCGTCCAGATCCTCGGTGTCCTTGAAATCCTTGCGGATGATCGTGGCCGCGTTGGTGTAGTTAAGCAGGTATTCCCGGAAGAACGAGTCGGTCTTCCACCGCTCGTTGTTGATGACGTAGTTGATCAGACCACCGAGGAAGGCAATGTCGCTGCCGGCGCGGATGGGGGCGTAGAGATCGCACATCGCGCTGGTTCGGGTAAATCGGGGATCCACGTGGATCAGCTTGGCGCCGTGCTCCACCTTTGCCTTCATTGGCCAACGAAAGGCGACCGGGTGGCACTCGGCCATATTGGAGCCCTCGAATACGATGCAGTCCGAGTATTCCATGTTGCGCGGGTAGGTGGTCGCCGCGCCGCGACCGAGCCGGGTCCCCAGACCGGGGACGCTAGAGGAGTGTCATATTCGAGCCTGGTTTTCGATCGCCACCACCCCGAGCCCCCGCAGGAGCTTCTGTTGCATGTGGTTCCACTCGTTGTCCAGAGTGGCCCCGCCCAACGCGAAGATTGCCGTGGTGTGATTGACCAGCTTCCCGTTCTCCAGCCGCTCCACGAAGGTCTCGTCCCTGGTCTTCTTGACCAGCTGGGCCACCCGGTCCATGGCCCAGTCCAGCTCGACCTCCTCCCATTTGGTGGCGCCGGGTTTCCGGTGCAGCACCTTGGTGGCCCGATTGGGATTCTTGTGGAGCTGGTAGATGGCCGCGCCCTTGGGGCAGAGGCAGCCCTG
>DATMDQ010000169.1:0-21087 GCA_035557715.1 Gemmatimonadales bacterium
GCCCGGTCAAGCCATCCTTACCTTTTCGCACTCCCGCCCCGCCCCCCGCCTCTGCAGTAGCAGTCCACGCGGAAGCATCCACCATGCTTGAGCGCTGGTTAGCGGGCCTACCACCGGATGGCTGCTCCGGGGAGTGGCCCGGTAGTAGTGCCCTGCAGCATAACCCGGGCCTCGGGGAGCCTTCAACCGAGGTGGGCGCCAACGTAAGTTCTTTGGTCCTCCGCCACCGCAGACCGGTGGCCGCATCCGAAGCCGCTGGAGGGACCCGACCCGATGGCCCGAATGCTCTTGCCGGCCGCCCTGACGGCGCTGCTCGCCTGCGGGTGCAACGCGCCACCCGCCCCGATGACAGCCGCAGCTCGAACCAGTTGCGAGAACAAGGCGAGCGAGACGTTTGGTGGCTTTCCCGGATTCCCCTCCCCAGATTCCCGCAACCAGGCCACGCCCGCCCCGGCCCCGGATGGTCCGGCCCCGGCGTTTCACATCACGGGGCTCGTCGAGACCGAGGGGTTCGTCCGGGGGATTTACCAGTGCGACGTGAGCTCCCCGGACAGCGGGCGCAGCTGGGTGGTGACGGATTTCAAGTTCAATCGCGTGGCGCTGGAGGCGGCACCAACCAAGAGACAAGGCCTGGAATAGCTCAGCGGGTCACCAACCGCTGGCGCAGCGAGGCCGCCTGCTGCCGGTAGTTGGCGTCCATCGCTTCCCGCACCGGCAGGGAGTCCACCAGGCGGAGCTGGGCTTCGGCCTCTCGAGGCTGCCTGGTATCGATGTAGATGTCCGCCAGGGCCAGGTGATGGTAGATCCGCCCCGGTGCCAGGTCCACCGCCTTCTTCATGTAGGCGAGCGCCTTGGGCCACGAAGCCTGGTCGAGTACCCGCCCGCCCAGAAAATGCTTAGCCACGAAGCGACCGATCCCGGGGAGCCGCATAATCTCGGCGTTCCACCGGCCCAGGATGTGGTAGGCGCCGTCGTGCCGGGGATTGATGGCCAGGGCTCGGAGCGCCTCGTTTCGAATCAGGGTGGCGCGGTGCACCTTCTCGCCCGGGCCCACCATGAGCGCAGCTCGCCCCAGCGAGGCGGCGAGGGCAAAGTGCCCATCGGCGCCGGCGGGGTTGGCGGCCACCGCCCGCTTGGCATAGCGCTCCGCCCGGGCATACAGCGAGTCCCGCTTGGCGCTCTTCACCCGCATCGGGAACGGATCTCCCAGTAGGCCCAGCGTCAGAGCCCCACGCCAGTTGGCCTCGTAATTCACCGAGTCCACCTTCAGGGCCGCCTCGAAGTGCTGGAGGGCCGCTGGCAGATCGCGCGCCTCGGTCGCGACAATCCCCAGGGCGACCTGGTCGGGGGCGCGCTGCGCGTTGAGCGGGAACGCGACCAGACAGAGTCCTGCGAATCGCAATGCGGTCTTCGACACGAAAATATTTCTCCAGCTGTCCCCGGATAGTGTTGCAATGACTCATTCACCACAATCGTGAACTGGGGCAAAGTATAGAGGAAGAGTTAGCTCATTCTAGCAGAAATGCGACAGGAAGCCGCCGGAGCTGCACTAACCGGCGGCCTATTGCTTAACAATGAGGATGAGTCCCACAAGTGGACCGACGATATTACGGCGTTCGGCATTCGCGAACGCCGTAAGTCTCTGTGGTTCCATCAAGGTCACGAGGAGGAACTCGAACCCCCGACCCGGTGATTAACAGCGCCGACACCCCGCCGGCTGCCCTTAGTAGGTCTCCAATAGCGTTAGTGGCTCTTGGTCAACCTCGTCCAACACGTGAGCGTAGACCTTCATAGCGATAGTCGGATTACCGTGACCGACCCGCTTGCTGACGCTCTGCACCGGAACGCGCGCGTAGAGCAGGTGCGTGACGTGCCTACGGATTCTCTGTCTGGGATACTTCGTGTGGCCAACGGCGCGAACGATCCATGCCTCGACCCTAGAGTAATACGTCTGATCAGGTTTTGGAGAGTTCTTTTCCGCGATCCTTCTCTTCTGATCCTATCCAGAGGTCCAGAGCGCTCGGCCGAGGCACAACCCGACCGGGCGAGTTATCCGAAAGTTATTCCTGGGTGCCAAAATGAGGCGATTTCAGCGCAACCGAACGAAATGGTACGCACTCGTCGTCTGCGACGTAAACTGTTGCTCTGAAATGAACTGTGTGGGGTTTACGATACACGGGGTCTTGCCCGCCGTCTGCAGGGGCAAAGTAGCGGCCCGTCCACCGTTAGGCAACGAGGATCAGCGATCCACGGAGTCCAATCGAGCGTTCCGAGCTGCGGCTGAATCCGACGCTTTGAGCGCGCCACGAACTCCTGCAGCTCCAGGCAGTTTCGACGCACCGAGCACACTGTCCCGCTCCCGCTGAGTACCCGTCCGCGCTTGCCCGCTATCCGACGTACATGATCCAACCAGGAGAACGAATAAGATCCACCGCATGGAGCCTCCCGACTCGTGCTCGAGACCGACGACCGGCAACTGGCGACTGGCGACTGTTCAGCACGCCGCTTCTGGCTCCCTCCGCCCAACTGCCATACCTTGCAGAGAGGGTGAGCCATGGCACAGCCTGCCCATGAGGCCAAACCTACTTTAATACTGCCATCCCCCACCGTGCACCCCAATCGTTGTCAAATAATACGCTTGTTTTCTTTACACCGCCGGTCGAATTTTGCAGCGCTCCAGACGTCTAAGTCGTTGTTGAGAAAAATGTTACAATTACTAGACTACCATAATTTCGGGCGGTACGTAGCTTGCTTCCTATGTCTCTGCACCCACTGATCGGGCACCGGGAGGCCCGGAATCGACTGGCCAGAGCAGCACGTGGCGGCAAGCTGCCACAGGTCCTGCTGCTTACTGGGGCTCCGGGTGTAGGAAAGCAGCGACTGGCGCTTTGGCTGGCCCAGCTGGTCCTCTGCCAGGAGCGGGGCCAGGAACCGTGCGGAAAGTGCAGATCTTGTCACTTGGTCGCCGGGCTCGCGCACCCGGATGTCCACTGGATCGTACCGATCACGAAGCCAAGTAAGGCTTCAGACACGGATAAGCAGGTCGAGGAAGCGGCGGAGGCCATCGCCCAGATCATGACGGAGCGGCGAGCCGAGCCCCTGTATCCGGTGGCCGATGGGATGGCCGCCCACAGTCTGGCAAGTGTACGGCTGCTCCAGCGGCGGGCGGCGCTGACCCCGGTGGAAGGTGGAGCCCGGGTGTTCATCCTGGGAGAAGCCGACCGGCTCATCGCCCAGGAGGCGAGCCAGGAAGCGGCCAACGCCCTGCTGAAGCTGCTGGAAGAGCCACCAGCTGGGAGTCTGTTTCTGCTGACGACGGTCGAGGCTCGCAGGCTGCTGCCCACGATGAGGTCCCGGGCAGTGCCGATCAGACTCGGTAGGTTGACTGACGCAGAGGTGGGCGGGTTCCTGAAGGCGCACCTGAAGCCCGTGCCTTCGCACCGAGAGCTGGAGCAGCGGGTGTTGCTGGCCGAAGGATCAATCGGCGCGGCGCTTAGCACCGGAGACGATTCAGGCAAGGCCCAGCAGGCGGCGCAGCGGTGGCTCGAGGCAGTGCTGGCAGGGCCGGGTCCCTCGTTCGAACGGGCCCTGAAACAGCCGTCCTATGCTGCGCGGGGTGAGTTCACCGCGATGCTCGACGCGCTGGCCGAAACGCTGGGCGAAGCAGCCCGGGGAACGTTGGGACAGCCGGTGCGGCGGACCGTTCCCCCGGCGCTGCTGCGCCATCGGGATCCCGATCCACTGCTGAAGGCCATGGAGCATGTGGCCGACGCCAGAGAGGCCGCTTGGGGAAACGTGAACCCGCAGGTCCTGCTGGCCGTCCTGGGCGAAGAGCTGGCCGAGGTCCTGTGAAGCTGAGCCACCTGGACGAGCGGGGCCGGGCAAGAATGGTGGACGTGGGTGGGAAGCCCGAGTCTGAGCGCACCGCCGCCGCCGAAGGAGCGGTCCGGATGTCACGCGAAGCGTTCGATCTGGTCGCCACTCAGGCGGTGGCTAAGGGCGACGTGCTCGCGGTGGCGGAAGTGGCGGGAACGATGGCGGCCAAGCGGACTGGCGACCTGATTCCGCTCTGCCATCCTCTCGGCCTGGATCTGGTCGAGGTCGAGGCACGGCTGGAGCCGGAGCTGCCGGGTGTGAGGATCACCGCGGTGGCCAAGGTCACCGGCCGCACCGGAGTGGAGATGGAGGCGCTCACCGCGGTCGCGGTCGCCTGCCTCACGGTGTACGACATGGTGAAAGCAGTCGACCGAGAAATGACGATCGAGGAAGTGCGGTTGATCAGCAAGACCGGGGGAACCCGGGGAGATTGGCGCCGATCCGAGTCGTAGGTTACGGAGCGGCCTTCTCACAATAGAAAGGGCCTGCGCGTGTCGAGACCCAAGTATTACGACGACCCGAAGCCGATGACTGCGGAGCGACTCCTGCTCAGGGGAGGCTTGCTCCTGGCCACTGCTGTGGGCATCGGTGCGCTCGGCGGCTGGAACAAGCTGGTTCGCGCCACCGATCACGTTGCCGTCTCCATTCCCGATGTCGGGGTGGTGGCGCGACAGATGGGAAGCCTTAGCGAGCAGCTGGAGGCCTCCCGGGGCGAAGCCGTCGTCGTCAAGCTCCAGCTCCAGCGCGCCAACGCCATCATGGAGAACTCGACCCGCTATCAGATCCCGGCCGATCTCTCGGCCGCGATTTACGATATTGCCTTGAGCGAAGGGATCGATCCGTCACTGGGGTACCAGCTGGTGAAGATCGAGAGCGGCTTCAAGGCCAAGGCGAAGAGCAACATGGCCGCCTTCGGATACACCCAGCTGCAGGTGCCCACGGCGCGCTTCTATCAGCCGGGGGTCACTCAGCATGATCTCTACGACCGGGATACCAACCTGCGGATCGGTTTCCGGTTCTTGAACGACTTGCTGGCCAAGTTCAACTACGACGTTCACCTGGCCCTGCTGGCCTATAACCGCGGTCCGGCCAACGTGACCAAGATCATCTCCAAGGGTGGCAACCCCGCCAACGGGTACTCCGACGCGGTGCTCAAGGGATTCAAGCCCATCGCCGCGACGGTACCGTCGGTGCGCTAACCCGGAATCTTGAGCGAGATACCCGTTCTCAGGGTTTCTCGCTCCGCCAATCCGTTCGCTTCCCTGAGGGCCTGGATCGAGACGCCGTAGCGTTTCGCCAGGCCCTTCAGCGTGTCCCCCCGTCGGACGATGTGGGTCTTCGCTGCCGTGCTCTGCGGCGACGGCTCTGTCCTCGGTGCCGTGCGCCCCTCGGGCGACGACACCCTGATGCGCTGCCCGATCCGGATGCGCGCCATCAGGTCGAGCCCGTTCCAGTCCCTCAGCTCCCGCTGAGTCACGCCGTATTCATCCGCGATCTCCGATATAGTCTCGCCCCGCTTCACCCGGTGAAACGCCTTGGTACTCGTGCCTGCGGCGACCACCGGCTCGGCCATGCGCCGGGCGACCTTGGTCGACAGCGCGCCACCGGTGGGCACGACGATCCGCTGCCCGATCCTGAGACTCCGGCTCTTCACCTTGGGATTCGACGCCGCGAGCATCGCCTGACTCACCCGGTAGCGAAGCGCGATTCCGCTCAGCGTCTCCCCGCGGGCGACGAAGTGCTCGATGAAGGTCACCCGCTGCCGGGCCGGGAGCTTGGCGTAAGCCGCGATTGTCATCGAGCCGTGGCCCGCCGGCAGGCGCACGATGGACCTGGTTCCCGGAGGCGTGGCGAGCCGGAGGTACTGCGGGTTCAGCTCCCGGATCGCGGCCACCGTGGTGTCGGCCAGGCGTGCGAGCACGTCGAGCCCGGTCATATCGGGCACGATGATCGAATCGTAGGCGGCGGGCTCGGCTGTTCCCAATCGGAAGCCATAGCGCTCCGGCTGCTTTGCGATCAGCGCGGCGGCGATCAGCTTCGGCACATAGTCCTTGGTCTCCCGGCGGAGCAGCTTGGTATCGTAGAGCCGGAAGAACGTGGCATCGGAGTTGGGCGAGTCGCTGTCGTCGTCCGGCAGCCGGACCAGACCGCGTGACACCTTCCCTGACCCCGCATTGTACGCCGCGGCCGCCAGATACAGTGACTTGAACCGGCGGTTGAGATCGCGGAGATGACGGGCGGCTGCATCGGTAGCGCGAAACGGATCCCGTCGCTCATCCACCCACGAGTCAACCCGCAAACCATACCCTTTGCCCGTTGCCTTCATGAACTGCCACATCCCGACTGCCTTTGCGCGGCTGGTGGCGGTATTGGAGAAGCCGCTCTCGATCAAGGCGAGGTAGACCAGATCGCCGGGGAGGTTCTCTCTCTGGAGCCGCTCCCGGATCATGGCCTCGTACCGGGGCATGCGGGTGAGCCAGATCGCCATCCGCTCGCGTCCACGCCCCTGGAAGAAATCCAGGTAGTAGCGCACCCGGTCGTGACTGTTGAACGTCTCGACGTCGATGTCAAAGGTGACGGCGTTGGCGAGCTCCTCCGCCTCGCCTGGTACGACGGCATCAGCGCTCACATCACTCGCCTTCACCCCCGCTTCATCCACCGGATGGGCTTCGGCCAGTTCGTCGAGCACCGCTTCATCCGCGGCAGAATCGGCGGCGACCCTCAACTCCGCCACGGTATCGGCAACCAGAAGAGCGGAGTCTGCTGGTAACTGGGCGGGATCACCGGTATCGGATCCGGTACCATAGGCTGAACGGGGGCTAGCGGGGGCATTGCCCGTGAGCGGCGAGGGAGACGAGGCCGGCATTGCGGTGGAAGCGGTACCCCGCCCTCCACACCCGGTCAGGGCCAGGATCAGGTACAGCCGGTATTGATTGAACACGGACATGTGATACCTCCCTGGGTGCGCCGAGCTGCCGACGGCACCTTCGGAAAAATTTCGGGTGCAGGTGGGAGCCTGACCCAGAGCTACGTGCAAACCGCCGGAGCAGAGGCAGACTGAGGCAAGACCCGGTTCCCGAGGAGGATCCGCGCCTGCGCGTTACCGGGCTGTGAGGGGGCAGATGTCTCTGCGTTACCGCATGTAGAGGCGGTTGCCGAGGATCCGGTTGGTCGCGTTCAGCACCGCGAGCGCCGCCCCTCGGGGGGTGTCAGCTTCGGTGAGATAGGAGCCGACCACACGGGTGCCGTTGCCTTCGCCATGCACGGCGAGAGAGACGATTACCACGGTGGCGTCGAACGCACGAACCGCCTTCACGCCCAGGAGCTCAAAGCCCAGACCGCCGTCCTTCACCGCCTGCCCGAGGGCAACGACGCACGCCTGAGCCGAACAGCGAAGCTCGCCAGCCTGTGATGCCAGCCCCTCTCCCTCACCAGTGAATTGCTCCGAGTCTCTCCAGGTCAAACCCACGCGCGCGCGGCAGCGCCCATTGGGCAGCCGGTCGAGCGTGAATTCGGCGAACCGGAGTCGCTCGGGAAAGGGGTCTGGAGCTGACATTAGGGTCCTTGAGCAGGCCTGAATTCAATGAGAATTGCAGGGGCCCAGACGGGCAAAGCCCATGCCAGTCAGGCCAGCAGCTGAGAGAGCATAGCCACCAGATCGTCGTTGGAAACGCGGTCGGCCTGCGCAAACAGGGCGGCTTTGGAGGATGACGAGAGAGGATAGGGTGCCCAGACGGATCGCTGACCCGGATCCGCCGCGCGGAAGGAGAAGACAAGGTTCCAATGTGGCGAGTTAGGCCGCCGCTCTGCCGCAATCGAGACATTCCAGCTGCGGTCGGCGTGCTGCAGGACTCTCCAGGCCATGCTGGAAGCTCCAGCGTACGGGAAAAAGGTGGCCAATTATGGGCAGTGTCGGTGAATCAGGTCAAGAGTCTTTCCGCTCGCGCATCGTCGGCGGTATTCACATCTCGCAGCATCGGCAGCTCGTGCCAGACCGCGCTGATGCGAGCGAGTCGAACGCGGGTCTCCGCGAGCACGCGGTTGGTGCCCCACGGCATCGCCGTGAAGATGTCAGGCAGCGGCGTTCGTCCCCCGATCAGATAGTAGCCACCGTCGAAAGTCGGGCCGATCACGACAGCCGCGCGATCGAGATCGACGCAGGCCTGGCGCAGCACGGTGGCGGTGATGGCGGGGCAGTCGGCACAGACCGCCATCCACGGATGGCCGCGCGGCACCGCGCGCGCTGTGGCCGCCAGGCGCACGCCCAGATCGCCCTCGACTTGAGGTCGAAACTCCCAGGAGTCGCCCAGCCAGAACTGCATCTCCGCCAGCGATTCCGGCGGAGTGAACCAGATGATCGCGTCCAGCTCCGCGCTGCGCACCGCGGCGAGGACCCGTCCCGTCATGACACGATAGAGCCTGAGTGCGTGACGATCGCCCACCTCGGCGGCGAGCCGGGTCTTGACCATGCCGGGCCTGGGTGCCTTGAGCAGAATGGCGAGCGGTGGGGTCACTACGTCCTGCAGGGCCGCGGAGGATGCGGCGCTTTACCGAGGGTCGGGGTGACCGCCGGTACGGTCGTACTCAGCTCCGCACGCGTGCCTGGAAGCGAGCCCGAAGGTCTCGAGTGACCGGCCCCTGCTTGCCCGATCCAATCACCCGGCCATCCAGCTGCCGGATAGCGATGATCTCGCTCGCGGTACCGGTGAAGAACGCCTCGTCCGCGGTGTACACGTCGTAGCGGTTCAGGATCGACTCTTCGACTTCGTGTCCCGCCTTTCTGGCCAGCTCGATGACGGTGTCGCGGGTGACACCCTTCAGGATTCCGGCGTACGGCGGGGGCGTGCGGACCAGGCCGTCCTTCACCACGAAGACATTCTGCCCCGACCCTTCGGCCACCGCGCCGGCGCTGTCGAGCATCAACACCTCGTCGGCACCGGCGTGGATCCCTTCCACCTTGGCCAGGATGTGAGCCAGGTAGTTGAGCGACTTGACCCGGGGCGAGAGCGATTCGCGCTGCGGGATGGGGGTTCCCGCCGTGATCACGTTCAGCCCGGTCTCGTATACCTGCTCCGGCCAGAGCTTGATGGTGTCCACGATGATGATGACCGACGGCTTGGGGCACTTCCGCGGATCGAGTCCCAGATCACCGACACCGCGGGTGACCACGTGGCGGATGTATGCCTCCGCGATGCCGGACCGGCGCACCGCTTCGCGAGTGACCTCGACCAGCTCCTTCTTGTCCATCGGAATGGTGAGCCAGATCGCCTTGGCTGAGTCGTACAGCCGGTCGAGGTGATCCTCCAGGCGGAAGATCTTCCCGCCATACACCCGGATGCCCTCGAAGACTCCATCACCGTAGAGCAGGCCGTGATCGTAGACCGAGACCATCGCGGTACCGCGATCGCACCACTCCCCATCGAGCCAGATGGTGGGAGTACCGGTGCCCTGTGCCTGAGGATTTGCCTTGGCTTTGGCGCTGGCTGTCATGACTTCGAATGTAAGCCGGGTCGGAGTTGGGAGCCATGGGGACCGATGGTCACGGTACTCTTGCGGTCCGTGCGTTCAGGTCCTAGGTTGGGACCTCATCCTAAAACTTTTGACCGGACAACACCCTTGATCAGCTACCGCCACGTCGCGCGTGCCGCCGGCTTGTTCGTTCTCGGCTGCACCGACACCCAGCAGCCATCCGATTCTCGTTTACCTCAACCGGCCCTGGCAGTGACACCGGCGGTGCTGGTCGGCGCCGGGGACATCGCCGGCTGCGACACGAAACTTACGACTTACAAGGACGAGGCCACCGCCAAACTCCTCGATGGGATTGCAGGAACGGTTTTCACCCTGGGTGACAACGTCTATGAGGACGGGACCGCTACGGAGTTCAAGAGCTGCTACGGACCCAGCTGGGGCCGGCACCGTGCCCGTACCTGGCCATCAGTTGGGAATCACGAGTACAATTCCGGCGGTGGTGGATACTTCGGCTATTTCGGCACCCGGGCCCGCCCTGCGGGACGAAGCTATTACAGCTACAACCTGGGCGAGTGGCACATCGTCGTGCTCGACAGTGAGCGAGACTTCACCGCTCAGGCGACCTGGCTGAAGGCAGACCTGGCCGCCAATCCCCGGCGGTGCACCCTGGCGTATTGGCATAAGCCATACTTCACCACCGGCGACCTCCCGCCTGCGGTCCACATGAAGCCCCTGTTTACCATCCTGTACAATGCCGGCGCGGATGTGGTGGTGGCCGGGCACAACCACCTGTACGAGCGCTTCTACGCTCAGAACCCGGCCGGTCAGCCGGACTGGGCCCGCGGGATTCGTACTTTCGTCGTGGGTACAGGTGGCGCCCCACTGCTCAAGATGAAACCGATTACCCGCGCGCTACAGGTACGGCAGAACACCGACCACGGCGTGCTCAAGTTCTTGTTGTACCCAACGTCGTATAAGTGGCAGTTCGTTCCGATCGCGGGGAAGACCTTCAAGGATTCCGGCAGCAGCAACTGCCACTAGGTCATGCCGACGGCTCGGCAGGAATCCGGGGCCCCGTCGCCGACTGGAGCAGCAGGTAGGCTTGGGCTCCAAACATCATGCCGGTGATCGGAGCCAACCAGTAGATCCAGTGTGCCTGCCAGTGACCGCCGACCAGGGCAGGGCCCAGGGAACGGGCCGGGTTCATGCTCGCGCCGGTAATTGGCCCGCCCACCAGGGCACAGAAGCCCACCGTGAGCCCCACGACGAGAGCCGCCAGATCGACCCCCGCATGTTTGTTCGTGATGGCACTCATGATCACGAACATTAGCGCGAAGGAGAGAAGCCACTCGACCGCGAAAGCGGACGACGTCGGGATGCGAGGTAGCGTCGCACCCAGGTTGCCCACCTGGCCGAACGTGCCTCGGAGAACGATTGAAGCGGCAACAGCTCCACTGCACTGCGCGAGAATATAGGGAACGGTGCTAGCGGCGGGGAACCGCCGTGCGGACCAGAGGCCCAGCGTCACCGCGGGATTGATGTGCGCCCCCGAGAGATGCCCCAGAGCATAAATCATGGCGGTCACGACGAAGCCGAAGGCAAGCGAGACGCCGACCGTCCCCAGCTGTCCGTCGCTGAAAGCATCCACCACTGCCGCACCCGGACCGATCAGCACGAGGAAGAAGGTGCCAAGGGCCTCCGCGCCGGCCCGCCGAAGGTCAACCGAGGTCATCGCGGCACGGAGGTCCGACCGCCGGTCCGCAGGTGCTCGCCAAACTCGTCAGGCAGCTCGCTGTCCTGAATGGCGAGTATCGTCCGCTCGAGGTCGTACTCTACCCTGACGTTCTCGACCCTGACGGCCCGGGAACCGATCTCGAGCGCGACGTAGCCGGCCCGCCAGTTTCCATCCTTAGGTCGTCCGACGCTTCCGGTATTCACGAAATGGATGCCTTCCACATCCCGGTGCCAGGGGATATGAGTGTGGCCAAACACGATCACGTCTCCGGCCCGGGCCCCAGCGTGCCCGGCCATCTTGAGGCAGAAATCATCGGACCGGTCCTCGGTCCAGTAGAGGGTATTGAGCGTCGGGGTGCCGTGCACCAGAATCACCCGCGGGCCCGCCAGATGACCACCATTCGGCAGCAGGTCGATGCGGAAGGGGAGGCCGGCCAGAAATTCCTTCGTGTTGGTAGAGACGTGCTGGCGAGTCCAATTGAAGCTGATGTGACTCAGCTCCTCCTGTCTTGAGTCTTCGTAGCGACAGCCGCAATGCTTGTAATCAGTGCCGACGGTCGAGTCGTAGTTTCCGGCCACACCGGATATTCCGCGGCCTCGAATGAGCGCGACGGTCTCGTCGGGCCAGGGCGCGTAACCAACCAGGTCACCGAGATGATAGGTGGCAGCAACACCCCGATGTCCGATGTCTTCAAGGACCGCTTCCAGCGCCGGAAGGTTGGCGTGGATGTCCGAGATGAGAGCGTAGATCATCGCAGGGTCTTCCGCATGACGGTGGCCGACGCAGGGCAGGCCTCCTGAAATTCGATCGATGACTTGACCCCCGGTGTCACCGAGTCGCGGCTCACGCAGGAAAATCCGAAGCGCGGGAAGTAGTGTTCAGCGGTCGTGGTGAGCAGGAAGACGTCTTCGATGCCGCGCTCCCGCGCCACGTCGAGCGCTCGCTCGACCAGTACCCGGCCAACTCCGCTCCCGCGCCAACTCTCCTCAACCGCCGCCGAGCGCAGCAGTGCCGACTCTCCGTACAGCTCCAGTCCCACCACCCCGACGAGCCTGCCCTCACTCTCCGCTACAACAAACTGAGACTGCGCATCGCCCACCCCTGCAGTAGGCAGCTGGGCCCGGCCGAGCAGACCGACCACCGCGGGGAGATCGGACTCCTGCGCGGTGCGGAGCTCGACACACGGTGTCGGTTCGATTCTGGGCGTCATGATGACCTCCATCTCACGCAGGCTTCCGGGCGCGGACAAACGCGCCCATAACGCGGCCGCTCACCTCGCGCGCCAGTCCCTCGGTGGCAACCCCAGTCCCGGCGAGAAACGCCTTGGCATCCTCGAATTCATAGATCCGGGTCGGCTCGATCCCGATCCCCTCGAATCCCGCCTGCCAGAGACTCTGATGATATTGCTGCTCGGTGAGTGCCCCCGCTACGCAGCCCACCCAAAGCTCCATGCTCCGCCGAACATCGGAGGGGACCTCGCCCCGGATCACGACATCGGAGACGGCGAACCGGCCACCCGGCTTCAGCACTCTGTAGGCCTCGGCGATAACCTTGTCCTTGTCGGTCGAGAGATTGATGACGCAGTTGGAGATGATCACGTCCACCGAGCTGTCAGGTAGCGGGATCGCCTCGATCTCACCCTTGAGGAACTCGACGTTCTCGACCCCGGCCTTGCGCTGGTTCTCGCGAGCAAGCCGGAGCATTTCATCGGTCATATCCAGGCCGTATGCCTTGCCCGTGGGACCGACTCGCCGGGCCGACAGCAACACGTCGATGCCACCGCCGGATCCCAGGTCGAGGACAATCTCGCCCTGGCGTAGATCGGTGAGCGCGGTGGGGTTGCCGCAGCCCAGCGATGCGAGCACCGCCTCTGCCGGCAGCGAAGCAGTCTCGGCCTCGGTGTAGAGATTCGAGCTGATAGGGTCCTCCGAGCCGCCGCAGCAGCTGGAGGAGCAGCACGAGGTCTTCTCCCCCGATGTGACCCGCAGTGCCGCCTGGCCATAGCGCTCGCGAACCGTCGTCTTCACGTCTTCGGTGCCCATCTGTTCCTCCTAATCAAGTTTTGTTGATGTGTCACACAAAAAAAGAGCACTCAGCAACACCCGGATTTCAGCTCCGCAGCCGAAGGTGCCGCAGCAAGCCCATCGATCAGCTCAGCCACTTCAGTCAGGGTTTCGGGGTTCAGGGTGTAATACATCCACCGGCCTTCCCGGCGGTCGGTAACCAGGCCGGCATCCTTCAGCACCTTGAGGTGAAAGGACAGCCGGGACTGCGCGGCATCGAGGGAATCAGTCAGGTCACAGACGCAGCGCTCGCCCAGGCGAAGTCGCTGAATGATGGAAAGGCGCGTACCATCCGACAGAGCGTGGAACAGCCGGACGGCGCGATCAGTGTCAGGGCTGGTGCGAGTGGCCATGATCCCATTATATCAATAATGGTTGATATGTCAAGGGACGACTCCCCTACTCTGGAGCCGGCACCCGTGCCTAATTGAGGGGCAATGACAGATGCCTGGCCGGCCCTTCCCCTCGCCTCGTGGCGGGATACCTACGAGACGCTCCATATGTGGACGCAGATCGTCGGCAAGACCCGTCTTGCGCTTGCGCCCATGGAGAATCATTGGTGGCAGGTAGCACTGTACGTCACCGAGCGGGGACTCACCACGTCCCCCCTCCCGTCCGGGGACCGCACCTTCGCGGTCGATTTCGACTTCCTCAAGCACAACCTATCCGTCAGAACCAGCGATGGCGCGGCTCGCACCCTACCGCTTGAACCACGCTCGGTGGCGGACTTCTACGCCGACTACCTGGGATTGCTGCGCGCTCTCCGGCTTGAGGTGAGAATCTGGCCGGTGCCCGTGGAGGTCGAGAACTCCATCCGCTTCTCCGATGATCGAGCTCACGCTTCCTACGACGCCGACTCGGCCGCTCGATTGTGGCGGATCCTGACTCAGGCCGACCGGGTGCTCAAGCGATTTCGCGGGCGTTTCCTCGGCAAAGCCAGCCCGGTGCACTTCTTCTGGGGGAGCTTCGACCTCGCCGCGACCCGGTTCTCCGGTCGCCGGGCGCCACCACACCCAGGCGGCGCGCCAAATCTGGGGCCGTGGGTCATGCAGGAGGCGTATTCCCACGAGTGCAGCAGCGTAGGCTTCTGGCCCGGCGGCGGACCCATCCCCGAGCCGGTGTTTTATGCCTACGCCTATCCCGAGCCGGAAGGGTTCCGCAGCTATCCGATCAAACCGGCCGCAGCCCGATACAGCGAAGAAATGCGGGAGTTCGTATTGCCGTATGAGGCGGTGCGCACCGCCGCCGCCCCCGACGAGGCCTTGCTCGACTTCGCCCAGACCACTTACGCCGCGGCCGCCGACCTGGGCGGCTGGGACCGGGCTACCCTCGAGCGGGCGCCACGCTAGGAGGCAATGGAACCAAAAGCGGCCTACCATGTGTTGTCACCGAGAGCTCCATTGACCTGACCCCCCGGGAGACCGATCATGACGTACGCCGCGACCAGCACGATCCTTCCCCAGCGCCTGAACGCCGCACTCGCGATCCTCCGTATCGTGGTAGGCGGCATTTTTATCGCCCACGGCGCCCAGAAGCTCTTCGTCTTCGGCCTGGCTGGGGTCGTCGGTGGCTTTACCCAGATGGGAGTACCGTTGCCGGGGATCGTCGCTCCGGCGGTTGCCATCCTCGAGTTCTTCGGCGGCATCGCCCTGGTGCTCGGGCTCTTTACCCGGCCCATCGCCACGCTCCTTGTCATCGATATGCTCGGTGCGATAATGGTGGTCCACCTCAGCAAAGGCTTCTTCCTGCCTGAGGGTTATGAGTTCGCGCTTTCCCTGCTGGGCGGCTCACTTGCCCTCGCTCTTGCCGGCGCGGGCGAATACTCCCTGGACCGGGTAGTCACCGCCCGGAAAGCTGAGGCACGACGCCATGGCTGACAACATTACCGGGTTGCATCACATCACCGTCATCGCCGGCGACCCACAGGAGAATCTGGATTTCTACGTTGGCGTCCTGGGCATGCGGCTGGTCAAGAAGACCGTCAACCAGGACGTGCCGGGGACCTACCATCTCTTCTACGCCGATGGTGCGGCGCATGCCGGCACCGACCTGACGTTCTTCCCCTGGCCGGACATGGCCCCAGGCCAGGCCGGAGTCGGACTCACCGTCGAGGTGGCGCTGGCTGTTCCGGCCGGCAGTCTCGAGTATTGGGCCGAGCGTCTCGCGCGACATGGGGTGGAGATGGCCGGGACGGAGATGCGCTTCGGGGAGCGTCTGCTCGCCTTTGCCGATCCGCACGGGCTGCGACTGGCTCTGGTCGAGACCACTGACCCCCGCGATTTCACGCCTTGGGGAAAGAGCGTCGTGCCGGAGACGCACCAGATTCGCGGGCTCCATGGAGTCCGCCTGCTGGAGCGAAACGCGGCACCCACCACCGATTTCCTGGTGAACACGCTGGGCTTCGTGGAGGTGGGCGAGGAGGATGGCTGGCGCCGGTTCGCGCTTGCGGGCGGCCGGTCCGGGCGAGTGATCGACATCAAGCAGCTTCCCACCGAGCGCCAGGGGACCTGGGGAACCGGGAGCGTACACCACGTGGCCTGGCGGGTCCCGGACGACCAGACTCAACTGAAGGTGCAGGGCCGGGTCCAGAGTGCGGGGCGGCATCCCACCCCGGTCATCGATCGGTTCTGGTTCAAGTCAGTGTATTTCAAGGAGCCGGGCGGCGTGCTGTTCGAGGTCGCCACCGATGGGCCGGGGTTCGGGATAGACGAGCCGCTCAATGAGCTGGGCGGAACTCTGGTCCTGCCGCCATGGCTGGAGCCCAAGCGGCCCCAGATCGAAGCGAGCCTGCAACCGTTACACACTGCGGAAAAGGTCGCCGGCGAGCCGCACCGATAGGACTCGTGTAAGTATCCAGGGGCTCCACCACGAGGCCAGCCTAGAAGGAGAGGAGAGGATGGACGGACCACATCAGGGTCAGCCGGTTCGAACCGCTGGCGCGCCTCTCACCCGCGCTCGGGCCGCCATGGTGATGCTCCACGGACGCGGCGCTACGCCGGAAAGCATCCTCTCGCTGGCCCCCGCGCTGGATGCACCGGACTTAGCGTACCTGGCCCCCCAGGCGGCCGGCAACAGCTGGTGGCCGCAGAGCTTTCTCGCCCCGATCGCGAGCAATGAGCCTGGCATTTCATCGGCTATGGCTGCCGTGGCGGATGTTCTCCGGCAGACGGCCGCTGCCGGCATCCCGCCCGAGCGCACCTTCCTGCTCGGTTTCTCTCAGGGTGCCTGCCTCGCCGCCGAGTTTGCGGCCCGCCACGCCCGGCGCTATGGAGGCGTGGCGGCACTGAGTGGCGGCCTCATCGGCCCCGACGGCACACCCAGAAACTATGCCGGATCCCTGGAGGGGACGCCGGTGTTCCTCGGCTGCAGTGATGTGGACCCGCATATCCCTGCCGCTCGGGTGCAGGAGTCGGCGGAGGTTCTGGGGAAGCTCGGTGGAGACGTAACGATGCGGCTTTACCCGGGAATGGGCCATCTGGTCAACGAGGCTGAGATCGCTGCTGTCAGGGCAATGATGGAGATGGCCGCGCTCAACCCATCAGAACCTTAGGACGACCTGGCTTTCATGTTGCCTTGTAGTCCGGGATCTATGTGGCCTTACCTCAATAGCGGCGACAGCAGCCTCACCATGGTGATGATTACCACGATCCCTACCAGATCCAGCACCAGTCCATGACGGATCATCCGGCTGAGCGGGATGTAGCCTGACCCGTAGACGATTGCGTTGCAGGGAGTCGATACCGGCAGCATGAAGCCAAGGCTGGCGGCCATGGTAGCGCCGAGCGCCGGTTCAAGGGGGTCGAGCCCGGCGGCCCGCGCGATCGAGATGACCACCGGCACCACCATGTTGGCGGCCGCGGTGTTGGACGTGGTCTCCGAGAGGATGACCGCCACCACCACCGCGGCCACCAGCATTCCGAAGCTGCCCTCGATGGGGAGCAGTCCGGTGAGTCCGCGACCCATCGCTTCCGCCAGGCCGGTCTGGAAGGAGAGGACGCCCAGCGCGAAGCCGCCGCCATACAGCAGGACGACACCCCAGTCGATTTGCACCGCCTCCTGCCAGGTGATCGCGGCGCCGTCCTCGCCCGGCAGGATGAATAGCAGCAGGGAGCCCAGCAGCGCCGCAACTCCCTCCGGCAGCCGCCGTGTCAAAGTCAGATAAGCGCTGCTACCCTCCCCTGCTACTACGGCCACGACACCCGGCAGAATCCAGAGCGACACCGTGACCAGAAACGCGATCGCCACCGAGCGCTGACCCCGGGTCCAGGGGCCAAGGCGTGCGCGCTCCCCACGGATCAGCTCCGCACCCGCGGGCAGCTCCCGAACGCCGGCCGGCGCAGCAGCGTTGAGGTACATGTACAGCAGCACGAATAGCACGAAGAAGATCGGAACCCCGATCAGCATCCAGCGGAAGAACGGAATCTCCACGCCTATCTGGGAGCGGATGAAGCCCAGGCCGATCACGTTCGGAGGCGTGCCGACCGGAGTGGCCAGACCCCCGATAGAGGCGGCGAACGAGGTCATCAGCATGAGCCCGGTGGCGTAGCGGGGATCGATCGTCGCGTTGGTGCCGGGAGCACGCAGTGCGGCGAGGATGGAGAGCCCGATGCCGAACATCATCGCCGTGGTCGCGGTGTTGGAGATCCACCAGGAGATGAACGCGGTTACCGCGCCGAAGGCGAGCAGGATGCGGCTGGGGCGGGCCCCCACCCACGGAAGCGAGAGCACCGCATAGGCCACGCGCCGGTCGAGCCCATGGAGGAAGATGGCTCGCGACAATATGAACGCCCCGATGAACAGGAACATCAGCGGATCGGCAAAGGGAGCGAACACTTCCTTTGCCGGAGCGACCTGGAGCAGCACGCAGACTGAGGCACCAAGCAGTGCGGTAACCGCCAGTGGCAGCGCCTCGGTTACCCAGAGAACTACCACGGCTCCCAGCACCGCGGCGAGACGCTGGGCGGCGGGTGACAGTGTTCCCATCGGCAGGACGAGCAGAAGGACGAACACCGCGGGGGCGAGCACGGCGCCGACTCGCCTGCGGATGGACGGGGCGGGTGGGCGGACAGGCGGACGGGCGGACGGTTGTGCTGTCAGATATACTGCTCCTCCTGAGCTAGCAAAGGACCTTGCCGACTCGCCACCGAACCCAGGCCCACGGACAGAATAATCTGTCCATCCGTTCGCCTGTCCATCCGTCCGCCTGTCCATCCGTGCGCCTGCCCGCCTGTCCGCCCGTCCGCCCGTCTTACCAATGGCATCTTCTGTGCGTACAATTGGGTTCCTTGCCTGGGACAGATAGGCGCCAGACTTGGCGACCGTTCCCCCAACGAACCGCCCTTCTCGTGGGAGGGGCTCCCGGCCATACCTGGCCTCGGAGCCGTCATGCCCACGACGTCGCACCCTCGCCCCGATCTCCGCCTTGTCTCTGGGCTTCCCCAGATTGGCCCGACCATTCTCATCCCTCACGCCGAAGCGTTCGACGACCCGGAGTGGATGTTCGAGCCGAAGTACGACGGAGTTCGCGGCCTGGTCTACAACTCGCCCGCCGGCTGCGAGATTCGGTCGCGGCAGGACTTTCTCTTCGCCCGGTTCGGGGATCTCTGCGAACGCCTGGCTGGGATCCTCGGCAGCCGAGAAGCCATTCTGGACGGCGAAGTCGTCGCCCTCAACCGCCAGGGAAAGCCAGTGCTGCGCGACCTGCTTCGGGGCGCGGGCTATGTGGCTTTCGCGGCGTTCGACCTCCTATGGGTGGATGGCACCGACCTCCGGCCGCTCCCGCTGGTGGAGCGTAAACGCAGGCTCGGGGAGCTTCTGCGGGAGGATACCGGCCCGCTGTACAAGGTTCTGACCCTGGAGGAAGACGGGCGCGCCCTGTTCAGCGCCATCCGGAAGATGGATCTGGAGGGGATCGTGGCCAAGCGCAAGAATGAACAATACGGCGCCGCCACATGGTATAAGATCAGGAATCCGGGATACAGCCAGGGCGAGGAACGGGGGGATCTGTTCCGGTCGCGCGAGCGTCGGCGGACGGAGCGCGTCGTGGGGTGACCGCCTCCAGGATCCCCAGCCGGGGTAAGGCGCGGTCCGGGAGGAGCGTCTCCCGGACCGCTGCTTTTGGAGTCAGGCAATCGTTACGCTGTCGTGACGAAAGTGGCTGGCGAATTGGAGGAACCCGGTGGATATCTAGGACGGCTGCTATATGACTACCCGAGAACCTTCCGCCCAACCCCGCCTGGCCGCTATCGACGTCGGGACCAATACGATCAGGCTGATCGTCGCCGAGGTCCAGGACGATGACACCTACCGGATCCTGGATGAAGAGCGGGAGATGGTCCGCCTGGGTGAAAAGCTCGACCGTACCGGCCGCCTGTCGGACGCGGCGGTTGAGCGGGCGCTGGAGGCGATCGGGAAGATGAAGGCGATTGCCGACGGGTTCGCCGTGGCCGAGGTCCGGGCTATCGCGACCAGCGCGGTGAGGGAGGCCGCCAATGGACGGGGCTTTGTCCGGGAGGTCCTGAGGCAGCACCGGCTCCGCATCGAGGTGATCTCCGGCGAGGAGGAAGCGCAGCTGGCCTTTCGCAGCGCGGCCCGGCATTTCGACCTGGAGGGACGCTCGACCGCCGTGGTCGACATCGGCGGCGGCAGCGTGGAGGTCATCCTCTCCGCTGGAGCCGCAATCGATCAAGTCTACTCGCTGCCGCTGGGCGCGGTCAGGGTCACCGAGCGCCTCGTCCGGTCGGATCCGCTTCGAAAAAAGCACTGGAAGGCGATGAAGGCGGAGATCGACCGGAGTATCCGCGAGACCATCCGTCAGCCGGCCCACCGGGCCGAGATCATGATCGGGAGCGGCGGAACCTTCACCGCCCTGGCCCACATGTCGAAGTGGGAGCGTGAGGGACGCCATGGATCGGTCCAGGGATACGTGCTGACCCCCGCGGAGGTCATTCATCTGCTCGACCGGCTCAGGGAAGCGCCGCTGGAGGCGCGTCGCCAGATCCCGGGGCTCA
This sequence comes from Gemmatimonadales bacterium, assembly GCA_035557715.1. GTDB lineage: Bacteria > Gemmatimonadota > Gemmatimonadetes > Gemmatimonadales > GWC2-71-9 > CAVVWJ01. The sequence continues at coordinate 20,154 of DATMDQ010000169.1, forward strand.
GCAGCGATCGGGCCGACATCATCGTGGCAGGGGCCAGCGTCATCAGTCGTCTGATGAGGCGCCTGGGCAGCCAGCGAATCCTGGTCAACGAACGTGGGATCCGGGATGGCCTCCTGCTGCACATGATCTCGGAGCTGCCGGGGCGCTCCGCCGGCGGGCAGCTTCCCCAGCCGGGCAACCGCATGGAGTGGGTGCGGCACCTGGCTCGCAAGTGCCGGTCGAACGAGCGGCATTGCGAGCAGGTAGCCACCTTGGCTCTTCAGATGTTCGACGGCGTCAGGAATCGCTTCGCGTTGCCTGCCCCCACCCGGGACGTGCTGCAGGCGGCCGCTCTGCTGCACGACATCGGCTATCTGATCAGTCACTCCAAGCATCACAAGCATGCCTACCACCTGATCATGCACGGGGATCTGCCCGGGTTCTCTCCTCACGAGGTTGAGCTCATCGCCAACGTGGCGCGATACCACCGCCGGGCCTTTCCCAGGAAGTCTCACGAGAATCTCGCCCACCTGGCCGCCGATGACCGCCGCCTGATCGGGCGGTTGAGTGGAATCCTGCGGGTCGCCGACGGCCTCGACCGGACTCACTCCCAGTCGGTGAGCGGCGTTAGCGTGCGCGCACTGAGGGGTCGCCTTCGGCTCAATATCGAGGCAGACTCAGCCCCGGAGGTCGAGTCGGCTGACGCGGAGCGCAAGTCCGATCTATTCAGGAAAGCCTTTGACACGGAACTTGAGCTGGTGTGGCGCCCGGCCCGGCCCGCCAGGATGCCTGCCCGGCCGCGAGGGCCGCGCTTACACGTGGCTGCAGCGAGCTAACCCCCTGAGGAGTATGCCCAAGAACCTCCCTGTGCTTTCTCCAGAGCATTACCTCAACCGCGAATTGAGCTGGCTCGAGTTCAACTCGCGGGTGCTCGAGGAGGCCGCCGATCCGACCA
>DATMDQ010000170.1:0-3561 GCA_035557715.1 Gemmatimonadales bacterium
CCACTGCTGAAAGATCAGGTCGTGCTTCCGCACCAGGGCCAGGGCGTGATTAAGCGCCCGCAGCGTGCCGGGAGGCAGCACCACGTCGTCGAAGGAGCGTCTCGGCTCGACCGCATCCACCAGCTCGCGGGGACTGGACACCCCTCCGAAGAGAAGATCCCGAATCGAATCAGCCATACCCGTAATATGCCCTGGTTGCGGATCCGAATCGGCGGTCCGCGGCCGGTCTAGGGCGAGGCATGCACCACCGGTCCTACTTCGAGCCTCCCATCCGCGGGATCACCTCGAAACGTCACCCACCCCTCACGTTTGGACCCCTTCGGCAGGAACGCCATGTCCAGCACCGCCTCTTCGCGCTCCGCCTTCCCGGCGAGCGTGATAACCACACTGAGGCCTTCAGCGACCTTGTCCCCTCGATTGAATACTGTGACCGGAACCTGGAAGCCATGCGTGACCGGCCGTGGCGTCCCCAGCTGAACCACGACCTCGGGCGGATTCGAGCCGGTCGTCACGACTTCGCGAACGAGGTATGCCAGCGTAGCCAGTACCAGTATCAGCCCCACGGCGAACACCGACCATTCAAGGCCGTTTTTTTCGAGAGCCCGGGTCATTGGAGCAGGAGCCTCCCGGCCGAGGCGCCCAGCGCTGCCGGCAACCCCAGAACCACCGTCTGACCGACGGCCAGGCTGGTACCGGCACCGTCCAGCCGGCCGAACAGCCAGAGGATCGCGGCGGACACGCCCAGCGCGATAGCGTACGTCATAACCGCTCCACGCAGTACCCCCACGAGCGTATCGGCTCGGACCCACCGATCTGCCCCCCGGAAATCGCTGTAATGCAGGATGATGGCGCCGAGAGAAATGGATATGGCGGTGAGGCAGAGCAGACGGAGCGGCGACATATCGGCACCCAGCACTACCACCTCTTCGGTGGGCGCCACGTTGGCCGCGAACAGAACCGCGCCGCAGCACCCGAGCACCAGCTGCCCGCCAACGGTCACCTTATCGGTGCCGGCCATTCCGGAGTCGGTCTCGTCACCGCCCAGCTGGGCAGTGCCCACGGAGACGCCGATCGCAATCGTCATTGCCTGGACGACGATAGATCCGAGCATCTCATCGATATGCTGGTCCGGGCCAATCCGGCCCAGGGTGTAGAGGATGAACGCCGACAGCAGCAGCCCCAGACCCAGCTCCTCGACGGAATCGATCACCACCTCGGCCCAGCTGGTATCTGGGCGCAAACCGGCGTAGCGGTTATAGCCCAGCAGGAGGACGAAAGTCGTGACCAGGTATGCCAGCTGGCGAGGCGGCTCCATGGTGAATCCCGCGGTCCAGACCTCTGCCGTGTACAGCAGCGGAAGGCTGAAGAGGAGGCCTCCGGCGACCCCGCGGCCATATTCACGAAGCGATTCCGCGATCGCTCGGCCGGTGGGAGACTTCCGGGCGCGGGGAGCTATTTGACCACCCGCTCCCAGGCATCACGCACCGCTTCCTTGATCTCGTCCCAGGTCGAATTGTTCTCCTGCCGGTGCTCGTAGCGATCCCAACCCTTGCGCAGATCCTCTTCCGCCTCATCCCAGCTTCGGCCCACGTGGTGTTGTGCCGACTCGAATCCATAGCGGTACGCGGGGCGAAACCGATCGTAGTAATCCGCACCAAGCGCGTAGGGACGACCGGTAAAGTTCTCGAACCAGTAATTATCCTCAGTTTCCCAGGCCGCCTTCCAGTCTGGATTTACCGGGGGCGGGACCGACTCATCCTGGGCGCTTTTTTTCTCGGCCATAGTGCCTCCTCGACAATTCAGGACTACCAGATTTGGGCAGTTGCATAGTAGCGCCTCCAGGCCCGGCTACCGGGTGACGGTCGTCACCAGCCTCCTTTGCGCCCGGTCCGTGCCCCGGCCATAATCCGGGTACGCACCTTCCCTCACATGTCAGTCTTCCCCGAAGGAGTCATTGGTTGAAGACCGCGCCGCCTCTCTGGCTTCTCCGAACCGCATTCCGAACCGTTGGTGCAGTCGCTCCCGGCGTCGCCGGTCGCTGGGCCGAGAACATCTTCTGTCGCCCGCCCCGGAACGAGCCCCGTCCCTTGGAGGAAGCCTTTCTCGCGACCGGGACGCGGCACACGGTGCAGAGCGAGAAGCAGGACATCGCGGTCTGGGTGTGGAGCGATGGCCCGGTCGTGGTGCTGGCCCATGGCTGGGGCAGCCGGGCCGGCCGGTTCAGCGCCCTGGCTCAGGCTCTGGTGGCATCCGGCTTCCGGGTTGTGCTCTTCGATGCGCCCGCCCATGGCGCCTCGATGGGACGCCTGGCATCGCTGCCCCAGTTTTCGCTCGCCCTCAGGGCGGTGGGCGACGCGATGGGTCCGGTACACGGCCTGGTGGGCCATTCGCTTGGCGGTGCGGCCGTCTCGCTGGCCATGCGGAACGGGCTACAGGCCCAGCGCGCAGTTCTCCTGTCTCCGCCCGCTGATGTCGTGCTCTTCTCCCGCGCCTTCGCGAAGCACCTGCGCATTCCGCCGCGGGCGCACAACGCGATGCGGCAGAACCTGGAATCCCGGCTCCAGTTCCGCTGGGAGGAGCTGCACGTGCCTACGCTCGCCCGCAGGATGACGGCTCCCGCGCTGATCATCCACGATCGGGATGACCCCGACGTTCCCTACGCCCACGGCGAGGAGATCGCGGGCGCCTGGCCCGGCGCCGAGCTGCTGACAACCAGCGGACTGGGCCACCGCGCGGTGCTCAGAGATCCGGCGGTCATTCAACGAACCGTAGAGTTCCTCGGCGCCGGCATGGCCAAGTGATCGTGATGGACCGGGAGAATCTGTGGGCCCGGGGCTGGTCGCACGTGCTGTCGACTACCAACGACGTGGCCGAGCTCAGGGCCTTCTGCGAGCAGGTGGGCGCTCCAGCGGCGGCGCTGCACCTGGGGAGCCGTTGGCCCCATCTCGACCTGAAGCTGGAGCCCCGCGACCGGGCGCTCGCCAGCCCCGGGGTCCGGGTGTTCGAGCGGACGTCCGATATGCTTCGCTATCTGAAGACGCTTCCGCGGCACAGCGCGAGCGCGGTGAATGGCTAATGGGGATACGGACCGAAGTTGGATGTGTCCCGAATCACGGCGCCGATGCGCCACAGGTTGCAAATCCCCTACTGCACCACGAGAATGGAGTTATGTCCGTTTCCCGTCGTGAGTTCCTGAAGGTTTCCGCCGCCGGTATCGGGCCGGGGACCGCCCTCGGATCCCTCCTCGGGCTCGGAGCCAGCCTGGTGCCGGCAACCGCCAGGGCCCAGCAGCTCCGGATCAAGGACGCCAAGGCCACGCCCAGCGTCTGCCCCTATTGCGCCGTCGGCTGCGCCACGATCGTGCACACCGTTGGCGGCGAGATCGTAAACATCGAGGGCGATCTCCGCAGTCCGCATAACCAGGGCTGCCTCTGCCCCAAGGGCGCGGCCATCTACCAGCTCCACAAGAATCCCAATCGGGCCACCAAGGTGCTGCACCGGAAACCCGGCGCCACCAAATGGGAGGAGGTCGAGCTGGACTGGGCCATGGACCGGGTGGCC
>DATMDQ010000171.1:0-3170 GCA_035557715.1 Gemmatimonadales bacterium
CGAGGCCGAGCCGGCCGGCCTCGAGCCCCACGTCCTCCTGGTCGTACTGGTAGATGACGTAGTAATGCCCCGGGGGTCCGTGCGAGCGGGTCTTTCCGAACGTGACGGTCTCCCCCGCCACGTTCTGGATCTCGATTGCGACATGCTCCAGGATGTGGCCCATCCAGGTGCCATCGCCCTCGGTAAGCCGGCGTACGAACCCGCCTTTTTTGCCGTAGGAGCAGGTGTGATCGTGCAGCCCGGGCAACGCGGCGAGGAGCGCGTCCGTGAACGCCGCTCCCAACTTCCCGGAGGGCCATTCCTCCAGCGGGCCGAGATCGATGTCCAGCCGGATAACGGGGAAGTGGGCGTATAGACTGGGTCCGACGAAGACCGTCTTATCGAGTATGAGCATTTAATAGGTCCAGTGATCAGAGTACTGTCTGCCCCGCTGCCCCGCTGCCCCGCTGCCCCGCTGCCCCGCCTTACCGCCCTCCCCGCTTCCCCGCTTCCCCGCTTCCCGCCCTTACCGCCGCCTTGTCTCCGTCTTTGCCGCCTTCCACCCGCTCGGCCAGCGCAGGCGCGGCGGCGGCGACGCGCGAGTGCAGGTTGAAGGTCGAGCCGTGATCCAGGATGTGCAACTTGAGCCCGATGAGACAGATCGCGTCGTTCTTCCGCACCCGCGCCATGGAGGAGAACTCGATGTCGGAGCAGTCCACGATGGTGAGAGCGCCGCCTCCCACCACCTCGAGGGTCTCATCCGGCCCGATGAAAGCGGCCGTGTTCTCGTCCAGCCCGATGCCGATGGCAAAGGGGTTGTAGGCCAGCGCAGTCAGCAGCCGGCCGAGGCGGTCGCGCTGGCGGAAGTGCTGGTCGATGATCACCCGGTTGGTCAGACCGAGACCGGGAGCGAGGGTGACGATCCTGGCCCGGGGCGAGGCGCCCTCCTTTCCAAAGGCGATCATGTGCTCGCACAGAAACGCCGCGCCCGCCGAGGTACCGGCCACGTGCATGCCCTCGGCGTTCCGCCGCCGGATCGCCTTGGCCACCTCGGTGCCGCCGATCATGGTGCTGAGCCTGAGCTGGTTCCCGCCGGTAAGGAAGACACCTTCTACTGAGTCGAGCACGTCCAGCCACTCCCGGTGCTCGCAGTCGGCCCGGCTCTGGATCGGAAGCGACTTGGCCGCACCCACGCCCAGGCTGCGAAAAAGCTCCTCGTAGCGGGCGCCGGTATCGCTCAGCGAGGACGCAGTGGGGATGATCGCGACCCGGCAGCCGGCACCGCCGCAGAGCGCGGCGAAGCGCCGAAGGATGGCGACATCGCCGATCTTCTCCTCCGCGCCGCCCACCGGAATGATGTAGCCCCGAGCCTTCTCCGCCACTTCTCCCTCCGCCTTTACGCCTCGAACGTTCCTTGGATGAGGGGACGTCCCCCTCGAACGTGCCACCGGCCCCGGGCCATCACATCCTGAACTCCGCCCTCGCCATCGAGGACGACCAGATCGGCATCCGAGCCCGGGGCCAGGCGGCCTTTGCGCGGCAGCATCAGCACGCGGGCCGGATTGGAGGTGAAGGCCGGGAGTACGCGCTCCAGCGGCTGACCGCAGGCCAGCAGCTCCTTGAGCGTGTCGCCCAGTGCCGACGGGCGCCCCACATCCATGGCAACCACCCTTCCATCATCATCGAAAGAGGGGAGGCACCCGCCGCCATCGGAGCTCACCGTCACTTTGTCCTTAGGTAATCCGGCCGCGAGATAGCGGGTGAGGGCGACGCCGGCCGGCCAGGCATCCTCGCCCTCTTCCACCGGAAACGCCGTGATGTCTATGGTGCACCCATCCCGTACCAGTGCCAGGGCCTCATCGAACAGCGCCTTCCGACGGTTCACGTGGGTCGGATTGAAGACCGCCGCCGGTATCTCGCTGATCTTGATTGCCTGTCGCACTAAGTCGAGTCCGCGTGGGCCGTCGCCCACGTGCAGGTGGACGATGCCGGCCTTTCCCGCCATGAGGCCGCCGACGTGCGCGTCACCCGCCACCCGGAGCAGCTCGTCCAGGGTGGGCTGGCTGGAGCGATGGTCGCTGATCGCCAGCTCGCCCACGCCCAGAATGAGATCGATGAGGACGATGTCCCCGCGAACGCTGCCGGTGACCGTCGCCGGCGGGAAGTGATAGCCGCCGGTGTAGCAATAGGCGCTGAGTCCCTCGAGAATGAGACCCCGGGCCGCGGTCACCAGCTCGGCCGGCGTGCGGACGACATCGTCCGTCCCGAGGAGTCCCACAGCCGTGGTCACGCCCGCGGTGGTGAGCCGGCTCAGGCTCAGAGGCGGGACCCGGGTGTTAGGCCCGGCCTCGCCGCCACCGCCGGTCAGATGAACGTGGCCGTCGATCAGCCCGGGAATGACCCGGCGGCCCTCGAGGTCGTGCTCCACCACGCCGAGGGTGGCCGGCAGGTCCGGCGCGGTGGCACCGACCCACACGATGGTCTCACCCGTCACCAGCAGATGGGCGCGGCCTCTGGGTTCGGGGTCGTACAGGTCGGCGTTGCGAAGAAGCTCGATCATGCGAGCTGAGAAGTTACTCTCACCCGCTGACTCGGGCCATTGGCGCGGCCGTAGGCCGGTGAGGTGGGCAGACACCAGCACTCGCGCGTCATCCCGAGCAGAGCGAGGGATCGGCCGGGTTACGTCGGAACAGAGATCTCGAATTGACGTCTCATTGAGCGATCCTTCGCTCCGCTCAGGATGACACGGAGTGCTCCTCCTTCGCCCGACTCATTTCTCCAATCCGGAAGGCACTCCCTCGGGGTAGCGTTCCTTGATTGCCGCCTCGATCCGCTGGATGCGGTTCTCGGGATTCGGATGAGTGCTGAAGAACTCCGGTGGTCTGCCGCCCTCCGAGCTCTCGTCCAGGATCTTCATCAGGCCGGTCATCGAGCGCGGATCGTACCCGGCCTCGGACGTGAACCGCACCCCCAGCTCGTCCGACTCGAGCTCATCCTGCCGCCCGAACCGCATGCCCACCAGCTGGCCGATCATGGCGGCCACCGCGGCTGAGTTCTGGCTGGAGGGATTGTTGGGATCGTAGGTCGCCAGTACCGCGGCGCCGGTGAGGCCCTCGGTCAGCTGCTGCTTGGCGATGTGCTCGGCGCCATGACGGCCCACCACATGCCCGATCTCATGTCCCAGCACGCCG
>DATMDQ010000172.1:0-56322 GCA_035557715.1 Gemmatimonadales bacterium
CCTTTTTCAAGGCCATGGCCGATCTCGGGATCCAGGAGGGGGTTTTGCTGCAGGCGGGTCTGGCAGCGCAGCGCGATGACGGCTCGGTGATCCCCCGGTTCCGCGGACGCCTCCTCTTCCCAATCCACAACCTGCGGGGGCGGGTGGTGGGACTGGGTGGCAGGCTTCTCGGACCAGGCGAGCCCAAGTATCTCAACTCGCCCGAGACCGAGATCTTTCACAAAGGGAAGCAGCTCTACAACCTGCACCAGGCTAAAGGCGCCATTCGGAAGGAAGAGTCGGTGCTCCTGGTCGAGGGCTACTTCGACGTGATTCGCCTCTCGCTGGCGGGAATCGAACACGTGGTGGCGCCGCTGGGCACCGCGCTCACGCCGGACCAGGCTGTGCTGCTCAAGCGATTCGCGCCCGCCGCCTCCATCCTCTACGACAGCGATCTCCCCGGACTGCGGGCTACGTTTCGCGCCGGTGACGAGCTCCTGCGTCACGGGATTCGCGTTCGCGTCGCCACCCTGCCGCCGGGCGAGGACCCGGACACGCTGGTCCGGAAGGGAGGGGTAGCCGGACTCGAAGGGGTGCTGCGCGACGCGATCGATCTCCTCGAGCGCAAGATCCAGATGCTGGAGCGCAAGGGCTACTTCGAGGGAGTCGAGCATCGTCGTGAGGCGCTCGACCGGCTGCTGCCTACCATCCGGGCCGCGACCGATCCCATCACCCGTGAGTTGTATCTTTCGCTCGCCGCGGAACGCGCAGGGGTCAGCAAAGAGGTCCTGGAGCAGGAGCTGAGGGAAGGCGGGACAGCGGGAAAGCGGGGAAGCGGGGAAGTAGCTGGGGCGGATCGGTCTTCATTATCACGGGACGCCGTGTCCCGGCCGCGCGGCAGGCGCAGTCCGGAGACGCAGTTGCTGGTGGCGATGCTCGCGGCGCCAGAGCTCATTGCCCGAGCCAAGGAAGACGTCGCGCCAGAGTTGCTGGAGAAGCCCCGGCTGCGCGAGATCTACGAAGCGCTGCTTCTCAGCGACGGCGCCACTGGTCAGTTGCCGGAGTCCCTGTCGGAGGATGCAGGCGCTGCCTGGTCCTACTTGAAGGAGGCTGCCGACGACCTCAACAGCCAGGAAGTCGCCACGCTCTACGATAAGGCAGCGCAGATCCTCAGAGCCCGATCCCGTTACCGTGAAATGGATGCGCTGACCGAGCCGGGCGAAAAGCAACGGATGCGGGCCGATCTCCGGGGGCGCTTCCCTGCAGCCGATGCGTGGTACGAATACCAGAAAGCGGCGCGGAGAGAAACCCGCATCGCCAATCGTCCTCGAGGAGCCTGAATGCACCCTGATTTAGTGAAGCTGGTCGATCTACAAGCCAAGGATGCGGAGGTGGCCGCCCGCGAGCAGCGGCTGAACAAGCTAAAAGAAGAGACCGCGGGTCTGGATGAGGTGCTCAGGCGAGCCCGAGAGGTGCTGGAGAAGGCCCGCCAGGCCGCCGCCGACGGGGAACGGCGCCGGGACGAGCTGGAGACCAAGATCGAGAGCTATCGGATTCTGCAGGACCGGCGCCGGCTGAGGCTGGAGCAGGTGCGGAATCCGAAGGACGCCTCCACCCTGATGACCGAGTTGGATCTGGCTCAGTCGGTCATGGCCAAGGAGGAGAACGATTGGGTTCGCAGTGCCGAGATGGTCGTGCAGTTGGAGGTGAAGGTAAAGGACGCGGAGCGGAGTCTGGAAGCAGTCGAGGCCGCTCAGGCTCCCGAGCGAGCGGAGGTGGCGGCGCGCCGGGGGGTGCTGGAAGCGGACCGGGATGCCGCGATGCGCGAGCGCGAGGCCAGTGCGGCGCAGTTGCAGAAATCGATCCGCAGCCGGTACGACCGCCTTCGGCGAACCCGGTCGAGCGACGTGGTCGTTCCCTTGATCGGCGGCACCTGCGGCAGCTGCCACACCGCGATCCCGATGAACCGCAGGAGCCAGATCCGGGCCGGTCACGTGATTGACGCGTGTGAAGCATGTGGCGCGATTCTGTACCCAAGCGAGACGGCCGGGTCAGTCTGATGTGCGTCCAACCGGGTACACTGCCATGGTGAGCGTCTTCCCCGCGCCAATGCTACGCTGGGCAGTGGTGCCTGAGCCGGACCCGGCGCAGGTGGTGCCGCTGGCCGTTGCGCTGCGGATTCCGCCGGCGCTGGCTGCTCTCCTGGTCCAGCGCGGCCACGGGACCGAAGAGGCAGCCCGCCGCTTCCTCCGGCCATCGCTGGACGAGCTGTCGGATCCACACGCGCTCGCTGGGATGGCGGAAGCGGTGGAGACCATCGCGGGCACTGTCCGCGCCGGCGGCCGCATCCTGGTCCATGGCGACTACGACGTCGACGGCCAGTGCTCCTCGACGCTCCTCACCCGCGCTTTGCGCCTGGCCGGTGCCGATGTGCAGCCCTTCCTGCCGCATCGTCTCCGCGATGGCTACGACTTCGGGCCCGCCGGGCTCGACGCTGCCAAGGCCTTCAACGCCTCGCTCATCATCACCTGCGACTGCGGTATCACGGCGGTGGACACCGTTCGTGACGCGCGCGAGGCCGGGATCGCTGTCGTGGTGACCGATCACCACCTGCCTGGCGCGGAGCTGCCCCCGGCGCAGGCGGTGATAGACCCCCAGCGGGCCGACGACCGTTCGGGCGCCAACAACCTCTGCGGAACCGGTATCGCGTTCAAGCTGGTGCAGGCCCTGGTGCCGGCGCTCGGCCTGCCGGTGAACCTTCCATTCCACCTGCTGGATCTGGTTGCGCTCGCTACCGTGGCCGACGTGGTGCCGCTCCAGGGTGAAAACCGCATTCTGGTCAGGCACGGCCTCAAGCTGCTGGCCGACAGCAGGTGGCCCGGCATTCGAGCTCTGGTCGAAGCCACCGGGCTCACCGGCCAGGAGATCGTTGCCCGCCACCTGGGTTTCGTGCTCGGTCCCCGGCTCAATGCCGCCGGCCGGGTGGCGGACGCCACCGATGGTCTCCGCCTCCTGCTGAGTGACGATCCGGTGGAGGCCGCGGCGCTGGCCCAGCGTCTCGAGGGCCTCAACGTCGAGCGCCAGGCATTGGACCAGCGCATGCTGGACGAGGCGCTGGAGCAGGTCGAGCGTACCGCCGATCCGGAGCGCGATGCCGGCCTGGTGCTGGTGGGCGACGGCTGGCACCCTGGCGTCGTTGGCATCGTCGCCTCCCGCGTGGTCGAGCGGTACGGCCGTCCGACATTCCTGATCGCCTTCGACGGCGACATCGGGAAAGGCTCCGGGCGCAGCACCTCGCGGTTCGATCTCCATGCCGCCCTGTTGTCGTGTGGCGACTTGCTGGAGCGGTTCGGCGGACACCGAATGGCCGCCGGCCTCACCATTCACCGCAGCCAGCTCGAGGCCTTTCGCGAGCGCTTCGGCGATGTGGCAAGACAGGTGCTCGCCCCGGAGGATCTTGGCCCCGAACAACGGGTGGATCTGGAGATCGGCCTGGACGAAGTCACTCATGAGCTCGAGCGCTTGTGCCGCTACCTGGAGCCATGTGGCCAGGGGAACGCGGGCCCCGTGTTCGGCGTCAGGGGTGTGCGGTTCACCAATCGCAGCGTGGTGGGGAACGGCCACCTCAAGGGCGTGCTCGACGACGGCCGGACCCGAGTGTCGGTCATCGGATTCCAGTGGGCGGACCGGACGGCCTGGCTGGGAGATGAGCTGGTAGACGCCGCGTTTCGCGTCGAGTGCAACGAGTGGAATGGAATGGTCACGCTGCAAGCTCGATTGTGTGCCTTGTCGCCCCACACTCCGTAGAAGACGGGAATGACGGGAACGTGGACGACATGGTACTGAGAGCAACGGTGTTCGAGCAGGGCAGCAGCCTGTGCGAGCCCTCCCGTCCTTCTCGTCGTTCCCGACCTTCCCGATTTTGAGAATCGTTGCAGGTCAGTTTGGCGGCCGGCGCCTGGTAATGCCGAATGACACCCGAGTGCGTCCCACAGCCGATCGGGTACGTGAAGCGTGGATGAGCATCCTGGGTAGTGAGCTGGCCGGAGCCAGAGTGCTCGACCTCTTTGCCGGAAGCGGCGCCCTCGGGCTGGAGGCGCTGTCGAGGGGCGCGGAATCGGTGACCTTCGTCGAAATGAATCCGCCATCGCTCAAGGCACTCCACGAGAACATCAGCGCCCTCGGGGCGGAAGGAGCGACGACCGTGCATCGGGGAGATGCCATGCGCTTCGCCGAGCGGCTCCCGCCGGCCGCGTTCGATGTGGTAGTGGCGGATCCGCCGTACACAGTCGATCACGCGTCCAGACTGGTAGCGCTCTTCCGCCGCACCCCGTTCGGACGCATTCTTTCGGTCGAGCATAGCAGCACCCTCGAGCTCGACGGCGACACCCGCCGCTACGGCGACACCGCCATCACCTTCTGCCACGCACCATGACCAGAATCGCCGTCTACCCCGGCTCGTTCGATCCGTTGACCCGGGGCCACGAAGATCTGATCCGCCGGAGCCTGACCCTGGCCGACCGCCTCATCGTCGCGGTGGCCAAGAACGTCGGCAAGCAGCCGCTCTTCACGGTTGAGGAGCGGCTGGAGATGCTTCGGGCCGCCGCGGGCGACGATCCCCGGGTCTCCTTCCAATCATTCGATGGTCTCCTGGCGGAATTCGCCAAGCAGGTTGGGGCCACCATCATCGTGCGGGGCCTGCGTGCGGTGAGCGACTTCGAGTACGAGTTCCAGATGGCCCTGATGAATCGCCAGCTGCACCCCTCGGTCGAGACCGTCTTTCTCGTGCCCGCGGTCGATCTGACGTATCTCAGCTCGAGTCTGGTGCGCGAGGTGGCAAGGTTCGGCGGAGATGTGCGCCCGATGGTGCACCCGGTCGTAGCCACCGCGCTGGCGCGGCGGTTTCGGTCATGAGCTTTCGCGACCGGTTGCTGCAGCGCGCGGCCAGCGGACGTGCCCGGGTCGTGCTGTGCGAGGGAGCAGACCCGCGGGTCCACGCGGCGGCTGAACAGCTGCGCTCCCATGGGGTGGTCGATCCTATCGTGCTCGGGGGCCGGGGAATCGATCCGGCAGCCGACCCGCGTCTGGGCAGGATCGCCCAGTTCCTTCGGGAGCGCCGTCCCGAGCGGGTACGGGACGGGGTGCACGCCCTCGACCTCGCCGCCGATCCGCTGCATTTCGGAGCCGCGCTGGTGGCCATGGGCGAGGCGGAGGGCTGCGTGGCGGGCGCGGCCTGTCCCACCGGCGATGTAGTGCGCGCCGCCCTTTGGGCGATCGGCACCGCCCCGGGCGTCAGCCTGGTCAGCTCCTCCTTCTATATGGTTCTCCCCGACGACACCGTGCTCACCTTCACCGACTGCGCGGTGGTCCCCGAGCCGACCCCGGGCCAGCTGGCCGAGATCGCTCTGGCGGCGGCGCGGGACCGCTCGAAGCTCGTCGGCGACGCTCCCCGGGTGGTGTTCCTGTCGTACAGCACAAAGGGAAGCGCCGGTGGCCCGCACGTCGCCCGGGTGCAGGAGGCCGCTGCCCGCTTTCACCAGCTCGCGCCCAATATCGCCTCCGACGGTGAGATGCAGGCAGATGCTGCGCTCAGCCCCGACGTTGGGGAGCGGAAGGCGCCCGGCTCTCCTATAGCCGGGCGGGCCAACGTGCTGGTGTTTCCCGACCTCGATGCCGGCAACATCGCCTACAAGCTGGTTCAACGCCTGGCGGGGGCAGTAGCCATCGGTCCCATTCTTCAGGGGCTGGCCTGCCCCATGGCCGACCTGTCGCGGGGGGCCACCTCCGATGATATTGTCGAGGTGGCGGCGATGGTCGCTCTGCAATCCAATGGTACCAGTTGAGGGAGTGATTCATGGGCTTCAATCAGACGAAAGGCTCCAGCGGGGTGGTCGTAGTGCAGGTGGAGGGGCAGCTCATCGTGGGCAATCGGCACGAGCTCAAGGATCTGGTGCAGGCCGCGCTGGAAAAAGGCGAGCGTCGCCTGTTGGTCGACTTTTCCCGCACCGGGTACATCGATTCCTCCGGACTCGGGGCTCTGGTCTCGATCTCAAAAAGGATTCGTGAGATGGGCGGCGAGCTCCGGCTCTCCGGCCTTAACGACGATCTCCGTTCCCTGTTCGAGCTGACCAAACTCGACACCCTCTTCGCCATCACCGAGACGCCTGAGCAGGCCCTCACCAGCTTCTAGCCCGACCTCATGACCTCGCCGCTTCGCCTCTGCGTCCGCCGGACCTCGGCCTCGGAGACGCGCGGGTCGGCGACCCTGGTCACCCTGCGCCTGCCCAGTGATGTGAACTGCATCGAGGAGGCCGTCGAGCTCGTCACCCGCCATTGCCTGGCGGGGCACGACGCCACCCGGACCATTCGGTTCCGGCTTCGAGTGGTGCTCTCCGAGGCGCTGAGCAACGCCATCATGCGCGGCAACGGCGAGGATCACACCAAGTGGGTCGAGGTGCGAGCCGAGCTGGTCCCCGAGGCGATCCGGGTCTCGGTGACTGATGAAGGGCCCGGGTTCGATCCGGGAGCCGTTCCCGAGCCGCTCAGACCGGAGCAGCTCGACGAGGCCGGGGGACGCGGCCTCTATCTCATCCGCAAGCTCGTGGACGTGGTTCAATTCAACGAGCAAGGGAATTCCATCTGCATGATACTGCGCCGCCCGTAGGGCGGCTCGACCACCTGCTCGACGGCCTCGGAGCTCTCGTCCAAGGACGGGTACGCCTGTGGCGCTTGGACGGCTCCGCGCTGCAACTTGCCGCCGGGGAAGACCCGGGCTGGTCGCTCGCGCGGCCGGTGCGCCCGGGGCTTTCGCCCACCCCTGGAGGTGTCGCCTGGCTCGAGCCGGTGACCGGTGCGGTCGGCGTGTGGCTGGAGGTGGCCGGACACGACCAGGACGACCTGCGGGGCGCCGCGCCCCGGGTGCTGTCGCTGGTTTCAGCGTTGCTGGATTCGGAGCGTCAGCGCGCGCACGTGGCCGAGGAGCTGGCGGGCCGCTACGAGGAAATCGAGCTGCTGTACGCCATCAGCGAGATATTGGGCCGCACGGTCCGGCTGGAAGAGGCGGCCCAGATCATCGTGCGGGAGGTGAGCGCGGTCGTTGGTGCGCGCCGGGCTTCGATCATGGTGTTCGACGAAACAACCGGCACCCTCCGCACCGTCGCGGCGCGTGGCTTCACGCCGGAAGGATTGAACCCCGTGCCGGTGGAGGACGACTGCTCGATTGCGGCGCGGGTCTTCCGCGAGCGGCGAACGGTGACCTTCGATCCGGAGGATGCGGAGTCGGTTCCATCCGAATGCGGCGGAGCACGGGGCTACCGCGGAAACTCCTTTCTCAGCGTTCCCATAACCTATGCCGCGCCCGGCACCGAGATTCGCTGCGTCGGGGTCATGAACCTGACCGACCGAATCGGGGGTGACCGCTTCACCCACGACGACCGGAAGCTGGTGGGCGCCGTCGCCAACCAGATCGGTGCCGCGGTGGAGAACGCCCGGCTGATCGAACGGGATGCCCAGCAACAGCGGCTGCAGCGAGAGCTCGAGCTGGCCCACGATCTCCAGCTCAAGCTTCTGCCGTCGCCGGCCGTCCTCCAGGGCGACGCCGAGGTGGCCGCCCGATGCCTGCCGGCCGACTCGGTTGGGGGCGACTTCTATACCTTCAGCCGGCTCGGGCGGGGCAAGGTGGGGGTGATGTTGGGCGACGTGGCCTCCCACGGATTCTCGGCGGCACTGGTCATGGCGCTGGTCATGTCCGCGGCCGGCATCCACGCGGCTACCTCGACGACTCCGGACGAAACGCTCTCCGCGCTGCTCGACAGCTTGTCTCCCGAGCTGGCCCGGACCGAGATGCACTTCAGTGTGTTCTACGGCATGCTCGATCCGGTCGCCCGTGAGCTGATCTATGCCAGCGCCGGCCACCCGCATGCGTTCCGGGTGCCGGCGGCGGGACCTCCCCAACGGCTCGAGGCCACCGCGCCGCCGCTCGGGCTCGCCACCGCCGGAAGCATTCACCGCCGGCAAGTGCCTTGGGCGTTTGATGACGATCTCCTCGTACTCTGGACCGACGGGCTGGTGGATGCACGCAATGAAGCGGGTGAGCCGTTTGGAGAGCAGCGCCTGCTGGACTGCGTCGGTAAGCTTCGGCGGGAGTCTCCCGAAAAGATTGTGAGCGAGGTCTTGAAGGACGCTGAAGCCTTCGGCTCCCGCCCGACCGACGACCGCACGCTCCTGGTTCTTCGGATCTAGCCGTGGCGCCTGCCAAGCGCCGCCTGGGACAACATTTTCTCACCGATCCGAGGCTGCTGGCTCGAATCGCCGATGCGCTCGAGGCAGGGCCGGACGATGTGGTGCTGGAGGTGGGGCCCGGACTGGGGGGGCTGACGGCTCCACTCCTCGAGCGCGGGGGGAGGGTGATAGCCATCGAGAAGGATCGGGATCTGATCCCGGCGCTGAAGTCGCGGTTTCCCAGTCTGGATCTGATCGAGGGCGACGCACTCGAGCTCGATTGGCACACCCTCCCGCAGCCGGGCCAGACCGGCCTTCTCGTCACCGGTAACATCCCCTACAACATCACTTCCCCGCTGATAGACAAGGCGCTGCTGCCGCCGCGTCCTCGCCGCATCGTGTTTCTGGTACAGAAGGAGGTCGCCGACCGGGTCGTCGCCGCCCCCGGCACCTCCGAGTACGGAGCGCTCACCATTGGGGTACAGGCAGTGGCTCGGGCGGAACGCTTGTTTACCGTCGCCGCGGGGGCGTTCAAGCCTCGGCCAAAGGTGGATTCCGCCGTCCTTCGCCTGACGCCGTTGGACCGGCCCCTCATCTCCGATGACCAGCGGGAGAGCTTCCGGGTTCTGGTGGTCGGTCTCTTCGGCTTCCGCCGGAAGCAGATGCTGCGCGGCCTCAGGGAATTCACTGGGTGGGATGCACCGCGAGCAGGTGCGCTATTGTCCGCCGCCGGCATCCCCGAGACGGTACGCCCCGAGGTATTGAGTCCCGCGGACTTTGTGCAGCTGTATCGTGCGCTCGTTGACGGGGGGTGGAGCAGGCGGTAGCTTTGTGAAACATTTCACATAAATCAGGGTGAATGCGCAAAGTCGCCGAGTCCACAGTTCGCCGCCTGTCGCTCTACCTCCGTTTTCTGGAAGAATTCGAGGGACAAGGCATCGACACCGTCAGCTCCGGTGCCTTGGCCTCGCGGGGCGGTACCACCTCGGCGCAAGTTCGCAAAGACCTGTCCTTCTTCGGGTCGTTCGGCAAGCGGGGGCTGGGGTATCCCGTTCCGGAGCTGGCCGACCGGATGCGGGAGATCCTGGGGCTCAAGCGACGCTATCGGGTGGGGATGATCGGGGCAGGGAAGATCGGCAGCGCGCTGGTGCAGTACCGCGGGTTCAAGCAGCGCGGGTTCGACATCGTGGCCATCTTCGACAGCGATCCCTCCAAGATCGGCAGCCAATGGAATGGCCTGACGGTCCAAGACATTGGCACGCTGGAGAAAGAGGTCACCCGCCAGCCGCTCGACATGGCGGTGCTGGTGGTCCCCGGCGATGTGGCCCAAGCGGTCACAGACCGGCTCGTAGCTCTCCGCGTCAAGGCCATTCTCAACTTCGCTCCGGTACAGCTCGTGGTCCCCGATGACGTGGTGGTAAAGACGGTGAACCTGGCGCTCGAGCTCGAGACCCTTAGCTACGCGCTGGCAAACCGCTAGGCACGGGCCACATGGGTCGCCTCCTCGGATTGCTATCGCTGGTTTGGGTTCCCGCCAGCCTATTCGCTCAGCAGCCGCGCTTCGACCTGCTGATTCGGAACGGCCGCATCATCGACGGCACCGGGTCTCCCTGGTATTCAGGCACCATCGGCGTTCGCGATGGCCGGGTTGCCGCCATCGGCGCCCTGGCCGATGCCCGGGCAAGCCAGACGATCGATGCGGCGGGCATGGTGGTAGCTCCCGGCTTCATCGATATGCTGGGTCAGTCGGATTTGAGTATTCTGGTCAACCCCCAGCTCCCGTCAAAGATCTTTCAAGGGATCACCACCGAGTTCAGCGGCGAGGGCGGAAGCCCCGGGCCGCTCAATGAGGCGATTATCGCGGCTGACCGGCTGGCCTACGATCACCTCAAGATCGACCCGGACTGGCGCACGCTAAGCGAGTACTTCGGCAGACTTGAGCGGCAGGGAATCGGGATCAATGTCGGTACCTACGTCGGTGCCACCCAGGTGCGCCGGATGGTGCTGGGCGACGTGGATCGCACGCCGACCGCCGGGGAACTGACCCGGATGCGGGAGCTGGTCCGTCAAGCAATGCACGACGGAGCGGTCGGTCTCTCTACATCGCTTCAGTATCCGCCGGCGCCCTACGCCAAGACCGAGGAGCTGATCGCGCTGGCGGCGGAGGCATCGCGGAGCGGCGGGGTGTACGCCACGCACATGCGATCTGAATCGGACGAGATCATCCCCGCGCTGGAGGAGGCGATCCGGATCGGACGCGAGGCAAAGATCCCGGTCGAGATCTGGCACTTGAAGACGGCCGGAAGGCGGAACTGGGGCCGCATGGGCGAGGTGGTCGCGAAGATAGAATCGGCGCGGCGAGCCGGCGTCGACATCGCGGCCGATACCTACGCCTATCCGGCGTGGTTCAACTCGCTCTCTGCGATGGTGCCGCCCTGGGCTCACGACGGCGGTACCGCCAAGCTGCTCGAGCGGCTCCGCGACCCCTCGGCCCGGCGCCGGATCAGGCTTGACATGGAAACCGAGGGCTCCTGGGAGAATAACGCGTGGCAGGAGATTTCGGATCCGACAGCGATCCTGATCGGCGCGGTGCAGAACCCGGCTCTGCTGTCCCTGCAGGGGAAGACTCTGGCGCAGGTCGCCAAGCAGAGGAAGGCCGACCCGATTGATGCCCTGCTCGATCTGTTGATCGAGGATCAGGCATATACCTATGTGGCCGTATTCGGCATGTCCGAGCCGGACGTGACGCTCGCCTTGCAGCAGCCCTGGGTTTCGATCAACAACGACTCGCAGGGCACCGCACCCGACGGCATCCTGGGCCAGGACCATCCGCATCCCCGCGCCTACGGGACCTTTCCTCGAATACTCCGGAAGTACGTGCGCGAGGAGAAGCGGCTCACGCTTGAGGACGCCATCAGGAAGTTCACCTCGCTTCCGGCGCAGCGGATGCGGGTGAGTGACCGCGGGGTTCTCAAGGCCGGCATGTGGGCGGACGTCGTCATCTTCGATCCGGCCCAGGTGCGGGACCTGGCGACGTTCGCGAAGCCCAATCAGCTGAGCGAGGGGATGCGCTGGGTCCTGGTGAACGGCGTCCCGGTGATCGCCGATGGGAAAGCCACCCACGCGCTGCCTGGGAAGGTGCTTCGCGGCCCGGGCACCGTCTCCGCCGGCTCCTCTCGCTAGCTGGCCTTGGCCTACCCCAAACTCCGCTGTCCTGAATAGCTTGTTGTATGTCCGTTCACGTCACCTCTGAGATCGGGGTCCTGCAATCCGTGCTGGTGCACACGCCGGGGCGCGAGCTCGAGGCGGTGACGCCGGGCAATCGGGCCGACTACCTCTACGACGACATCATCGATCTGGAGATCGCGCAACGGGAGCACCGCCAGTTCGTCTCGGTGCTCAAGCGCTTCGCGCGGGTGTTGCAGGTGCGCGACCTGCTCGGCGAGATCCTGCAGCAGCCCGAGGCGCGCGATTACCTCATCACCAAGACGATGGACGTGGTGCCCTCGGATGCGCTGGCCCAGCGACTCACCGGGCTGCCGGCTGAAGAGATCGTGAACATGCTGATCGAGGGCACCGAGGAGGAGAGCGGGCCCATCTCGCGGGCACTCAACGAGGTGGGGTTTGCCTTTCCTCCGCTGCCGAATCTGTTTTTCCCCCGGGACATCGGCATGGTCATCGGGGACCACGTCGTGGTCGGCGCCATGCGGCACGGCGTGCGCTGGACCGAGGAGCTGCTGATCAACGCGCTGTTCCAGTTTCATCCCGAGCTCGCCAACGCCGGCATGCTCTACGACGGCTCAGAGGAACGGCGCAGCAACTACACTCTCGAGGGTGGGGACGTGCATTACCTGCGTCCCGACCTCTTGGTGGTCGGCTTCAGCGAGCGAACCTCGCCGGCGGCGCTGGATCAGCTGTGCGAGACGGTCTTCGACCGCGGAGTGGTCACCGACGTGCTGGTGGTGGTGATGCCCAAGGCACCGGCCGCCATCCATCTGGACATGATCTTCTCTCAGGTCGACCACGAGCTGTGCGTGGTCTATCCTCCGTTTTTCGTGGGGCCCGAGCGGCTGCCGGTGCTTCACCGCCGAAAGGGAACCGATGGCGTGCGTGAGATGCCTGACTTCTTTGCCGCGCTGCAAGCCGTGAATCTGCCACTGGAGCCGGTCTTCGCCGGAGGCGAGCGGCGCATCGACCAGGAGCGGGAGCAGTGGAGCTCGGCTTGTAACTTTCTGGCGGTCCGCCCCGGCACCGTGGTGAGTTATCGCCGGAACGACGCGACCCTCTGCGAGCTGACCCAGGTCGGCTTCCGGGTCGTGCCCGCCGTCAACTTCCTGGCATTCGACGACTGGACCGATGCGAAGCACCGGACGGTGATCACCATCGAGGGGAGCGAGCTGGCGCGGGGCGGAGGTGGTCCTCGCTGCATGTCACTGCCGCTCCGCCGGGCCGCCCTGTGATCGGCACGTCCGCGTATCCCGATAGCACCTTGCTTGAGCGGGTGATGGCCCAACTGCACCTGGGTCCACGCACGCCCTTGACCCTGTGTCATGAGGTGCTTGGCCTGCTCGGGGCTCCGGCCGCGATCTGTGATCGGGTGGCCATTGCGCTACTGGGCGCCGATCCACGCGTGCGGCAGCTGGATGACGGCCGGTGGGGGCTGGTGCCTGAGGCACAGGGCTCCCCGCTGCTGGATGATTGCGCCTTTGCCGTGGTGGACGTGGAGACCACCGGCATCCGGTCGGGCTACGGTGACCGGATCACCGAGATCGCGGTTGCCGTGGTCCACGGCAACCGCCGCGAGATCGTGTTTGACACCCTGGTCAATCCCGAGCGCCCGATCCCCCGCGCGGTTTGCGCCATCACCAACATCACCAACGAGATGGTGCGTTACGCTCCCCGCTTCTCCGAGGTGGCCGAGCGGTTGCTTGCCGCGCTCGCCGGGCGCGTGTTTGTGGCCCACAACGCGCGGTTCGACTGGAACTTCGTCAGCGCCGAGCTGCGTCGCTCCCGCGACCTCACGCTGGATGGGACCCGGTTCTGTACCGTACGGCTGGCGCGCCGGCTGGTTAAAGGAGTGCGATCCTGCGGACTGGACAACCTCTGCCGTTTTTTTGGATTCCGAAACGAGGCTCGGCATCGTGCCGGCGGCGATGCGCTGGTGACGGCGGAGCTGCTCTGCCGGCTGCTCTCGCTCGCCCGGGAGGAGGGGGCCCGCACCCTCCAGGATCTCATGGTCATCGAGGCGCGGCGGTATCGCCGTGGCCGCCGCCGAAAGCGATCCGCTATGCCGACCGAGCCCCGGGCGGACTCGTGCCAGGAGGAATTGACGTGACGCTGCTCCGGTCGTTCAAGATCGGTGGCCTTCGCTGCCACACGCTGGAGGGAGGACTTCAGCACCTCGACGGAGGCGCGATGTTTGGCGTGGTGCCCCGGATGCTCTGGCAGACACGGATCGCGCCGGACGAGCGCCACCGGATCCCGCTGGCCATGCGCTGCCTTCTGGTGGAGCACAGCGACGGACTGGTGTTGATCGATACCGCGCTGGGCAACAAGGAAGACGCCAAGTTCCTCGACATCTACGGGGTGGAGAATCAGGGACTCGAGGGTGCCACCCAGCTGGAGGACGCATTGGCGTCCGCCGGCTTCCTGCCGCGCGACGTGAAGTGGGTCATCAACACCCATCTGCACTTCGATCATGCTGGCGGCAACACCACGATGGACCCGGAGCTGGAAAACGATCCGCGGCGCCACGTGCGGCCAGCCTTCCCCAATGCCACCTACGTGGTGCAGCGGGGTGAGCTCGAGTTTGCCCGCCATACCAACGAGCGCACCCGGGCAAGCTATCTGCCGCACAACTTCGAGCCGATTGCGGCCGCCAACCGCTGGCGTCTGCTGGATGGAGACGGTGAGGTGCTTCCGGGAATCTCGGTTCGGCTCACGCCCGGTCACGTCCCGTTCCACCAGGCAGTGATGGTGCAAGACCGGGGCGAGACCGGGCTGTTTGTGGCCGATCTCTTTCCAACCACGGCACACTTGCCGCTGCCCTGGATCATGGGCTATGACCTGGAGCCCCTCCGCACACTGGAGAGCAAGCGGGCCATCCTGGAGGAAGCCATTGCCGGCGGGTGGCGTCTGATCTTCGAGCACGATCCGAGGGTGGCACTGGGGACGCCGGTCCGGGAGGGCAAGGGGGTGGTGCTGCGCGATGTCACGGCCGCGGCCGAGCCAGCCAACGTGGTTTCTGGTTGACACTTGGCTCGGCGCTGACTACCTTCCGCACCTTGTGAAAGCGGGGAATCGAGTTCCCCCACCCTGAGCCTGCCGGCCCGATGCCGCAGTGCAGCCGGGTCCTGGCTTCGAAGCGATTCAGGTGGCTGTGGCCGCCGTGGCTTCGTGTCGTGGGCATCCGGTCATCGCCGGGTGCCCTTTTTCGTTCTCACGTTGGAGGCACGAACTGGCCACGAACGATCGCGACAAGCGAATCCGCGTTAACCGCATGATCCGGATCAGCCCGGTGCGTGTCATCACCGCCGCCGGGGAGCAGCTCGGGGTTCTGCCGATCGAGGAAGCCCTGGCGGCTGCCCTGGAACGTGGATTGGATCTCGTGGAGGTAGCGCCGACCGCTCGGCCCCCCGTGGTCAAGATCATGGACTACGGGAAGTTCAAATTCGAGGAGGCCAAGGCCGCTCGTGCGGCCAAGAAAAAGCAGCACATCATCCAGCTCAAGGAAGTGAAGTACCGCCCGGGAATCGATGACCACGATTTCGATTTCAAGACCCGCCATGCGCGGGAGTTTCTGGGCGACGGCAACAAGGTCAAGGTGACCATGATGTTTCGGGGACGGCAGATGGCCCACCTGGAGCTGGGCAAGGCGGTGCTTGATCGGGTGGCGGCCGCGCTGGTGGACGTGGGGAAGATCGAGTCCGATGCCAAGCTCGAGGGTCGCAACATGACGATGGTCATCGCGCCGAAGTAGGGCGGGCGGTACGGCGGTAGATACTGCGGCGGTAGATACTGCGGCGGTAGATGAAGAGGCGGTAGAGACTGAGGCGGTAACCTACCGCCCGAGTGAGCGAAGCGAGCGAGGATACCGCCTTGACCGCCGCTTCACCTACCGCCCGAGACGAGCAACGCGAGTCGAGGATTAAAAATGCCGAAGATGAAGACCAAGCGTGCCGCTATGAAGCGCTTCAAGAAGACTGGCACCGGGAAGCTGAAGCGCTGGCATGCCAATCACACCCATATCCTGACCAAGAAGACGCGCAAGCGGAAGAATCGGCTGAAGAAACCCGATATCGTCAGCTCGGCGGATTTCCCTCGCGTCAGCCGTCTCCTTCAGGCGTAAGGATATCTCATGCCCCGCGTTAAAAATGGCGTCGCTCACCACGCCCGGAAAAAGAAGATCATGGAGGCTGCCAAGGGTGCTCGTGGCGGCCGGAGCAAGCTGTACAAGGCGGCCAAGGAGACCGCCGAGCGCGCCATGCGCTATGCCTACCGCGACCGCCGCAAGAAGAAAGGCGAGTTCCGGGCGCTCTGGATCACCCGCATCAACGCCGCCGCGCGGATGCAGGGCATGAGCTACAGCCGCCTGATGGCTGGGCTCCGCAAAGCTGGCGTCGACATCAACCGGAAGGTCCTGGCCGACCTCGCGGTGCACGATATCGACGCATTTGCCAAGATCGCCGAGCTGGCCAAGGGCGCCGATCCGAAATAACCGTGGGCACGCAACGCGTTGCGGGCGTCCGCACGCCGTGCGGGCCCACCGTTCTTGCAGCCCAGATGGGGCCGTTCGCACTGGGCGGGCGGCCCCATCGCTCTTGAAACCAGCTATTGGCTAGCCCATAGCCTCACGAGCCTGATGTCCAACCCGACTGGCTATCCCGAACTCGACGCATTGCTGCCCCGGCTCGAGGCTGTGCCCCGCCTCAGCGTGGATCAGCTCGCGTCCGAGCTCATTGCGGTGCTCGGCCGCAAGAACGGTGCGCTCAGTGAGGCGCTGAAATCGGTTCCGTCGCTGCCGCTCGACCAGCGCAAGGGCTATGGCGCCGCGGTGAACCAGCTCAAGGCCAGCTTCGAGACGGCGTTCGCTGCCCGGCGGGAGGTACTCGATTCGGAGCGTCGCGGGCGGGAGTCGTCGGGAATCGATCGCACGATGCCGGGGCGGCGCCGCTGGGTGGGAGCCGAGCACCCGGTGACGCTGGTGGTGGACGAGATCGTAGAGATCTTCCGCGGCCTCGGTTTCACCGTCGCGGTGGGGCCTGAGGTGGAGACCGAATGGTACAACTTCACCGCGCTCAACTTCCCGGCCGACCATCCGGCGATGGACATGCACGACACGCTCTACGTGGATGCCCCACCGATCGCGGGGGAGCAGGGCGGGCGGCTGTTGCTCCGGACCCATACGTCCCCGGTGCAGATTCGCGCCATGCTCGAGTCACAGCCACCGGTGCGGGTGATCATCCCGGGACTGGTCTATCGCAATGATCCCTTCGACGCCTCGCACGCGCCCGCCTTCTCCCAGATCGAAGGGCTGGCGGTCGATGAGGGAATTTCTTTCGTAGACCTGAAGGCGACGTTGGCCCACTTTGCCCACCAGTTCTTCTCGCCGACTACCAAGGTTCGCTTCCGGCCGTCGTTCTTCCCCTTCACCGAACCCTCGGCGGAGATGGATGTCGAATGCCAGATCTGCCATGGCAGCGGTTGCGCGGCGTGTAAGGGGACCGGCTGGATGGAAATTCTCGGCTGTGGGATGGTGCATCCCGCGGTGTTCGAGCATTCCGGTGTCGACCCTGAGCGCTACACCGGCTGGGCCTTCGGCATGGGCCCCCACCGGATCACGATGCTGCGGCATCGTATCCCTGACATCCGGATTCTGTACGATGGGGACATGCGGTTTCTGGAACAGTTCGTGCCGGGCGCCCAGCGGGGCAGCGGGGCGGGTGCCCTCCGGGCGGGTGGGCAGGGATGAACGTCTCGCTGCGATGGGTCGAGGATTTCCTCCGCCGCCGGCTGGACGTCAAGGACGTCACCAACCGGCTGGCCATGCTGGGGGCTCCGGTGGATGCGGTGGAGCCACTTCACGCCGGTCTGGGTGACATCCTCATCGGACTGGTCGAGGAGGTGCGGCCGCACCCCAACGCCGACCGGCTCCGGCTCTGTTTGGTAAACGACGGAACAGCCGAGCGGCGCAACGTGGTCTGTGGCGCGGCCAACGTGACCGCGGGACGGAAATATCCCTTTGCGCCGGTCGGGGCCACGCTTCCCGGCGGCCTTCGTATCGAAAAGCGCAAGCTCCGAGGTGAGGCCTCGGAGGGGATGCTGTGCTCCGCTCGCGAGCTGGGCCTGGGCCAGGACGGCGACGGGATCTGGGAGCTGGGAACCGAAGCCGCGCCGGGCACTCGCCTGTTGGAGGCGGTGCCTCTCGACGACTACAGACTGGTGGTGGACGTCGGCCCCAACCGTCCCGACCTGCTGGGGCATAAAGGGATTGCCCGGGAGCTATCCGCCAGCTACGGCACTCCGTTCCGGCTTCCGGTCATCCCGGGCTCGCCGACCATCGAGGTGCCTCCCGTTCGCCGACTGGGGAACAGCACGGATGTGGGTGGCGTGCGGGCGGCCATCGAGGATCTCGAAGGCTGTCCCCGGTTCCTCGCCGCAGTCGTGAAAGGGGTGAAGGTGGCCCCGTCGCCCGACTGGCTGGCTCGCCGGCTCGAGGCCGCAGGTGTCCGGTCGATCAACAACGTCGTGGACGCCACCAACTACGTCATGCTCGAGCTCAACCAGCCGATGCACGCATATGACATCGTGCGGCTGCGAGGGCCAAGTGTGGTGCCTCGGCGGGCGCGGGAAGGGGAGAGCGTGGTCACGCTCGACGGCGTTGAGCGCAAGCTCACACCTGAGATGACGGTGATCGCCGACGATGGTGGTGCCATTGGGATCGCCGGGGTAATGGGCGGCAGCGCCACCGAGGTTTCCGCCGAAACCATGGACGTATTCCTCGAGTGCGCCTTCTTCACCCCTGCCGGTATCCGGCGGACCCGGCGCGCGTTGGGACTGCCCACCGAGGCGAGCTACCGCTTCGAGCGGGGGATCGACCGCTGGGGTGGAGTCGAGGCCCTGCGACGGTGCATCGAGATCATCGGAGCAACCGCCGGCGGTGAGCTGGCTGGAACCCCGGTCGATGTGGGACCGGGCCCGAGCAATCCACCGCGCATCTTTCTCCGGCCGGCCCGGGTGACTCAGGTCCTCGGCGTGGAGCTCCCCTGGCAGGCGCTGGAGAATTACCTGGTTGCCATCGGCGCCACCGTTGTATCCAAACCGGATGACGGCCGCATTGCGGTGGAAGCACCGAGCTGGCGTCCCGACTTACTCCGGGAGGTGGACCTCATCGAAGAGGTAGCCCGGATGCACGGCTACGAAAAATTCCCCTCCGAATTGCGTCCCTTCCGGCCCGGCCTCCTGCCCGACGCGCCGGTCGAGCGCGCCGCGTCCGAAGTGCGACGGGGGCTGGCCCGGCAGGGGTTCTTCGAGGTCTCGCCGCTCCCCACCGGTCCGGCTGACGGCTCGGACAGCGTACGGCTGCTGAACCCCCTGTCCAGTGCGGATGGCTACTTGCGGCGGCGCCTCCTGCCTGGGCTGGTGCGCCTGGTCGAGGGCAACTGGGCCAAGCATGTCGCCGACATCCGCCTGTTCGAGATCGGCACGGTCTTCACCGCCGCGGGCCGGGGCGAGCGCCCGCGGGAAGAGCGTCACCTGGCCGCTGTCCTGACCGGTCACCGGGAGCCGCCGCACTGGGCCGGGTCGGGCCAGGAGCGGTTTGATTTGTGGGATCTCAAGGGGCAGTTCGAGGCGGCCGTCGCTCTGGCGGTTCCGCAAGGCGCAGTGCAGGTTGAAGGGTCCGAATGGATTGCCCTGGACTCGACCGGCCGTACTGTCGGCCGAGCGGGGCCGTTGGCGGCCGATGCGCCACCCTGGGCAGCTCCGCTCTTCGGCTTCGAGCTGTTGCTCGATCCGGCTCCGCGTCTCCCGGCGCGATTCGTGACCCTCCCCTCGACTCCGTCCTCCGAACGGGTGCTCGCGCTCCTGCTCGGAGAAGGGACTACCGCGCGGCAAGTCGAGGAGTTGCTCGAACGCATTGGCGGCGAGCTGCTCGAGTCGATTCTGGTTGAAAGCGACTACCGAGGACCCGAGCTGCCGCCCGGCCGGCGCAGCGTCGCGTTCCGGCTCACCTTCCGGGCCGCGGACCGCACGCTGCGCGATCCTGAGATAGACGCTATCGAGTCCCGCATGCTTTCAGCGCTGGCAACCGATCTGGACATCCAGCGCCGCGACGCAGGCGGGCCAAGGGGTGGAGCGTGAGCGTGACATATCATTACGAGCGGCCCGACCAGAAGGCCATGGCCGACCTCGAACAGCTGCTACACCATCTGGCCGAAGAGCTGGCCGGCTGGCGGAGGCGGACACTGAAGGCGGAGGCCGAGCTGCAGGACGTCCGCGCCAATGGCGGCGTATTGGCCGGCCCGGAGCTCAACCAGGCTCGCCAGCGGATCATCGAGCTCGAGATGGAGAATCAGGCGTTGCGACAGCGTATCGACGGCGCCAAGGACCGGCTCAAGGCCCTGACCGGCCGGCTCACCTTCCTGGAGCAGCACGGGGGAGGGAACGCCGCGTGAGCACCACCAAGAATGCGGTTCGGGTCATCATCGGCGGCGAGGAGTACACCGTCCGCTCCGAGCTTCCGCCCGACTACACCCGGGAGGTGGCCGCGTACCTCGACGCAGCCCTGAAACGGGTTCGGGATAGCCTTCCCATGGTCGAGACTCAAAAGGCGGCGATTTTGGCCGCGCTCGCCATCACGGACGAGCTCTTTCAGGCCCGTCGTGGCGATCGTGAGGTCGCCGACCGGCTGACCGCCATGGCCGACGATCTGGCCCGGCTTCTCCCGCCGGCCAAGCGCGGTACTCGCGCAGCCTCCTAAGGGAGAACAACGATGCTCGAGTCTGTGCTCCTGGCGATTTCGGCGGGGGTGGCTGTGGCACTGGCCGGCTCCCTGCTGTTCATCCTGTTCTACACCCGGAATCAGCGGCGCAGCGCCACCGGTATTCTCACGGTCGCGCGGGCGGATGCCGAGCGGTTGCGCCTGGAGGGGCAGCGTGACGCCGAAGCGGCCAAAGCCGACCTGCTGCTCGGCGCCAAGATGGCGACGCTCAAGCAGCGGGAGGATCTCGATCGAGAGATCCTCCGGCGGCGGGAGGAATGGGACCGGCTGGAGCGCCGCGCCGAGGAACGGGCCCGCACCCAGGACCGGAAGCTGGAGGAGATCGATGCCCGGGAGCGGGGAGCGGCGCACCGCGAGGAGGCGCTGACCCAGCGGGAGCTGAGTCTCCGGAGCCGGGAGGGAGAGGCCGATCGGCTGGCCCAGGAGCAGCGGATCAAGCTGGAGCGCATCGCCGGGCTCACCGCCGAGGATGCCCGGCGGGAGATTCTCCAGCGAATCGAGGATGAGGCCCGGGGCCAGGCCGCAGCCCTGGTGCGCGACATCAAGGACCAGGCGCGCCGTACCGCCGACCGGGACGCGCGCCGAATCATCTCCATGGCCATTCAGCGGCTGGGCGCCGAGCACACGACGGAGAGCACTGTCGCCGCCGTCGCCCTGCCGAGCGACGACATGAAGGGCCGGATTATCGGCCGTGAAGGCCGGAACATCCGCGCCTTCGAGACCGCCACCGGCGTCGACGTCATCATCGACGACACCCCCGACACCGTAATCATCTCCTGCTTCGATCCCATCCGGCGCGAGGTAGCCCGCCGGTCACTCGAGGCCCTCATCGTGGACGGCCGCATCCATCCCGGCCGGATCGAAGAGGTGGTGGTGAAGATGGGCGCCGAGCTGGAGAGCCAGCTGGTCGAGCTGGGCGAGCAGGCGGCGTACGACACCGGCGTGCACGGGCTGCACCCGGAGATGATCAAGCTTATTGGCCGGATGCGCTACCGCACCTCATACGGCCAGAACATCCTCGATCACTCGAAAGAAGTAGCCTGGCTGGCCGGCATGATGGCGGCCGAGCTGCACGTCGACGTCCTCCTCGCCAAACGGGGAGCCTTGCTGCACGATGTGGGCAAGGTGCTGACCCACAACAGCGAAGGCACCCATGTCGAGCTGGGTGTGGAAGTGGCGCGCAAGTACGGGGAGAGTGCCGCGGTCATCAACTGCATTCAGGCCCACCACGATGACGTGCCGCACGAATCCACCGAGTCCGTGCTGGTCCAAGCCGCCGATGCCATCAGCGGCTCGCGGCCGGGTGCCCGGCGAGAAGCCTTCGAGAGTTACGTCAAGCGTCTGACCCGGTTGGAAGAGATCGCGAACGCGTTCCCCGGGGTGGAGAAGAGCAACGTCATCCAGGCGGGACGGGAGATCCGGGTGGTCGTGACCCCCGAGCGCATAGACGACGGCGCCGCCGCGCAGCTTTCGGAGTCAATTGCGCGAAAGATCGAGGGCGAGCTGCAGTATCCCGGCCAGATCAAGGTGGTGGTGATCCGGGAGACCCGGGCAGTGGATTTTGCCCGGTGAGCGCCCGCGTCCTCGACGGCGTCGCAATTGCCAAGGCGATTCGGGAAGAAGTGGCTGGCGAGGTGGCGCGGCTGAGCGGTGCCGGCCGAAAGCCCGGACTGGCCGCCGTCCTGGTAGGCGAGGATCCCGCCAGCGCTGTGTATGTCCGGTCCAAGGGGAAGGCGTGCGAGGAAGCCGGAATGCATTCCGCGACCCTGCGGCTACCGGCCGAGACGTCTGAGACCGAGCTCCTGGCGACGGTCGAGCGGCTCAATGCGGATCCCGCGATTCACGGCATCCTGGTCCAGCTGCCGCTGCCCAAGCACATCAACAGCGAGAAGGTGTTGCAGCGAATCGACCCGGGGAAGGACGTGGACGGCTTTCATCCGGTCAACGTGGGCAAACTGGTGACCGGCGATAAGAGCGCGTTCCGGCCCGCTACCCCGTACGGCGTGCAGCAGATGCTGATTCGTTCCGGCATCGAGACCAAGGGTGCGCACGCGGTCATCGTTGGTCGCTCGAACATCGTGGGCAAGCCGATGGCCAACCTGCTGATCCAGCAGGGCCCGGGCGGCGACGCGACGGTGACCGTGTGTCACTCACGCACCCGCGACCTTCCCGCCGTAACGCGCCAGGCTGACATCCTGGTGGCGGCCATCGGGAAGGCGGAATTCGTTACCGCAGACATGGTCCGTCCCGGCGCGGTCGTCATCGACGTGGGGATCAACCGGGTAGAGGACCCCTCGCGGCCCAAGGGCTATCGCCTCGTGGGCGACGTGGCCTATGAGCCGGTGGCGAAGATCGCCTCGGCCATCACGCCCGTTCCCGGCGGCGTCGGGCCAATGACCATCGCCATGCTGCTCCAGAATACGCTTCAGGCTATGAAGCAGATGACAGCGGACTAGTATAAGTGAGAGGTGAGAAGTAAGAGGGCGACCGGCCAGACGCTGGGGTGAGATAGCCTTTCCTTTTTACTCCATACCTCTTACCTCTCACTTCTTACTTCTCACTGCATCCATGACCTTATCGCTCCCGCTCAATACCCCCTCCGCTTCGGACCAGGTCTGGTCCGTAGGCCGCCTCAACACCGCGATCAAAGGGCTGATCGAGGGCAACTTCCCGCCGATCTGGGTGCGCGGGGAGGTGCTCCAGTGCAAGGTCTGGTCGAGTGGGCACTGGTACTTCACCTTGCGCGAAGGAAGGAGCCAGGTCCGCTGCTCCATGTTCAGGTTAAACGCCTCGCGCGCGGGGAAGCCACCCGCAGATGGAACCGAGGTCTACGTCCTGGCTAAGCCGGGACTCTACGAAGAGAAGGGTGAGTTTCAGCTCATCGTCTCCCGCATGCTGCCCACCAGCGCGGTGGGCCAGAAGCAGCAGGAGCTGGAGCGGGTGAAGGCGCTGCTGCAGCAGGACGGCCTGTTCGATCCAGTCCGTAAGCGTCCGGTGCCCCCGTACGTCAGCACCATCGCGGTAGTGACCTCTCCCGACGGCGCGGCGCTCAAGGACGTGGCGACGGTCACCCGGAAGCGCTGGCCATGCGCCCGGATTCTGCTGGTCGGGGCTCGGGTGCAAGGTGAGGGGGCGGTCGAGGACCTGGTCCGCGCGCTCCGGCTGGTCAACCGGATTCCCGGCCTCGATCTCTGCATCGTAGGGCGGGGGGGCGGTGCCCGGCATGACCTCGCCGCGTTCAACAGCGAGGCCGTGTGTCGCGCGCTCTCCAACGTGCGGGTACCCACCATCTCCGCGGTCGGGCACGAGATCGATATCTCCCTCACCGACCTGGTGGCGGATCATCGAGCCGCTACACCGTCTGCGGCGGCGGAGCTGGCGGTGGCCAACCGGCGCGACGTGCTGCGGCTGGTAGACGATTTGTCGGTCCGTCTTGCGTCAGGCCTCAGCGGCCGCACCCGGCTGGCGGCGGCTCGGCTGGCGCGCAGTGCCGACCGGCTTCATGCCGGCATGGAATGGGTCCTCGACTCGCGGCGGAATCTGACCGACCGGCTCGCGGCCCAGCTCGATGCACTGAGCCCGCTTCGGGTACTCGGCCGCGGCTACGCGGTGCCGATGGACGACGCCGGCCGGGTCCTCAAGCAGCGGGCCGATTTCATCAAGGACGCCAGCTTCCGGTTGCGGATAGCCGACGGCGATGTCCGTGCCCGGGTGGAGTGAACGCCATGCCTAACACTGAGCCCACTGGGTCCACACCGGCTTTAGCGGATGAGCTGGCGCGACTGGAGGAGATCGTTCGCAAGCTGGAGGCCGACGATGTCGAGCTCGACGCGGCGCTGCTGCTCTTCGAGGAGGGGATCGCCCGCCTCAGGTCGGCGCGGGAGCGCCTTGTCGCCGCCGAGGTGAAGGTGCAGGCCGTGCTGGAGGAGGCGGGTGGTGACCTCAGGCTGACCGATCTCGATGCCTGAAGCCGCTTCGGCGGCGGTAACGGATCTGCTGGCGGAGGCGAGAGACCGAACCGACGCGCTTCTGAGCGGCTGGGCCAAGCGCCTGGAGCAGGAGATCGGCGGGCGTCAGGGTCAGGCGCTCTCGTATGCCCTCCGAACTCCCGGCAAGCGGGTTCGCGCCGCCCTCTTGATGGCGGCCTATCGCGCGCTGGGAGGCCGCTCCTCAGCAATTGCCGGTGTCGCCGCAGCGGTCGAGACGGTGCACACCTACTCGCTGGTGCACGACGACCTCCCCTGCATGGACGATGACGATCTCCGGCGGGGCCGCCCCACCACGCACCGCGCTTTCGATGTGGCCACCGCCACCCGGGTCGGCTTCCTGCTCGTGCCGGTGGCCGCACGCCTGCTTGCCGTAGCGTCGGTTGACCTCCGTCTTCCCACCAGCACCCTGGGCTCGATGGCCGGTGAGCTCTTTCAGGCCGGCGGAATCGAAGGCATGGTAGGAGGGCAGTGGCTCGACCTGGAAGCCGAACGCCGGAAGTTGCCGCTCTCCGAGCTGATCGAGGTGCACCGGGGCAAGACCGGGGCATTGATCCGGGCGGCGTGCACTCTGGGTGGCATGGCGGCCGAGGCCGGGTCGGCTCAGCTGGAGGGCCTCACGGGCTATGGGGAGGACATCGGGCTGGCGTTTCAGATCGCGGATGATGTTCTCGACGCGACCGGGACGAGCGAGGAACTGGGGAAGCCGGCCGGCCGCGATGCCCAGCTGGCCAAGTCCACCTATGTCGTTCTGCTCGGGATCGATGGGGCCCGTGCGGAGGCCCAGCGGCTGGCCCGAAGCGCGGTGGGGCACCTCGAGCGCGCCGGGGTTCCGTCGGGGGCACTCGGAGCCTTGGCCGGGTATATTGTAACGAGAAGCTCGTGATCACAGCGGGGCAGCGGGGCAGCGGGGCAGTGCGTGCCGGCGGTTGGAATCCGTCGGTGTGCTGTTAGCCGCCTTGCTGCCCCGCCGCCCCGCCAACCCCTACTGACATGTCACTGCTCTCGAACATCAAATCTCCCGACGACCTGAAGCGCCTCCGCCGCGACCAGCTCCCTGAGCTGGCCCAGGAGATCCGCGATCGGCTCATCGAGTGCTGCTCCATCACTGGTGGCCATATCGGTGCCAGCCTCGGCGTGGTCGAGCTGACCATCGCGCTGCTCTATGAGTTCGACTCGCCCGGCGACAAGATTGTCTGGGACGTCGGCCACCAGGCGTATGCCTGGAAGCTGCTCACCGGCCGGGACGAGTCCTTCCCGACCCTCCGGCAGCAGGATGGGATCTCGGGCTTTCTCAAGCGCAGCGAGAGCAAGCACGACCACTTCGGCGCCGGCCACGCCGGCACCGCGATGTCCGCTGCGCTCGGCATGGCCACCGCGCGGGACCTCAAAGGCGAGAACTACAAGGTGGCGGCCGTAGTGGGCGACGGCGCGCTCACCTGCGGCCTCTCCTACGAAGGGATGAACAACGCGGGCCACTCGGACCGCGACATCATCCTGATCGTGAACGACAACGGGATGTCCATCTCGCCCAACGTCGGCGCCATCAGCAAGACGCTGGGACGAATCGTCGCCGACCCGAGAACCAACCGGCTGCGGGAGCGGATCAAGGGTCTGACGTTCGCGCTGGGTGGCGTCTTTGGGGAGGGTGTGGTGGAGTTCGCCCGGAACGTGGAGGAGAGCGTCAAGAACCTCTTCTCCCCCGGCATGTTCTTCGAGGAGCTGGGCTTTCGCTACTTCGGCCCGATCGACGGACACGATCTACAGAAGCTCACCGACACCTTCCGGTTCGTCCGCGGAATGGCGGGCCCCCGGGTGATCCACGTCATGACCCAGAAGGGCAAAGGGTTTTCCTTTGCCGAGGATAACCAGGAGAAGTGGCACGGCCTGGCTGCGTATGACCCACTGACCGGCGAGGCCCGGAAGAAGTCGAGCGGGCCGCCCACCTGGACCCAGGCCTTCGGTGAAGCCCTGACCGCGCTCGCTGGGGAGCATCCTGAAGTGGTCGCGATTACCGCCGCGATGCCATCGGGCACCGGCACCGCCGTGTTTCAGAAGAAGTATCCCGAGCGCTTCTTCGACGTCGGGATCGCGGAGGGGCATGCCGTGACCTTCGCCGGCGGGCTGGCTACCCAGGGTATCCGGCCGGTCTGTGCCATCTACAGCACATTTCTCCAACGGGCCTACGACAACGTCATCCACGACGTCGCGGTGCAACACCTGCCCGTGATCTTTTGCATGGATCGGGCAGGACTGGTGGGCGAGGATGGCCAGACGCACATGGGGCTGTATGACATCGCCTACATGCTGGCGGTCCCCGGCATGACAGTCACCGCGCCCAAGGACGGGGATGAGCTGGTCGGCCTGCTGCGGACCGCGCTGGCACACGATGGCCCCTTCAGCACCAGGTATCCCCGAGACAAGGCGCCGGACCAGCCGCGTCCAGCCTCCGAGATCCCGGCGATCCCCTATGGAACCTGGGAGCAGCTCGGGCGGGGGAAGGATGTCGCGATTCTGGCCGTGGGCACAATGGTACTGCCCGCGGTCGAGGCCGCCGAGATACTCGCTCAGGACGGTATCGACTGCGCGGTGGTGAACTGCCGCTTCATCAAGCCGATGGATGCAGCCATGCTCGAATCCCTCGCCCAGCAGCACCGCATCCTGGTGACGGTCGAGGAGGGCACGATCGTCAACGGTTTCGGCGCGCATCTGGCCGAGACCCTGCAGACCACGCACCCGGAGGTCCGGGTTGTGGCTTTGGGCGTGCCCGACCGCCTTATAGAACAGGCGCCCCGCGCCGAGCAGCTCGAGAGTTTCGGACTGACTGCCGCTGGGATCGCCCGCCGCATCACCGCGCTGCAGCACGAAGAGACGCTCGAGGCCAGATGAAGGTCGGCATCGTCGGCAACCCCCGATACGGGGACCTCAAGGGTGTGCTGGAGCAGGTGGCCCTCGCTGCGCCCTATCGCGGGATCACGCTCTACAGCGAGCCCCGGCTCGAGACGTTCTGGAACCGGGAGGTCCCTACCTTCGAGTCGGTGGCCCTCGACGCGCTGATCACGTTTGGCGGCGATGGCACCTTGTTGCGGGGCGCCCGTCTTCTCGCCGGCCGCGAAACTCCGATCCTCGGCGTGAATCTCGGCCGCGTAGGCTTCCTGACGACGGCCACACGCGAATCGTTGGATGGAGCGCTGGAATCGCTGGTCACGGGAAAGTTCGAGATCGAGCGGCGTCAGGCGCTTCGGGCGGCCATCCGCGACGCAGAGAATGAGACCCGCTCGATCCAGATGGCCATGAACGATGTCACCGTTCATAAGGGCGGCGTGGCCCGGGTCATCCGGGTCAACGTGTTCATCCAGGGCGACAATGTCGGGCCCTACAGCGCCGACGGGATCATCGTCGCCACGCCTACCGGCTCCACCGCCTACAACCTGAGCGCGGGCGGCCCCATTGTCGTGCCC
This sequence comes from Gemmatimonadales bacterium, assembly GCA_035557715.1. Lineage (GTDB taxonomy): Bacteria > Gemmatimonadota > Gemmatimonadetes > Gemmatimonadales > GWC2-71-9 > CAVVWJ01. The sequence goes on from DATMDQ010000172.1 coordinate 27,648, forward strand.
GGCGTCGAGGCCATCATCGTCACCCCGATCGCGGCTCATACGCTGGCGGTCCGGCCGCTCGTCGTTCCCGCCACCTACCGGATCGTGGTCGAGCCGATAGCCGGCTGGTCGGACGATCTGCTGGTCTCTTTCGATGGTCAGACCGGTACGACCCTGGCGCCGGGGGAATCGGTAGATGTGTGTCGCGCCGATCATCGGGTCTGCCTGATCCGTCTGGGAGGCGACGGCTTCTTCGGACGCATGCGGCAGAAACTGCACTGGGGCGATCTGTCGGGCAGACAGCAGGGCTCGTAATGCTCACCGAACTCCGTGTTCGAGATCTCGCCACCATCGCCGACGTCACCCTTCAGCTTGGCCCGGGGCTCAACGTACTCACCGGCGAGACCGGGGCCGGGAAGTCGATGCTGATCGACGCCCTCTCCCTGTTGCTAGGTGAGCGCGCGGCTGGGGGCAGCGTCCGCCCTGGCGCCGCCAAGTCGGTTGCCGAGGGCGCCTTCGAGGGGATCGACGCGCCCACCCGCCGCCGGATCGAAGAGCTGGGTCTCGACGTGGACGACGGCCGCGTCGTAGTCCGACGGGAGGTTTCCTCCGAGGGCCGCTCCCGTGCCTGGGTGAACGGAAGCCCCACCACTGCCGCCGTGCTGACGCAGCTCGGCGCACTTCTGGTCGACCTCCACGGCCAACACGAGACCCAGTCGTTGCTGCACGCCGAAGCGCAGCGCGAGATCCTGGATGCCTTTGCTCACGCCGAACCGGACCGCGCTGCGGTGGGCGAGGCGCATGCCGCCGTCGCCCGCCTTCGGGAGGAGGAGTCGGGTCTCGTGGCCCGCCGCGATGAGGTACGCCGCCGCGCGGACTACCTCCGGCACGTCGTAACGGAGATCGATGCGGCCAGGATCAAGCCGGGAGAGGATGAGGCGCTCCAGCTAGAGTCTCGTCGCCTGAGCCAGGCGGGGACGCTGGTGGAGCAGGCCCAGCGGATTGTGGAAGCGCTCGAGGGCGAGGGGGGAAACGCGTTGGGCGCTCTAGGAATGGCCGATCGCTCACTGACCGGTCTGGAGCGGCTCGATCCCAGCGTGGGTACATGGCGGGAGATGCTCGATGCCGGATACGCCAACCTCTCCGAGCTGGCCCGGCTGGCCGGCGACTACGCCGGCTCAGTGCAGGAGGATCCTGAGCGGCTGGCCCAGGTCGAGCAGCGGCGCGATCTGCTATCCCGTCTGTCGGGGAAATACGGAGCCACGCTACTCGAGGTGCTCGCCACCCGGGATCAGGCCGCGGAAGAGCTCGATCTCCTGGATACGGCCGACACCGATCTCCGCGGTCTCGCTGCCCGGCGAATGGCCGCGGAAGGCGCGCTGCGCACCGCCGCGGAGGCTCTCAGTATCCGGCGCCGTGAGGCGTCAGACCGCCTGGTCCGCAGTGTCAACCGCCTGTTGCCGCAGCTGGGCCTGCCTGGAGGCAAGCTGTCGGTGGAGCTGGTCTCGCTGCCAGAACCTGCGGCATACGGACAGGAGAGCGTCCAGTTCAACGTGCGGCTCAACCTTGGACTCGAGGCCAAGCCGCTCGCCAAGGTTGCCTCGGGGGGCGAGCTCTCGCGCCTGATGCTGGCCTTGAAGGTGGTGCTGGTCAAACACGACGCCATTGCCACGCTGGTCTTCGACGAGGTGGATCAGGGCATCGGAGGAGAGACTGGAGCGCAGGTGGGCTCGGCGCTCGCCGAGGTGGCCGAGCGGCATCAGGTGCTGGTGATCACCCACCTGCCGCAGATCGCCGCTCGGGCCGACGGGCATCTGGTGGTTTCGAAGCAGGCGCGCGCGGGGATCGCCACCAGCGACGTGCAGGTACTGCACGGGGAGGACCGGGTGAACGAGATCGCGCGGATGCTGGGTGACACGGAGGGTGATGCAGCGCGACGGCATGCGCAGGCCCTGTTGCGTACTCCGGCAGTCTCGAAACGCCGCTAAGAAGTCACCACAATCCAAAGTATACGCGGAGCCTTGCCTGGATCCGATGCGTGTCCGGCACCCGGCCCTTCTTCGATCGCACTACCCGCTCGTAACTCCAGCTCGCATCCACCGGCAACCCCGTGCCTCCGGGCCTAAACCGTCCGGGGTTGGAGTATGTGAGACCGGCCGACAGCAGCGCCGCGTTGGCCCCCGACTCCTCGGCGAGCACCCCTGCATCAATTCCAGGTATGGCCACCGAAGAAGACGCGTAGCTCACCTGGTCTGCCGTCCGGTTCCAGTACTGTATTCCCGCTTGCAGGGCCAGCGTGCGGGCCAGACGGAAAAACGGCCGCAGGTCGATCGCTATGATGTCGCCCGGATCACGATTTACCAGTGCCAGACGGTCAAGGCCGACAAACGGCTGGCTGGGTGACGTCACCCGCGCCGGAATATCGGAGGGCAGCTGTCGCAGGTAGTGACCCGCCAGCCGGGCGCCCCACCTGCCGGTACCGAGGTCGGTCACGAGATCGACCTGGATATCAGTCTGTCCATCGCCGGTGCCGATGTCGAGCGGATGATCGGGCCGCTCGCGCACTCCGGTGGGGAACCGCACCAGTCCCGACACGGCAGCCCGGAACCCGCCACGTTCGGGGCCCCGATCCCACCGGTCGACCAGCGTGATTGCGGCGCCTGCTTCCGCGTCGCCCCGAAAGGTGACGCTGGACTCGCCGACACGAAGGGCGAGCGAATTGGAGAGCACCTGCATCAGCCCGTCGTCGTCCAAGGGATCTGCCGGGAGCACGGGATCCGCGGCAAAGCCCGGGACGGCGAGACCGGAGGCGAGGGTGTTCTGAAGTCCGTCTATCCGGGCCAGGACTGCGGCCCCGGTGGTGCTGACTGCGGTGGGAACAACGGGCGATGCCGTTAGGGGATCGACGAGCAGGCCAAAAAGGTCCGATCGCAGCGCCGTCCCTTCTGCGAGCGTGGCCTCGGCCAGGGCGCGCTGCGCCGGATCCGCGTTGTAGTCACCAGCGGCGAGCTTGGTGCTCAGCGTGGCCAGCGCCGCGTCGAACTCTCCAAAGAAAGGAAGCTGCCCGGTCACGCCCGGGGTCAACCCACCGTCGGCATTGGCGGAGCTGAGCACCAGATGGGATTGCACCCGGGTGAGCACCAGCGGAATTCGTCCGAAGATAGTGATGTTGTTGGTCAGGCCGAGCCCGAGCCCGAACCCACCCTGGCCGACTTCGGCCACTGCATCGACGCTCAAGGCGCCTAGATTGAGACGGTAGGCCGGGTTGCTGATGATCCGGGCGATCCGGGCGTCGGCATCCGCCAGGCTGGGCATCCGGTCGCTACCCAGGGCCGGGCTGCTCAGGTCGGCGCCGTAGCCCTCCCCCTGACCGTTCCGGAAGCGCTGGTCGAATGTCTCCAGCGATCCGTCGAGCTCGATTCTGACCGTGCCGCCCGGCACGCCGACTGGTGGGAGCTGCGCCCAGACCCGCGATGGTATGACCAGACACGCGACAATTCCGAGGCGGCGCACACAATGCCCCACAGTACCTCCCGAGAGAAGCCTTCCAACCTGACCCGCCTGTCGCCAGCGAGGGTCGCAACTTCGCTATTTACCTCGACCTTTGCTACCCGACCCACGGTGGCGGCGTCGGCGCCCGGACGGGTGAATCTCATCGGGGAGCACACCGATTATAACGGCGGTCCGGTCCTGCCGGTGGCCCTGGAGCGGCGCACCGCAGTAGCAGGCCGGGCGGCCCAGCGCTGGGCCTTTATCTCGGGAACGGAGGGCGAGGCCCAGGCGATCGATATCGACGCACCGATGCGGAGTGCGTGGACCGATTACATCGTGGGGGTGGTGCGGGAGCTCCGGTCGCTCGGGGCCGCACCGTCGGGGGCGGAGCTGGCGTTCAGCACCAATCTTCCGCTGGGGGCCGGTCTGTCATCCTCGGCCGCGCTGACGGTGGCCACCGCCAAGGCGGTGAGCCTGCTGGCCGGCAAGCGACTCTCGCCCGCAGCCCTGGTCGAGGTGGCGTTTCGCGCAGAGTATCACCAGGTCGGGGTCCGCTGCGGCAGGATGGATCAGACGATCTCCGTCCACGCGGAGACGGGCTCGGCCCTCCTCTTCGAGACGTCCAGCGGTGTGCTGCGCCTGGTTCCACTCCCTGGCCGGCTCTGGATCGTGGAAACCGGCGTGTCTCACCGGCTCACCGGCGGCGCCCTCAACGAACGGCGGCGGGAGTGCGAGGAAGCGCTCGCGTTCTGTCGCGAGTGGCGTCCCGGACTCGCGCACCTGGCCCAGCTGTCTCCCGGCGACCTGCCGGAGATCGGGCGCCGGCTGCCGCCACCCCTGGTCCCTCGGGTGCGGCACGTGGTGACGGAGACGGCGCGCACCAGAAGCGCCGCGGACGCGTTGGCGGCGGGCGAGCTGTCCACCCTGGGCCGACTACTAGTCGAAGGGCACGAATCCCTGCGAGCCGACTACCAGTCCACCATTCCCGAGGCGGACTTCATCGTGGCGTCGGCGGTGAAGCACGGTGCCTACGGTGCCAGGCTCACGGGAGCGGGGTGGGGCGGGGCCGTGGTGGTGCTGGCGCCGGCGGAACGGGAGGCCAGGGTCGTGGCCGAGATCGGGCGCGACTTTGAGAAGCAGTATCAGCGGCTGCCGGTCACCTGGAGCACCCGCGCGTCGCGCGGGGTGCGCCGGGAGACGATTCCGGATTGAGGCGATATATTTGCCGTACCGCTTGCCCGGGTGGTGAAATGGTATACACAAGGGACTTAAAATCCCTTGGGAGCAATCCCGTGCGGGTTCGAGTCCCGCCCCGGGCACTAACAGCACCATTGCTCGACATCCCCACGCGCCCGCGTGTGTGATTCTCATCAACCGATCATTACCCATCTGCTGAGCGGAGAGCCATGACCCGCCTCCCCCTTCGTCATGTCCTGCTGCTGATCCTGGTTCCGACCGCCGGTGCCGTCGCCCAGAACCGCGACACTACGCTTACCGCCATTCGTGCCGGACGACTGCTCGATCCCGCCACCGGCGCCATCGCACGCAATCAAATCATTCTGGTTCGCGGAACGAAGATCGAATCGGTGGGCGGGAACCTGACAATTCCGGAGGGCACTCCGGTCGTGGATCTCTCCAGTCAGACCGTGTTGCCGGGTCTGTTCGACGCTCACACGCACCTATGCATGACGGTTAAGATGCGGCGGGATGCGGCGAACTATTTCTATACCACCTTGAACGACCCGGACGCCGCACGGGCGGTGGATGGAGTGATCAACGCACGCGACGTGCTGAATGCGGGCTTCACCACCGTGCGCGATGTGGGCAACGAGGGGAATTACGCCTGCACTTCCGTGCGCCGGGCGATCGCACAGGCGCGCATCCCCGGCCCCACCATCCTGAACGCGGGCCGCATCATCGCTCCCTACGGCGGGCAGTTTGAGCTGCAACCGGACAAGAAGGAGGCGCTAGCCTCCCCGGAGTACTACTTCGCCGATACCCGCGACGAGCTGCTCAAGGCGGTCCGCGAGAATGCGCATTACGGAGCCCGGGTGATCAAGCTGGTGGTGGATGACCAACGGTACATCTACTCGACCGACGACATTCGTTTTGTGATCGAGGAGGCGCGCCGCATGGGCCTCAAGGTGGCTACCCACGTCTGGACCAAAGAGGGGGCGCACAACGCGGTGGTGGCTGGGGTGGCCTCCCTGGAGCACGCGAACGGGATCAGCGATGAGGACCTGGCGCTGGCGAAGAAGAACGGGGTCGTGGCGGTCTTCACGCCCTTCCCTGAATGGGTTCTCCGCCAGTTCCGCGACACCGCGGGTGCGAAGGAGGAGTACGCCCAGGAAATCGACCGGCTGCGGGCCGGCGTCCGCGCCGGAGTGACGATCGCCTTCGGCACCGACGCCATCCATGCGCTGCCGGGCTACGACCGGGGCAAGCTGGCGATCATGTGGGTGGACAGCTACAAGGCAGCCGGGATGACGCCTCGCGCAATCCTCCAGGCCATGACCGTGAACGGTGCCCGGCTCTTCGGCGTCGAGAAGGAGCGGGGTGCCATCCAGCCTGGGCTGGCGGCCGACATCATCTCCGTCCCGGGCAATCCGGCCGACGACATCGGCGCACTGAAACAGGTCAACTTCGTGATGAAGGATGGCCGGATCGTCAAGCGACCCTAAGTCCGATCAGTCAGCCTGCCGCAGTGCGTCGTACATGTGGAGCGACAGGTTGAGGTCACGTCGCAGCTGCACCTCGCCGCTCACCAGTGCGGCCCAGGAGATCTCGTGGCCCTTACGGCCGCCCTTGGGCACGACCTTGACGCCCGCGGGACTCACGCTCACGGTGTAGACTTTCCCATCGAGCTCCAGCTCGCGCTTGATGGTCTTATCCAGACGAGTTGCCACAGGACTCTCCGGCGTTACTGCGGCGGGATCGACCAGGTGATCTCTGCGCCGGCGTTGGCCGCGAATATCTCGCTGACGACTGGCTCTCCCCCTCGACGGACGGGACGTGCCTCGAAGCGGATCGTGGTGCTTCCCGAGGTTACGGTAGCTGGGAGCGCGAACACGGCCTTCTCGCCACCGGGGACAAATCCCAGCCGGACGCGCTCACCGTCGTTGCGCACTGCGTAGATGTCCATGTCGAGCGAGGCGCGATTGTCGATCCGGACGCGGGGCTGGTCGCCGGAGTCGGGACCAGGGGCCGGTTCGGGCGCCTGGGCGCCACCGCAGGCGAGACTCAGCAGCAACAGGAGAAGGGCAGAGGAGCGGAAGACGGCCGGCATAGGTCGCTCTCGGGTTAGGAACTGCTAAGATCTTAGCTCTTCGTAGCCGGTACTGTGATTCCCGACACGTCCACTCGGCTGGAGAACCACCTCACCAGGAGGCAAGATGGCACAGATTCGTAGATTCGGCGTAGGCCAGACCGCCAAGGTGGTGGGCGTGCTCTATGCCCTCACCGGCGTGGTACTGGTGCCCTTTGTCCTGATCGCGGCGATGTACTCCCCCAACAAATCGGGGCTCGGGCCCGGAGTGGCCCTCCTTTTGCCCATCATCTACGGGGTCGCCGGCTTCATCCTCACCGCCATTGGCTGCGCGATTTACAACTTCGTGGCCGGACTCGTTGGCGGGATCGAAGTTGAGCTCGACGCCCCCCGCTGAATGGACCTCCTCGAGCTCGACAGCCGAGTCCGGCTGGCGGTGTATCATCATTTCGTTCGCAGCTGCGTGGCCCCAACAGCTGGCGATATCGGCGACGAGCTGGGCGCATCGCCGTCGCTGATCGCCGAGAGCTTTGAGCGGCTGGCCACGGCCCATGTCCTGGTCCTGGATCCGGTCACCCGCAATTTGTGGATGGCCATGCCATTCTCGGCGGTGCCCACTTCCTTTCGGGTGCGCAGCTCCGCTGGCGAATGGTGGGCCAACTGCGCCTGGGACGCGCTCGGCATTTCGGCCATGCTCCAGTCACCGGTCGAAATCATCAGCAGCTGCTCCGGCTGTGGCGACCCGCCGCCGATCCAGACCACCGGCCGGGCGCTTTCAGCCGGGGCGGGTGTCGTACATTTCGCGGTGCCGGCGGCGTCGTGGTGGGATGACATCGGATTCACCTGATCAACGATCCTCCTCTTCCGGTCGGAGGAGGACGTCCTTCGTTGGTGCCGGGAGCGGGGCCGGCCGGTCGGTGCCGTGATCTCATTGGCTACCGCGTGGGGTCTGGCCCAGGCCTGGTATTCGGATCGGCTCGAGCCGGCATGGCGGCGCCGTACGGCCGCGGAGGCTCAGGCCGTGTTTAGCGGGCTCGGTCTGACCGGTTCATTCTGGCTCCTGGCGGCACCCCCTTCACTCCATCAGCCGTGAGGTCGGCGATCATGCACCCTCAGGCGCTGGACTCGTGATCGTCCTCCAGACCGAACGCTTGAGCCTGCGCCGGATGGCGCTGGACGATGCGGAATTCATCGTCGAGCTGCTGAACGACCCTGACTTCATTCGGTTCATCGGCGACAAAGGCGTCCGAACCCCCGACGATGCGCGCGACTACATCCTGACCGGGCCGGTGGACAGCTACGCCCGCCACGGGTTCGGGTTGTGGGTCGTCGAGCTCAAAGGATCCGGACGCGCCGTGGGAATCTGCGGCTTGTTGAAGCGGGCGACCCTGGACGACGTCGATATCGGCTTTGCCTTTCTTCCTGAGTACCGGTCGCGGGGCTACGCCTCCGAGTCCGCCGCCGCCGTCATGGACCACGCCAGAAACGTTCTCGGCCTGGGGCGGATTGTGGCCATCATCAACGACGACAATACCGGCTCCCAGCGGGTTCTGGAAAAGATCGGCATGGGCTTCGACCGTATGATCCGGCTGTCCGACGACGGGCCAGAAATCAGGCTGATGGTTTACGATATCAGCGGTGTGCCCGCTCCTCGACCGTTGCCCGGCTCACCAGCTGGTTGAAGGTGCTCGGCTTCCGGTCGACCGTCCGGTCGCCCTTCTGCAGTTCACCCCTGCCGGATAGCTTTTGCGCCTCGGGCCCGGTGATCCGCCAACCCATCGGAATTGGCGAGGTTCAATGCACTACCTGCTGTTCTACGACTACGTCCCAGACTACCTGACCCGGCGTCAGCCGCTGCGCGCGGACCATTTCGAGTTCGCGCGGCCGTTCATCGAGCGGGGTGAGCTGATACTGGGGGGTGCCCTGGCCGACCCGGCGGACACTGGAGTGTTGTTGTTCCGGGGGGAGACGCCGGAGGTGGCCCGGGCCTTTGCCGCGGCGGACCCCTACGTGCAGCGCGGACTCGTCACCGGCTGGCGAGTCCGACCCTGGAACACCGTGGTGGGCCCGACCGCGGAAGTACCGCTGCCGTGATCGAACGCTGATGCTGGAAGCCATTCGCCGATTCGTGCGTGGGCTCGGGACCGATGACCCCAAGGCGGCATCCGGGGGCACACCTGCGTCCGGCTCGGTACAGCTGGCTGCCTGTGCCCTCCTGCTCGAGCTCGCCCATGCAGACGACGAATTCAGCGCGGAAGAGCGACGGCACATCGAGGGCACCCTTCAGCGTCATTTCGGCCTCGATCAGGTGTCCGGTGCAGAGCTGATCAAGCTGGCCGAGGCGGCGCGGGCAAAGGCTCTGGATCATTTTCAGTTCACCCGGGTGGTCGCAACCGAGTACAGTCTTGCCCAGAAGATGGTCCTAGCCGAGGTGATGTGGGGTGTGATCCTGGCGGATGGCCGGTTGAGCGACCACGAGACCCATCTGGTCCGGAAGATGGCCAGCCTGATGCAGCTGGAGCCCGCATACCTGGCCGAAGCGCGGCGAGCGGCAGTCGGAGGCAGACCCTAGGGCCTGCTTTGCGACACGCTCCGGGGGGAGGGCGTGTCGCATTTTCGCCACGGTACGGCTTATTTGCGCCATCCCCCGTCGCACCGCCACTCCCAGGAGACCCCATGAGAGCACTCTTTCTGCTTCTCGTTATCGGCACGGCCCTCGGTGGCGCGTCCTACGCCGGTGCCCGATTCACTGCCGGGAAGCTGGCAGGTCCTGCTCCAAACCCTCTGGGTCCTCCCACCAGCCGGTTCGCCTTTGGCGGCATTCCAGGCCTGCCTTCCAAGCCACGCGCCTGGGTGTTCTCCTACCCTAACGCGAGCGCCTTCGGCCGGGGTGGCGCGGAGATCTACGTCAGCGTGACGGGCGACCTGCTCGGCACCCGTCCCCGTGATCTCGGCGTGCGGCTGGAGGCGCTCCGCCCCGTGGAGCCCTGAGGAATTTTCCGGAGAGCACGTGCTTCGAGTCCGGCAGGCTACCCGGGCAGATGTCGCGATGCTCGAGGAGCTGATCGCCAGGTCAGCCCGGGCACTCAGTAGCGGGTATTACACGACCGCTCAGGTCGACAGTCTCCTCCAATACGTATTTGGTACCGATACCCAGCTGATCGACGATGGGACTTACCTGGTCGCGGAGCGGGACGGCGGGCTGGTCGGCGCAGGCGGGTGGAGCCGCCGCCGGACCCTGTTCGGTGGCGATCAGATGAAGGAGCGGGAGGACCCGCTTCTCGACCCAAGCGTCGAGCCGGCCCGAATCCGGGCCTTCTTCGTGGATCCGGCCGCGGCGCGCCAAGGGATAGGACGCCGGTTGTTTGACGAGTGCCGCGCTGCCGCGATCGCCGCGGGGTTCCGCACTCTGACCCTGGTGGCCACACTCCCTGGCGAGCCGCTGTATCAGGCGTTGGGTTTCACGGTGACCGAGCGCTTTCAGCTGCCTCTTCCGGACGGAGTAGAAATTCCAGTGGCACGCATGAGTCGCGACGTGAGGGAACCCTGAAAATCTGGATCGACGCCGATGCCGCGCCGCGGGACGTGAAGGAGCTCGTATTTCGCGCGGCGAAGCGGCTCACAGTGCCAGCCATCCTGGTGGCAAACCAGCGGCTTAAGCCACCGCCGGGAAATCCGTTCGTCACCGCCGTGCGTGTGGATGGTGGGCCCGACGTTGCCGACCAGTACGTCGCCGAGCACGCCGAGTCCGGGGACCTGGTCGTGACCCAGGACATCCCGCTCGCTGCCCTCCTGGTGCCCAGAAACGTGGTGGTCCTGGACCCTCGGGGGGAGGAACACACCGCGGAAACGATAGGTGAGCGGCTCTCCATCCGCGACTTCATGGATCAAGTGCGCCTGGCAGGAGGCGTAACCGGCGGGCCTCCGCCCTACGACACCCGAGCGAAACAGGCCTTTGCCGCCGCATTGGATCGGGTCCTGACCCGCCTGCTCCGACGCAAATGAGGGGGCTCCAATGCCCGATACAGCAGTGAGTTGTCTCGACGCACTGATGTAAGGGCATCAATGAGGTTAAGTTACAGTCGCTTCCGCTTCCTCTTGATGTGGCAGCGCCCCCTATCTGGTAGGACTTCATGCCCAAAAAGAAACTGGCTCAGACAGGCACGACGCCGTCTATTGCAACTCATCCTTTGGCCCAGCGAGTCCAGGCCCGCGTGGCCGAAGTCGGCCTTGCCCTCGATCAGAGGGCCCGTGCGTCACGTCCTCGTGCCAAGCGCGCCAAGCCCGCGAAGTCGGAGGCCAGGCCGCCAAAGACGGCTCTTTTGGCCGGGTCAGCAACCCAGCCACCGGCCCCCACCCGCGAGGCCAGCTCACTCCGCCGGGTCTTCAATGAACTGGCTATTACCCACCGGCAGTTTCGCCTGCGAAGCGGACAGCATGCATCGCCCGAGTTGCGGGATGCGGCGCGGGTCTTCAAGGAGGCGCCGAGTTTTCCTTCGCTCGTTCTGGTCGCGGCCTTTCTCGAGGAAGATGGCCTGCTCGAGTGGTAACCGGCTAGCAGACAGTCGATCACCACGCGGGTCTCTTTAGCGTCCGGCCGCTTGCGGCCGGACTGCCTCACTCGGAGTATTCTTGCCAAAGCGCAATTACGGGTTCGAAAAGCGACAAAAGGAACTCGCCAAGCAACGCCAGAAGGAAGAAAAGAAACAACGAAAGCTGGAGCGCTCGAAGGAGCCCGCTGCCGAGGATCTGTTGGAGAACGCTTCGCCCGACGGTGCCACGCTCGAGGAGTAGCAATACGCCGGAGCGATGGGATGCAAGAGCACGTAACCCTCCTGGGTCCGGAGGAGTCTCCCGCAGATGTGCGGGGGCTTTCTTCGTCCCTCCCGCCGGACCTGATGGAGCAAGTGCGCGGCCGGGTCCGGCTCCTGGCCCTGCTCCTTCTGGTGGCGTTCTTATTCGATCCGCTGGTCTATTTCTCCATGTGGGCGATCGCCACGGTCGCCGGCTATCTCATCATTCTCGGGCAGCTGGGGTTTCGTTTCATAGATCTGGGTGCCGTGGCGGCGTCCGGGCATCATCCCCAGCCTGACCTGGGTGACCGAAGACCGGGCGCGGGAGTGGTGGTCGAAGCCTCAGCCGGTCCCGGTCTGAACGATATGGTGGAGATTTACTCACACGAGAAAGCAGGTTTCTGAATGCAGACCCAGAAAGCATTGATCGAGCGCACCAACCGGCAGGCCCTGAAACAGGTCGAGGTCCGGGTCACCATCACCGATTCGAGCTCCGGCCATCAGTCGTGGCGCGGAGAATTCATGTCCCGGACCGCGGACGGCTTCCTGCCAAGCGAGCGAATCTGGCTGACGCTCGACAACGGCCAGAAAGGCATGGCCAACATCAGCGAAACCCACTTCAATAGCCGTACCCCTGATGCAACTCTGATTCAGTTCATGGGTAAGGGGCCGCTGGCCTAGGGCTCTTCGCGGTGGGCATCACCGAGGCTGATCGATCACGTAGATTCCGGGCGGATGACGTTTGCTCCTAGCCCGGAGATTCCTGGTGCCGCCACGCCCGCTGACCCGATTGCGAAGGCTCTGCCTCGCTTTGCCCGAAGCGCACGAAGTTGAAGCCTGGGGCGAACCCACCTTTCGAGTACGGAACAAGCTGTTTGCCATGTATGCCAGTTCGGGAAATCACCACGGTGCCGGCCGCGCTGCAGTCTGGTGTAAGGCCGCTCGAACGAATCAGGCACTGATGGTCGAGGCCGAGCCACAGCGTTTCTTCGTGCCGCCGTACGTGGGACCGAGTGGCTGGGTCGGGGTCTGGCTGGATGGTGCGGTGGCCTGGGATGATCTGGAGGATCTGCTCCGTGATGCGTACCTGCTGGTGGCACCCAAGCGCCTCGGCGCGTTGGTCCGGCCCCGCTGAGGGTGGCCATCCGGGTCGTCCGTCTCGGCACGCCCCGCCAGGCCGGCGAAGGTCTCCGCCTCGGCACCGTAAGGCGTCCTCCACGGGGGATCCGGAAGCAAGACCTCGCCCGGCGCGATTACTACGACATCTGGCTTCCTGAGCTGGCCCCCAGCGCCCCACTGGTCTCGTGGGCACTCTCGAAACCGCTCAGCCCACGGCGGTGGGCGACGTTCGCGCGTCGCTACCGGGCCGAGATGCGAAAGCCACCGGTGCAACGGCTGATTGGGTTGCTGGCGGCGCTCTCGGCCCGGCAGGAGCTGTCGGTGGGCTGCTACTGTGAGGACGAATCCCGTTGTCACCGGTCGGTGCTGAGAGAGCTGCTCCGTAACGCCGGGGCGGCTGTAGCTGAGACTCCTGACTCCCGATTCCTGACTCCCGACTCCTGACTCTGACGAGGCCGCCATGGTCGAGCTGGACAGCTTCCTCGGATGAATCACCGACTCTTCAGTCTGCTGCTTGCAGGGTCAATCGCCTGCGCGACGACCGAAGCTCCCAATGCAAACGGTGCGAGGTCCTCAGATTCGGTGGTCGTATTCAACTATCCGCAGTCCGCGGACTTCTCAGCTCTGGTGGCCGAATACTCCGAGCGGCTGGGGCCACCGGTTCAGCACGAGAAGCCGTCCGATGCTGAGGCGGCGGAGCGGGTCGTCTGGCAAGGCACGGAGACCCGCTTCGAGCTGACTCGCGATCCGAAGCGCAGCGTGTCCACGATCTACAGCCGCCGCAGCGATCTGCCATGAGCCCGGCGCGGGAGCCACGCTTCACGCTGGACCACGTCGAGCTGTATGTCCCCGACCGCGTCAGCGCGGCGGCGTGGTATGCCAAGGTGCTCGGGTGTGAGCCGGTGGCGGGAACCGAGTCCTGGGCCTCGAACCCTGAAGGTCCAATGATGATCTCGCCCGACGGCGGCCGAACCAAACTGGCCCTGTTCACCGGCGAGGCGCAGGGGAGCCGTCCGACCGCGGGATTTCACCGGGTGGCGTTCCGGGTGAGCGCCACCGAGTTTCTGGCGTTTACCGCGAGGATGGCCGGTCTCGGGTTGAATCAGGCACGGGTGGTAGATCATGGTGGTGCCTGGTCGGTGTACTTCTCTGACCCGTCAGGCCATCGGCTGGAGGTCACTACCTACGAGGCCGAGCCGGTTCGAGCCGCCAGAGGTGCGAGCCAGGCTGACTCTTAGCTTACCGGAAATCTTCTTCTTTGGCCGGGCGAAAGATCAAGTCGAACGCCAGGAAGAGGGTCTTGGAAAAGGGATAGAAGAGAAACGGGGCGACGACCATCAGGACCGCGCCGCCATAGAGGAGCAGGTCCCACGGAGGCGATGGCCAGGTAGCGATGAGGATGCCGAGGAAGATCAGGGCGAAGGCCAGCTCGGACGCGACGATGTTGAACATGTAGGCCCCGACCTGGTATCCCTGCTCGCCCCGCTCCAGCCGCAGTCCGCACACGGGACAGCGGGGACGCATGCGCAGCCACGATTCGAAGATCGGCCCCCCGCCGGAGTTGGGACAGCGTAAGCGGAGAGCCCGCCAGAGTAGAATGGCCGCCTGCTTCCAGGAGGTCGTCATACGTCACAGTATACGGGGTACCCCTGGGGGAACAACGGATGTCCACCGGCACGATAGTCCAGATTGCCCGGTATCTCGCGGTGCTGTTCGGAGGGTTCGTTGTAGGTGGGCGGATCGTGAGCGCCATCAATGCGTGGGGCGAGTGGCACACGTGGGCCGGGCGCGACCCGTCGGGAGCGGACGCCTATCGGACCTTTTTCATGGTGGATCTCGGCGTGATAGCCTTGACAGTCGCTCTCGCCGGGCTGATCTGGTGGCTGCTGCGCCCCCGCCCGCTACCGTGAGGCCGGCCTTCCGTTGCCGCCATCGGTCAGGAACCGTACCAAGCCGTCACCGCTGCGAGTCCAGATGGTGAGGTACTTGGACTGCGACGTGCCGTCTTTGCCGGCGATAGTCGCTTCCCCCACGGTCCAGCCGAGATCACCGCTGCGGGCGGCGCCAGCGGCGACCGGATGCCACTGCCACGCTGCCGGGAAATCAACCGCGCGACCAATGGCCTCCGGCCCTCGGGTCAGAAGCCCTCGGTCACCGAACGTCACCGCCTCGGGAGCGGCCCACCGTTCGAAGGCCACCGCGGCGCCGCTGTCGGCCGCGAGCCGCGCGAAGGCGATATCGGCGGCGATGAAAGGGGCGCTGGCTCCTCGCGCCTGGATGGCCTTTCTGCTCACCGGTATCTTGCCGCTCAACGCCGGCTTCGGTAGCCGGCGCAGTCCGGCGAATACCAGTGCGGCAATACTCCAGCGCCCCCCGTCTCTTCGCCATGCCGCGATGTAACTGCCGATCTCGGGGGTGGGCGCGCTTCCGCCGGCGCTGGCCACGGCAACTCCCCAAGTGACACTCAGGCTCGAGTCGCGGGAGAGCTCGATACCCAGCGGCTGCCAGGTCAGCTGCAGTGAGTCGCTGGGCAGTTCCGTCAGGAGCCGCTTCAGGTCGGATGTCCCGGCCATGACCGGCGCTCCGGGCCAGAGAAGTATGCCATCGCGATGAAAGCTGCCGAGGACCGCACCAGCAAAGCCTGAGTCCCGGCTCAGCTCCGAGGTGGCCCGCTCTGCATCCAACACTCCGGTCCTTTGGTCCTGGGCCGCCAAGCCTTGCCCTGATATGAGCAACAAGGCAGTGACAGCCGCGGCTATCCACCTGGGCGTTATCACAGACCCTCTGTGTCTGGGTGGTGAATCGACTGCTTGTCCCCGTACGCGTGCGGATGGTAAAGGATTCACTAAATTGTTCTCCATGCATCCCAGAATTGCGGAGCTGCTCGACTACGACCAGCGGCAGCGGGTTGCGCTGCTGGACGCGCTCTCGCTCATCCCCGAGCCGTTGCGGGATCAGCGTTGCGATCCGGCGATCTGGTCGCCCGCCGAGGTGCTGGAGCACTTGCACCGGGTGGAGAGCGGCATCGCCCGGTTGATTGCCCATTCAGTGGCGCGCGCGAAGGTAGACGGCCTGGAGCCCGAGCGGGAGGTGGGCTCGATGCTGGGCTCGCTCGACTCGCTCCGCGTCATGGACCGGACCCGCCGGATCAGCGCGCCTGACCCCGTCACGCCGCGCGGCGAGATGACCGCGTCGCAGGCCGAGGCGGCGCTCAGGGATTCACGCCAGGCTCTGGTCTCCGCGCTTCACGAGGCGGACGGCCTGGCCCTGGGCCAGATCACGCGGACCCATCCGACGCTCGGAACCCTCAACCTGTACCAGTGGGTGCTCTTCGTGGGACAGCACGAGGCGCGGCATGCGTGTCAGCTTCAGGACCTTGCCCGCCAGCTCATTTCGTAGCCGTTCCGCCGACCGGGATCAGGGGGAAAGTATGCTGATCTGCCAGTGGCATCTCGACATCGTCTATGGCAAGCAGGGAGAGGCGGTGAGAGCCATGCGAGCCTGGGGAGCTGAAAAGTTCGCCAGCTCCGAGTTCCGGCGGGCCCGGGGGGCGCGTCTGCTAGCCGGCCTGGTTGGTCCCTCGGCTTCTCACATTGTGGATGAGTATTCGTTCGAGTCCCTCGCCGATTTCGAGGCGGCGCTCGCGAGCATGGCGGGGCCCCAGTTCCGCGCGCATTCGGATGCGCTGGCTCCGTTCATCGTACCTGGCTCCCAGCACTGGGTCGTCTATCGGGTGTTGGAGTAGGCCAACGCTGTTCCGTCGTTTCGACCTTCTCGAGGAGGCTTCATGCTAGGGGGAAAGAGTTGGGACGAATGGATCGTGCAGTACGGACGGAGTCACCAGCATCCGATCAACCGGCTCTGTCATACCCTCGGCATTCCACTGATCGCGCTCTCGATTCCATTGTTCGTCGCGGCTATCTGGGTGGACAGGTTGTGGATGGTTGCGCTGGCGCTCTTCGTGGTCGGCTGGATCTTTCAGTTCGTCGGCCACGCAGTGGAGGGGAAGCCGCCCGAGTTCCTGCACGACTGGCGCTTCCTCTTCGTGGGTCTCAGGTGGTGGGTGGCGAAGATTCGCGGGCGCGCATAGGGTGTCGGTCTACGGTCGCTGGGAGCTGCTGCCCGCGGCTGACTCCGTGCCGAGATAAGGCTCCACCACGTAGGCCTCCATCGCGAAGTACTCCGCCAGCCCAAGGCGGTCGAGTTCCGCGGCCGTCCCCTTGTTCCGCGCCTCCACCCGCTGCCAGAACTCCCGCTCGTCCGGTCCTGGGAACGGAGCCGTGTCTTTCTGTGATTGATGCTTGAAGATCGCCTGGATCTTGAGGCGAAGCTCCTCCTGTGACAGCGGCACCAGCCAGGTGGCCTCGGTGACGGGCCACTCCTGCCAGGCTCCGCGGTAGAGCCAGACTTCGGGCCGGGCCAGCCCGGCGAAGACGGCCTGCTCCAGTGCCCGCTCTACCGCTTCCTTGCAGAGCCGGTGGGTCCCGTGCGGGTCGGAGAGGTCGCCGGCGACGAACACGAGATCGGGACGAATCTGGTCCAGCATCGCCCGCACGATGGCGACATCGTCCTCGCCTATTGGATCCTTCCGGACTTTGCCGGTCCGGTAGAAGGGGAGGTCGAGAAAGCGTGCGGCCCGCTCATCGAGCCCCAGCGTCCGGATGCCGGCCACCGCTTCGGACTCCCGGATGATCCGTTTGGTGTCCTGCACCTCCGGAATGTCCACGTCTCCTGCCTGCTTGCCCGCCAGAAACTGGTCGATCCGCGCGCTCAGATCCCGGGCGGCATCCTTCGAGAGGGGCTGCTGCAGGGCCAGGCGCCGCAAGAAATCGACATGTCGGCGCACGTCGTGGTCGAACACGGCCAGGTTGCCGCTGGTCATGTATGCGACGGTGATGTCGTTGCCGTTCACCGCCAGCTTGTGCAGGATGCCACCCATGGAGATCACGTCGTCGTCCGGGTGCGGCGAGAAGCAGATGATGCGTTTCCCTCGCGGCAGCTTCGAGCGGCCCCGGATCTTGGCGCCGAGCGCATTGAACACCTCCCCATTGAGCGCGCCGGGCGAGCCGTAGCGGGCCACCAGAGACGAGAGTTGGTGCTCGGCGTAATCCTTCTGAGTCAGCTTGAGGATGGCTTTGCCGCTCTGGTGCGATAGCCAAACTACGGCCCGCACTACGAGGCCGCTGGTCCACTCCACCGGCCCGAGTAGCCATGGGGTGGCCACGCGGGTGAGCGCTGCGGCCGCAGGGCCGTCGAGATAGAAGGTGGTGTTCGGGTGCTGCTGCAGGAAGGTGGCGGCGACCTCGTGATCGACCTCGCCCTCGACCGCCCGGTGCACAATGTCCGCCTTGTGCTCTCCGGTGGCGAGCATCAGGATCTCGCGGGCGTCGAAGATGGTTGCGACCCCCATGGTGATCGCTTCCCGCGGCACGTTCTCCTCCCCGAAGAAGTCCGCGGCGGTGTCCTTGCGAGTCACCAGATCGAGGGTCACGACCCGGCTGCGGCTCTCGGCGCCAGACCCGGGCTCGTTGAACCCGATATGGCCGGTACGGCCAATGCCCAGCAGCTGCAGATCGATGCCTCCGGCCTCGCGAATCTCGTCTTCGTAGCGCCGGCACTCGGCCTCCACCTCATCTCGCCGCACGTCTCCCCGGGGGATGTGGACATTGGCCGGCGGAATATCGAGCCGGGAGAACAGGTTCTCCCACATGAAGCGATGGTAAGAGTGAATGCTGCCCGGGTCCATCGGGTAGTATTCGTCGAGATTGAAGGTGATGACGTCGGTGAAGCTGAGCCCTTCGTCCCGGTGCATCCGAATCAGCTCGCGGTACACCCCGATGGGCGTCGAGCCGGTGGCCAGGCCGAGGACCGGGCGCTTCCCGGCGGCGCGGCGCTCCCGGATCACCTGGGCGATCCGGCGGGCAACCAGGCAGCCGATCTGGTCGTGGTCCTCCACGATGACCGTGCGGATGCGTTCCTGGCCCAGGCTGGTCCTGGTGGGGGGTGGTTTCATCTGTCAAAAGTATCGGATGCCGGGCCCGGGCCCTAAACGGCCCACGCGAGGGCCTTCTGTCCTTACCGTCTCCAAGGCTACCTCCGGCCTGCTGTTGAGGGCAGCTTTCAGCGCGGGGGCGTTTCGCAAGTGAGCGCACGAACGTAGTATGGAGCGGCCCCCGGCACTCGCAGACCTCGGGCGACCACGACCAGCGAGGAAAAGTGGACAAGGAACCGGTCCTCCATACTGCCGAAGATGCCTCAACCCGCGAGCTGTGGGGGGCCAGCTGGAAGCTACTCCTGACGCTTGCGGCCCTGGGGCTTCTCGTGGTGCCGCTTATCCGGGAGTTTCCGCTGGGGCAGAGCACCCGGACCGCCCTTCTGGCCTGGCTGCTGGTCGGGCTCGCCTTGTACTGGCTCTACGCCGGCATGGGATATCGCCCATTGCTTCTGCTTCAGCTGATGTTGTTCTCGACTGCCGCGGCCTTACTCAGCGCCAAGCTGCTGCTGGTGGTGATCGACATCAACCGGCTCACTGTGCTCCGGTACATGGCCCGTGGATTGATCCTGGTCGGCGCGGGCTGTGCCATCGCGAATCTTGGAGCCATGCTGATTACGCTCTGGCGCCGGTCGCGAGACCCCGCGCTCCCCGGGAGCCAAGGCCGACTTTGATTGACTGCGGCTGATGACACGGCTATTTCTGGCGGGCCTTCACCTGCTCGGGCTTGGGGTCGGGCTGGGTGCCGTCTGGGCCCGGGGACGGGCGCTCACGTCCCGTCTCGATCCCGCCGGTCTTCGCTCCGTCTTCCTGGCCGACAACTTCTGGGCACTAGCCGCCGCGCTGTGGCTCGGCACCGGCCTCTGGCGGCTCCTTGCGGGGCTGGAAAAAGACACCACCTACTACTTCCACAACCACATGTTCCTGGGCAAGATGGCGTTCTTCGCCATCATCCTGGCCCTGGAAATCATGCCCATGATCACGCTGATCGGGTGGCGCAGGCAAATGGCACGAGGCGAGCAGCCCGACACCAGCGGGGCTCGGCGGTTGGCCCGCATCAGTTTTGCGCAGGCCGGGATCGTCATCGTCATGGTCTTCCTCGCCGCGGCCACGGCCCGCGGATACGGTGCTTCCTTGCAGTCCCACTAGACGGACTCTGGAGGGCAGCATGGCGCAACTGAACTCGTCCCGTGTCATCGTTGGAGGTCTCGCCGCCGGTCTGGTCATGAATGTCATCGATGCAACCACCAATGGCTTCTTGCTCGGTGATCGTTGGATGGTCGAGACCGAGGCGCTCAACCCTGGACTCCTCGCCAAGGCCTCGTCGGGCACAATGGGCTGGGTCGCCGTGGATTTCATTCTGGGGATCCTGACGGTATGGGTCTACGCGGCCATCCGCCCCCGTCTCGGCCCCGGCCCTCGCACCGCACTTACCGCCGCGTTTGTCATCTGGCTCGCGTCCCACGCGGCCTACGCATCCTATGCATTCATGGGGTACTACTCCTGGTCGCTGGTGGGGGCGAGCAGCATCGGCGGGCTGGTGGCCTCACTCGCCGGAGGCTATCTGGGGGCCCGGCTCTACCGAGAGGCTGCATGACGGTAAACGGCTCATTGGTAGACACTTAGATCCCTATACCTGAAGTAGTAGTAGAGGATTCCTGGGGAGATAGCTTGCTGCCCCGGGCCTTGCCCCGGTGCAACCACAAGGATTCTTTACGCCCACGGCAGCGAGATCCACCACGGCGACGGAGGGCTGATGGCGGAGCCAAGCTTTCTCGAGCAGATAGCCACCCTCAATACCACGCTGAGCGACGTCGAGGGGCAGCTGGCACGAGGCCAGACCGCGGTGCAGGAGCTGGAGGATTTCAAGAGCGCCCTCGACGATGTGCGGCTCCGCCTCTGGGGCCTCTTGAGCGCTGCGGGCGGGGACGACTACAAGGGCTTTCAGGAGCGATTTCGCATTCGAAGGGCGACGGAGATGAGCCGCGGGCTGGGTGGAGACCTGCGGACTGGTGCCATGAGTGGGAGACACCGGGAGCTGGCCGGCCTCAAGGAAGCGGCCAACGAGCTCGCTCAAAGCATCGAGCAGGCGCAACGGCCGGCTTTCTAGCCCCGGGCAAATTTTTGGAGGTGTTGATGTCCAAGCGTGAAGATCAGCGGATAGCCGCGCTGGCCAAGAAGAACGCCGAGAAAGTGGTTCCCCCCAAGGCCGATCGCGCGGCAAAGTTCGACTCCACCCTGCGGCAGAAACCCACTGAAGAAGATGCTGAGACCAGGCGACTGTTCAAGGACATGAAGCGCCGGGAGTTCTGAGCAGCGGCATGGCCGAGTCACGGCCCCGGCGGCCGGTTGCGGCGATTCTCATCTCCCTCCTCCTCCTCGGCGGGGCACTCCTTCTCATCGGTCTTGCGATTCAACGCTTCGCTCCTCTGACCCGCGACTTGCTGCCGGGTCGAGGCGAGACGACGGTTACGCATGGCGTCGTGGTGGAGCGGATACGGGCGGTGGCTCAGCTGGTCACCAGCGAAACGACGGTCCGCGACGTCGTGGTGTACGAGAATCGGCGTCTTGGCTCCACCAAGCGGTCCCTCGTGGTGGTCACCGGGAAGGTGATGGCCGGGATCGATCTCGACAGTGGAACCCAGGTGGAGATCGACCAGCGGGAGCACCAGGTACACGTGGTTCTGCCACCGGCGAAGGTGCTCGGTGTCGAAGTGACCCAGCTGCGGACGTACGATGAGCGCAGCGGGCTGTGGAATCCCTTCCGCCCCGCCGATCGGGATACCATCTACTTTCTGGCCCGGCAACAGCTGATCAGTGCCGCGGGGGAGCTAGGGGTCACGGCCCACGCTGAAGAAAGTGCCCGGCGGCTGCTCGGCGCATTGATCCACGCCGACGGTTACACCGTGGATGTCACCTTTGGTGCAGCGGCCGGCCCGGCAGTCCGGCGCGAGTCCGACTGACGCCAGCCACCCGCACGACGATACGAGGACTTAGTGCCATTCAGCAGCTTAAAGCTTCATCCCGATCTTCTGAAGGGAATCAAGGAGCTCGGATTTACCCGGCCGACCCCGATTCAGGAGGCGGCCATACCTCCCGCTCTGGCGGGGCGGGACGTGCTCGCGTGCGCGATGACCGGGAGCGGCAAGACTGCCGCGTTTCTCCTGCCTATTCTGCACAAGCTGGTCAGCCGGCCTCGAGGCGTCACCCGCGCGCTCGTGCTGACGCCAACGCGCGAGCTCGCGGCCCAGATCCTCGAAGATCTGAACGACCTGGCCGTGCATACGCCGATCACGGGCGCTGCCATCTTCGGTGGTGTCGGGATGGGCCCGCAGGAGCACGCCTTCCGCAGTGGAGTGGACGTGATGGTTGCCACTCCCGGGCGGCTGCTCGACCACTTCCGAATGCCGTACGCCAAGCTGGCGGGGATCGAGTATCTGGTGCTGGATGAGGCGGACCGCATGCTGGACATGGGTTTCCTCCCCGACATCCGGCGGGTGCTCCGGCACCTGCCCCAGAAGCGGCAGACGTTCTTCTTCAGCGCCACCATGCCGGCCCCAATCCTGATGCTTACCCGCGAGATGCTCCGGAACCCGGAGTCGATCCAGCTCGACCGGAAGCCGGCGCCGGCAGTGGGGATCACCCAGGCGGTCTACCCGGTACCCCAGGAGCTCAAATCCGCGCTGCTCGTGGCCCTGCTTCAGCGGGGGGAGATGCAGGAGGCGCTGGTCTTCACCCGCACCAAGCATCGGGCCAACCGGCTGGCCGACTACCTGGCGCGCCATGGTATCAAGGCGGAGCGGATCCATGGCAATCGCTCTCAATCGCAGCGTACCGAGGCTCTGGCCGGGTTCAAGAGCGGGAAGTATCGGGTGCTGGTGGCCACGGATATCGCCGCCCGGGGAATCGACGTCGAGGCCCTGGGCCACGTGGTCAACTTCGACGTGCCGAAGGCGGCCGAGGACTACATTCACCGGGTGGGGCGGACCGCTCGGGCGGAACTGACGGGTGACGCCTTTACCCTGGTTTCCCCCGACGAGGAGAGCGAGCTGCGCGGCATCGAGCGGGTGGTAGGAAGGCGCCTCCCGCGGATCACCGTTCCGGACTTCGATTACACGGCCAAGCCGGAAGCCCGGTTCGAGGTGCCGCTGGCGGAACGAATCGCCGCGATCCGGGCAAAGAAGGCGGAGGACCGGGCCCGGTCGAAGGCGAAAGAGGCGCGCCGGACCGCACAAGGGAGCCGCCCCTCCGAGCGCTCACCTTCCGCGCGGCCAGGCCAGCGGGGCGGCCGGGGCCGTCCGCGGAACGGGGGCTCCCCGCGTTGAGCATCGAGGAACCATGGATCAGGTGACTGTCAGCTATCAGGGGAAGCAGGTTACGGCCTCGCTGAGCGAAGGCCAAACCATGTCCGGCGAGGTGCTTGGCAGTGATCGGGCTCCCCAGTGGTACGTGACCATCGCGGGGACGGCTCTGACCCGGTTCCCGGCCACCGCCACGGACACCGAAGAGCAGGTCCGAGAGCGGGTGCTCCGCTGGCTGGGGGAGCATCCCGAGATGCTGGATCGCGATCAGATCGTGCTCGGTGGGGGCTAAGTACGATTAGATTACGGCCAGCGGGGTCGTGGTCCGCTCCTACATATCATTCCAAGCGAGTCTTCCGTGAGCACCCATAAAGTCGAGCAGCGCCGCCTCAGCCATCGGGGCCGGGAATTTCACTTCGTCTCCTACGACGCCCAGATCGCCAACGAGCGCCGAGGTGTCGAAGCGGTCCCTCCCATGTGGTATCTGATGAATGAGGGCAAGCGCCGGCCGGTGCTGCCGCATGTTCCCGGGCAGGAGCTCGTGGAGCTGGACGGCGCGCTCCTTCGATGGGTGGACGAACAGGTCTTCGGCGCCAAGGCCCCGCTCCTGCAGCGCCAGCGAAAATAACTGTGTTCGATGCGCTCGACCCCAACTCCCCCGCATTCTGGTTGCGCCTCGGTACAGCCATCCTCTGCGGTGGCATCATTGGTCTCGAGCGGCAGCTCAGGGGCAAGGCCGCGGGCATCCGCACCAGTATTCTCATCTGTATGGGTACCGCGCTGTTCGTCGCGCTGGGAGCATCCTTCGAGGGCGACCGGGTAGACCCGACCCGGGTGTTGGCCCAGGTGGTCACCGGAATCGGATTTCTGGGTGGGGGCGTGATCCTGGCCCGGGAGGGCGCGGTCGTCGGAGTCACCTCGGCGGCCGTGATCTGGGTGCTGGCCTCGCTCGGCGCCATGATCGGACTCGGTCACCTCACGGGCGCCATTGTACTCACACTCGTTACCGTAGCCCTGCTGCTGGGCGTCGAGCTCCTCGAATCGGTCTTCCGCCGGCTCCGCCAGGGGGCGCACGAGCGGGAAATGTCCAAGATCGAGCTGGAAGACTGACAGGAACGCCGAATGGGTCGCGCCGCTCTGCTGATTCTGCTGCTGGTTGCCTGCGTCGATCGCCCCGAGCGGAATAGCTCGACTCAGAGACCGGACGGCGATTCCGGCGACAGCGCCTTCGCGCTGGTCCAGGCCCGGGGGCAGGTGGCCATGGGCGTCGATCAATACACCTCCCTCCACCAGTTCGAGTCGCTGCCCGACGGCGGGCGCATCAGTCTTCAGCGCGATCCCGGCGACAGCGCAGGCGTGGCCCAGATCAGATCGCACATGCAGAGGATCGCTGCCGCGTTCGGGAAGGGCGACTTTGCGCTTCCCGGGCTGGTCCACGCTCGGGAGGTCCCCGGAACCGCCGTGATGGCGGCCCGACGGTCCCGGATCCGCTACCTGGCCGACACGCTTCCGGGCGGGGGGCAAGTGCGCCTCAGGACATCAGATTCTTCCGCCATCGCCGCGATCCATCAGTTCCTGGCCTTTCAGCGGCAGGATCATCGCGCGACCAGCCACGAAGCCGCACATTGAGCTTCTCTCTGCTGCGATCGGTTGCCACCATTCTGGACCGCGACTTGGGTACCCTGCGCCGTGAAGTCGAGGCCTATCCCGACGAGCGCGGACTGTGGCTGGAGGTGCCGGGCATCTCCAACGTGGCCGGTACCCTGGCCCTGCACCTGGCTGGGAACCTGCAACACTACATCGGAGCGCACCTGGGGCAGACCGGGTACGTGAGGGACCGGGCCGCGGAGTTCGCGCGCCGGGATGTACCGCGGTCGCAGCTGCTGAGTGAGATCGAAGCAGCCCGGGCCGGGGTGAAGGCGGCGCTGTCCCGGGAACCGGAGCCCGATGTCACGGCCGAGTATCCCGAGACTATCGCAGGCTCGAAGGTGACCACCGGTGATTATCTGATTCACCTGGCGACGCACTTCGCGTATCACCTGGGTCAGATCGACTACCACCGCCGGGTTGTGACTGGGGCGGCGTTCGCGGTGGACGCCATGCGGCCGTCAGAATTGAGCTCGGCGCGATGATCCCCTTTCTCCTGCTGGCCCTGGCCGCCGGAGCCCTCCTGCCGGTGCAGGCCGGGCTCAACGCGCAACTGCGGTCTGCACTGGGTTCGCCGGTAGCCGCGGCACTGGTCTCCTTCCTGGTGGGCACCGCCGGACTCGCAACGATTGCGTTGCTCATGCGCGCGCCGATGGCGTTCGGACGCGCGTGGACCACCACCAGTCTGTGGCAGTGGAGTGGGGGACTCATCGGTGCGGGCTACGTGCTGGCCGCCATCGTGCTCGCCCCGAGACTGGGCGCGGCCACGCTCATCGCCGCCGTGGTGGCGGGGCAAATGTTGAGCTCGCTGGTGCTCGACCAATACGGACTCGCCGGGTTCCCGGTCCACTCGCTGACGCTGGTGCGGCTCCTGGGTGCCGCCCTGGTCATCGCGGGCGTAATCCTGATTCAGCGTTGAGTCGCTACCCTGGGGCAGGGAAGTGACCGTCAAGCGAGAAGCCCTCGTCCTGGTCGGGCTGGTCCTGGCAGTGGACGCACTCTTCATCGCCGTGTATTTCGGCGCCGGGATCGAGCGGGCATCGGATCGCGTGAAGATCGCCTTCACGGTGGCCTGGACCGTCGTCAACCTCGCCGTGGTCATCCGCGGCCTCGCCAGAATCCGCTCTGCAAGGGTTAACCGCCCACAACTGTAGAGCAATAGAAAGCAATCACGAAATCGCGAAAAACAGCTTCTTTCCTTCTCTAAGACGATCGAGTAAAGGAAGCTTGCCACCAATCGGATCGCCGGCGCCTCTCGGTGCCACCTGGGACGGAAAGGGCACCAACTTCGCAGTCTTCTCCCGGCATGGCACCCGGGTAGAGCTCTGCCTCTTCGCCAGTCCGGCGGACGCGACCGAATCCGCTCGTCATGAGCTGCAGCGAACCGGGGATATCTGGCACGGGTATTTGCCGGGCGTCCGCCCGGGCCAGGCCTACGGATACCGAATGCACGGCGCCTATGCCCCCGCTCAGGGTCACCGCTTCAATCCGGCCAAGCTTCTGCTCGATCCCTACGCCCGGGCCATCAGCGGCACGATGGAGTGGAGCGACCGGCTATCCGGCTATCCGCTCCGAAGTGCCGATCTCGAGCGCGATCTGATCCCCGATCCCCAGGACAGCGCCGGAGCCATGCCGAAGAGTCTGGTCATCGACTCGGCGTTTGCCTGGGGCGATGATGCTTCGCCGCGGACAGCGTGGGACAGAACGGTGATTTACGAAGCTCACGTCAAGGGCATGACCAAGCTTCATCCCGACGTCCCGGAGCATCTGCGGGGCACCTATCTGGGACTCGCCACCACCCCGATCATCCGCCACCTGAAGGGCCTTGGCGTCACCGCCATCGAGCTGCTGCCAGTCCACCACATCGCGGCGGAGCGGCGGTTGAGTGAGCAGGGGCTGACCAACTACTGGGGATACAACTCCATCGGATACTTCGCGCCCGATATCCGCTACGCCGCGAGCGGCGGTGTGCCGGGTAGCCAGGTCACCGAATTCAAGACCATGGTCAAGCAGTTCCATCAGGAGGGCATCGAGGTTCTCCTCGACGTGGTCTACAACCATACCGGCGAAGGCAGTCACCTCGGTCCCACGCTCTCGTTTCGGGGGATCGACAACGCGACTTACTACTGGCCCCATCCTGAAAGCCCCCGGCTCTATACCGACTACACCGGCTGCGGCAACACCGTGGATCTGCGGAAGACCCAGAGCCTCGAGCTAGTGCTGGATAGCCTGAGGTACTGGGTGCGGGATATGCACGTGGACGGGTTCCGTTTCGATATCGCGCCGGTCCTCGGGCGGGGGGACAATGGGTTCAGCCCAGCCAGTGAATTCTTTTCGCTTCTGCGCCAGGATCCGATCCTTGCCGATGTAAAGCTCATCGCCGAGCCCTGGGATCTGGGCCCGGATGGCTACCAGGTCGGCCGGTTTCCGGCCGGCTGGAGTGAGTGGAACGGCAAGTATCGTGATACGATCCGCCATTTCTGGCGGGGAGATCCGGGGCAGATCGGCAGCCTCGCATCCCGGCTTGCCGGCAGCAGCGATCTGTACGAAGCCAGCCAGCGCGCACCGCAGGCCAGCATCAACTTCGTCACCTGCCACGATGGATTCACGCTGCAGGACCTGGTCAGCTACGAGAAGAAGCACAACTTGGCAAATGGGGAAGAGAATCGCGACGGCAGCGACCACAATCTCAGCCGGAACTGGGGCGTAGAGGGCCCCACGGACCTGCCGCGCACGGTGCACATTCGGGAGCGGGTCAAGCGGAACTTTCTTGCCACGCTGGCGTTCTCCCAGGGCGCCCCGATGATCTCCCATGGCGACGAGCTGGGCCGCACCCAGCAAGGGAACAACAACGCGTACTGTCAGGATAGTCCGGTGAGCTGGATCGACTGGCGGCCCTCCCGGGAACAACAGGACTTTCTCGAATTCGTTCGCAAGGTTTTTGCCATTCGCGCCGCGAATCCTCTGCTGCGCCGCCGGACCTTCTTTCACGCCGGGGATGATCTCACCTGGCTCAGACCCGACGGCCAGCCGATGACCGACGCCGATTGGCACGACAGCGGCAGCCATCTGCTGGGAATGTTGATTCGGGGCGGCTCCGGAGGGCAGGTCGAGCGTGAAGGAAAGCCGGGTAAGGAGGAGGCCATCCTGCTTTTACTGAACGGGGGAGGGCGGTCCAAGCCGTTTACACTCCCGAATCTAGAGCGTCCGGGAGTCTGGACCGAGCTGCTGGATACCTCGGGCTCGCAGATTTCAGCCGGCAGCAACCAGGTTAACCTTGCCCCTCACTCGCTGGCACTGTTGCGGCATTGATGTAGCCCCGCAACGTTGCGGCCTATCGGTCGGGCTGTTCCCCCCGTAGCGCCTGCTGCACCTGTTCGGGGAAGTTTCGAATATCGATCGGCTTGGTGATGTAGCCGTCGAAGCCGGCATCCAGGGCTCGCTCGCGGTCGCCGGTCATGGCGTGGGCGGTCAGGGCGATCACCCGCACTTTAGGCCGAGGCGATTGCCTGATCTCCTGCAACAGCGCAAAGCCGTCCCTGCCCGGAAGCTGGATGTCCATCAAGACGAGATCGGGCGAGCCCTCCTGGATGGCGTCGAGCAAGCCGTCACCTCCAGAGAGCCCGGTCACCTCGTGGCCCTTGAGCGTGAGGATGGTTCGAAACAGCTTCATGTTGTCCGGACTATCTTCCACGATCAGGATCCTTGCCATGCACGCCGCTCCCATTCGGGTGCCATATCAGTACACTCTTTGCTGACCTCGGGCAACGTGGTCAGTCTCTCGAGGCTTGAGTAGGTGCGCCCAACTTCTCTCGCGGTGATCGGCCTCGGCGCCATCGGGGGCTCGCTGGCCTGGCAGGCTCGCCTGGCAGGTGTCCGGCGGGGGGTGGGTTATTCGCCCGAGCGCTCCGAGGGCATCCAGGCACTCAAGGCCTCGGCCATCACCGAGCTGGCGGACACGCCGGCCACCGCGGTGCGCGGCGCGGACCTGATCGTGCTCGCCGTGCCGCCGCGCGCGACGCTCGATCTGATTGTTCAGCTCGCCTCTGCCCTCGAGCCTGAAGCCATCCTGACCGATGTGTGCAGT
>DATMDQ010000173.1:0-4147 GCA_035557715.1 Gemmatimonadales bacterium
CTCAACTCGGCGGCGCCGGCCTGGCAGTGGACCGGTGCGATGGCCTTCCCCCGGAGACACCTGAACGCAACTGTGCTTCCCACCGGCGAGATTCTCGTTACCGGGGGCACCGGGGGCACGGGATGGAACGATCTCTCCCAGGCGGCGCGTGCCGCCGAGATCTGGAGCCCGGTAACAGGGAACTGGACGACCCTGCGGAGCGGCACGGTGGCCCGGGGTTATCACTCGACGTCCGTTCTGCTCCCCGACGGCCGTATCCTCCATGCCGGCAGCGGGAACAATACGGGCACACCCGACGAGCTGACTGCTGAATTGTTTTCGCCACCGTACCTGTTCAAGGGGCCGCGCCCAACCATCTCCGCGGCCCCCTCACTGGTCGGCTACGGCACCTCCTTCAGGGTCGTTACTCCCCAGGCCAGTACCATCGACAAAGTGAGCCTGATCCGCCTGGGCTCCACGACCCACGCCTTCGACATGAATCAGCGGTTTCAGCGGCTGTCGTTCAGCCGGCAGAGCGGATCGCTGACCATCACCGCGCCGACCAGCCACAATGTCACCCCGCCGGGGCACTACATGCTCTTCCTTCTGAGCGAGAACGGGGTGCCTTCGGTGGCGAAGATCGTCAAGGTTGGCTCGGCCTCGGAGCCGGATCCCCCGTCGAACGCCTCGCCCACGGCGACCTTCCAGGCCAGCTGCACTGGCCTCACCTGTGCATTCACCGACGGAAGCACCGATGGGGACGGCACAGTGGAAGAATGGAGCTGGGATTTCGGTGACGGCGAGAGCTCGAGTGAGCGGCACCCGGATCATACATACGCGGCCGCGGGGTCCTACGAGGTGAGGTTGACCGTGACCGATGATGGCGCCGCCACCGGGACCCTGTCAAAGACCATCGCGGTGGCGCCACCGCCACCCCCGGCTGCGCCGGTTGCGAGCTTCACCTGGAGCTGCACCGGCTTCACCTGCACCTTCACCGACGGCAGCACGGACGAAGGCAGCGTGACTGCCTGGGCCTGGGATTTCGGCGACAACACCGGCACCTCGTCGGAGCCCAGCCCGACCTACACCTACGCGCTCGAAGGCCCTCACGACGTTACGCTCACCGTCACTGATGATACCGACATGACTGGAACGGCCAGCCATGAAATCACCGTCACGCGGCCACCACCGAACAACGCACCGACCGCCGCCTTCACCTCGTCCTGCAGTGGCCTCACTTGTACCTTCACCGATGGCAGCACCGATGGGGACGGCACAGTAGAAGAGCGCAGCTGGGATTTCGGTGATGGATCCGGGTCGGCGGTTCGGAATCCAGGCCATACCTACGGGGCGGCAGGCCCCTACGAGGTCACTCTCATTGCCACCGACGACGATCATGCCACGGCAACGGTAACCCGGACCGTCGCGGTCGCCGCTCCGACATCCATCGTGCTGAGCGTGACTGGCCGGGTGGACGCCACCAAGCAGTACATGGCGCTGAAGTGGAGCGGAGCGCAGGGGCCCAGCGTGGATGTGTATCGGAATGGAGTCTTCTTGACGCTCCAGACGAACGACGGCGTGTACACCAACTCGCGGAGCCTTCCCGGAGCGAACCAGTACATCTATAAGGTGTGCCAGGCGGGAACGACGGTCTGCTCGAACGAGGCTACCGTACAGTTTGGAGCAGCCCCGCCGCCGCCTCCGCCGCCGCCTTCATCCATCGTGTTGAGCGTCACGGGCCTGGTGGACGCCACCAAGCAGTACATGGCGCTGAAGTGGAGCGGCGCGCAGGGGGCCAGCGTGGACGTGTATCGGAATGGAGTCTTTTTGACCGCTCAGACGAACGACGGCGTGTACACCAACTCGCGGAGCCTTCCCGGAGCGAACCAGTACACGTATAAGGTGTGCCAGACGGGAACGACCGTGTGCTCCAACAATGCGACCGTGACGTTCCCGTAACGGGCGGACGGGCGGACAGGCGGTCAGCGGGGCGGCGGGAAATGGGGGCAGTGCGGTGAGCCGATAGAAACAGCGTTGCACGTTGTTTCGAACTAGGGCCGAGCTAGCCCGACAAACCCCGGCAACTCCCACCGACTCAGCGCACTACCACCCGAACCTGCACTCTACGTACCGCCGTACCGCCGTACCGCCTTACCGCTCGCCTCACGCCGCAGGCTTCTCGATCTCCCCCGGCTCCGCCACCGACGGCCAGGCCACGTCCCGGGCGCTCTTCCACCCAGCCAGCGACTCGGCATCGCTCCGGAAGCGAAACCGGTTCAGCGCGTCGAGCTGGCGGACGATCAGCATGACCTCGGACGTCACCGCCTCCAGCTCGGCCCGGGCGCCGACGTGGGCCGCTCGGCCGTTGTGCTTCTGGTTCAGGGCCTGCTCGAACCGGTCCAGCGCGGCGCCGAGCTCCTCGAGGAAGGTCTCGGGCATGCCGTAGCGGATGAGCAGGTCCTTGTGGGTGGTTGCGGTTGCGGTGGCCACCCTGGCACCGGTGAGGAAGCCCTGATTGTTGAGCTTCAGGGGGGTGCGGGTGATTCCCGCCGCGAGGTCGGGCTCCTCCCGAGCCGCGGGCTTGGCCAGGCCGGCCAGGAGGCCGATGCCGTTGAAGATCTCCTGGCGAAGCTGCTGCTTGTTGACGACGGCGCCGGACACGGCCAACTGGCCGGCGAGCTGCTGGTCGGCGAGCGCTTCGGCCCGGGCCAGCCGATCCTCGAGCCGTGCGACGGCGCCGGTGTAGCCCGAGTTGGTGGCATCGGGGTGCGTCCGGCAGAAATCGCGGGCGCGCCCGGCCATGTCGAGCTTGCGACGAATCGTGGTTTGCATACGACGCTCCTCTCCTGTGGCGGTGCGAACTGCGTGAGACTGCCGGACTACGTGGACGTGCAGGATGGAAGGCGTAGATCGTGCCACGCGTTGCAGAGCGGACGAGGGGTGACGCGTGTGATGTTGTGGTGTGAGGATTCTGCGCGACCCAACGGGCTCAAAGAGCGAGCGTCAAGCCATTGTCGAATTTGACGAATTGCCGGGTCATCAGAGACGGAAGTCGTGGCGCAATGGGGAACGGGGCAGGGAATACGCGCAGGTGGCTGGCGGTGGCGCCCTCCGCGGGCGGTGCAGAATTTCAAGATCTGTCCGTTCAAGTGGACAGATAGTTTGTCTGATCCCGGGGACGTTTGCGCGGGAGTGAGAAGGCGACGAACGATGCGAAAATAGTTCCGAGCGGTGCTGAAATAACTCCGATCTTCGCTGCAACGACTCCGAGCTCCGCGGCAATCGCTCCGCATGGGGCGACAATCGGTCCGGGTTAGCCGGCACCGCCTCCGACGCGATCGCAGAATCGCTCCGACCTAGATCGAAGTGGCGCCGGGCGGACCTTCAAGGCGTGCGGATCGGGGCCAGAACGGTTCCGAACCGCGGTCCAGTGGCTCCGAAAAGACCTCGCCGCGATGCCTGAGAAAGCGGCTATGGTTCCGGGACGGGCGGAAACGTCGCCGAGCTCGAGCGTCCATGGGTCCGAGCTTCCGGTGAACCCGTCCGTATTCAGCGGCAGGCTGTTCCGGACGAAGCGCCTGGCGCTCCCCACCCGGGCGAGAGAGCAAACCAGAAGCGCGTATCCATAGGGAGGAGATATGAGGATCGGAATCATCGGCGCGGGACAGATCGGCGGCACCCTGGCGCGGCGCCTGACCGCCCTGGGGCACGAGGTATCCATCGCCAACTCGCGGGGGCCGGCTTCGCTGGCCGCGCTGGCCAAGGAGACCGGCGCGAAACCGGTGACGGTGGAGCAGGCGGCACGGGCGGGGGACGTGGTCATCGTCACCATCCCCATGAAGAACGTCCCGAAGCTGCCGGCCAATCTATTCGAGGGCGTGCCCGACGACGTGGTCGTGGTGGACACCGGCAACTACTACCCCAAGCAGCGCGATGGCCGAATCGACCCGATCGAGAGGGGCACCACCGAGAGCCGCTGGACATCCGACCAGCTGGGCCGTCCGGTGGTCAAGGCGTTCAACAACATCTACGCGCGTCACTTGCTGGAGCGGGGCAAGCCCAAGGGGGCGGCCGGCCGGATCGCCCTGCCGGTGGCGGGCGACGATAAGCGGGCCAAGGATGTCATGATCCGGTTGCTTGATGAGCTGGGCTTCGACGGAGTGGATGC
>DATMDQ010000174.1:0-12072 GCA_035557715.1 Gemmatimonadales bacterium
CGGCGCTCGTGGTACACGGCGTTGTCGCGCTGGGCACGTGCATCGTCGCGCTGCTGCTGGGCATACCGCATCTGGCCCAGTGAAAAGATTGTCGCGCCGATCAGACCCGCGCCCGTAATGGCCCCAGCGATGACGGCCGTGCGGTTGCGCCGGGCGAACTTCTTTACCCGATAGGCGAGCGAGTGGGCCCGGGCGCTGACCGGCTCGTGCAGGAGATAGCGTTCCAGGTCGTCGGCAAACGCCGCGACGGTGGGATAGCGCTGCCCGGGGGTCTTCCGCAGTGCTTTGGCGAGAATGTTGTCCAGGTCGCCCAGAGGCAGAGAGGCCGGCTCGGTCTCGAGCAGCGCCCGGATGCTCTCGGCCGGCGTCCGGCAACCCTCCGCAGTGGGATGGCGGCCCGACAGCATGAGATACAGCAGCACGCCGAGGGAGTAGATATCAGCGGCGATGGTGAGTGGCTCGCCACGCACCTGTTCCGGCGCCGCGTATCGCGGGGTAAGGACCCGGGCGCCATCGATCGTCAGGGCCGAGCGGTCACTCCCGCTCTCGCCGTCGAGCAGCTTCGCAATGCCGAAGTCGAGCAGCTTCACCACTCCATCAGGCGTAACCATGATGTTCGACGGCTTGAGGTCGCGGTGAACGATCAGGTGGGCGTGAGCGTGCCCGACCGCGGCAAACACCTGAAGCACGAGACGGATGCAGTCGGCGTGAGTAAGGCGGCGCTCCCGGACAAAGGCATCTATCGGCTGGCCCTCGACGTACTCCAGCACCAGGTACGGCTGGCCGGCTCCGCTGAGACCAGCATCCAGCAGCTTCGCGATCCCGGGATGCGATACTCGGGCCAGTGCCGATCCCTCGCGCCGAAACCGCTCCTGCCCCGCCCCGCTCAGCAGGGCCAGGTTCAGAATCTTGACCGCCGCCTTGCCTTCGAAGCGACCATCAACCCTGGAGGCCAGCCACACCGAGCCCATCCCGCCCTCACCCAGAGGACGCTCGAGGCGGTAGGCACCCAGCGTGAGTCCTGACAGGCTCACGTCCAGCGGTGCCGCCAGGAAGCCGCTCCCGTCGGCCGCATCCTCGCCACCGAGGAGCACGGACAGGTCCGCGGCCAGCTCGGGCGAGCGGGTCGACAGCTGCTGGATCCAGGAGCCCCGCTCCTCCGGCGCAAGCTCCAGCACCTCATCGAGGAGCGGCTCCAGCGCGTGCCAGCGGTCGGGGTCGATTACGGTCATTGATGGTGGCGGGACGAGGTGAGACACGATAGCCCTCGTTCCCGCGCTGGGGAAGAGCACCCTTGGACGCCGGCCGAGCCCGGCGCATGTCCGGAGTTGGGGGAGTATTGCGATTTACTGTATACAGGACACCTTGTTTGCGTAGTCTCCTTCGATATCACCCTGCCGACCAAGAGGAAGGGTAGGTCCGCATGAGGGCCAACGCCGTGATTGGCGTGCTGGCCGCATCCGCCACGCTGATCGGGCTTTTCGGGTGCGGCGAGGACGATGCGACCGCTCCGGAGACCGGAGCCGCGCCGGAAATGTCGAAGTCAGAGAAGAATGCGCTGGCCGCCGAGGTTCGGCTGCTGACTGCCGGCCGCGGCATCACGGCGCTGGGGCGGCCTGGGCAGGTCCGCCCAGCCCTGGTCCGGCTTGGCCAGGCGCTGGTCTTCGACAAGATCCTCAGCGGGAACCGCGACATATCGTGCATGACATGCCATTTGCCTTCACTCGGGTTAGGCGACGCCCGGAGTCTATCCATCGGGCAGGGAGCCACTGGCCTCGGCGCGCACCGGGTGCATCCGGACAACCTGTTCATTCCTCGGAACGCCCCCGCGGCATTCAACCTGTTTGCGCTTCAGCCTCTGTTCTGGGATGGCCGGGTGTTCGAGGATGAGTTCGGGGTCTTGCACACGCCGGCTGGTCCGGCGCTGACCCCAGGCATGCGCGGCGTCTTCGAGTTCGGCCCGCTGTCGGCCCTGCCGCTTTTCCCGGTCGTGTCCCGGGAGGAGATGCGGGCCACCGGGGGCAACGAGCTGGCGGCCATCAGCGACGACCATCCGGAGCAGGTCTGGCAAGCATTGATGGTGCGGCTGGGTGGTATCCCGGAGTACCGCAGGTTGTTCGAACAGGCGTACCCCCGCCAGCGATTCGACCAAATGACCTTCGCCCACGCCAGCAATGCGATCGCGGGGTTTCTAACCTCCGCGCTGGCGTTCAACAATTCGCCCTGGGACGTCTTCCTGGCCGGCAACGACAAGGCGCTAACCCCGATGCAGCTGCAGGGGGCCAAGAACTTCATGAGCGCCCGTTGCTCGATATGCCACAACGGGCCCGCGCTCACCGACAACAAATTTCACAACGTGGCCGTGGCCCAGATCGGGCCCGGCAAGGGAGGCGTGAGTGGCCTGGATGACTTCGGCCGAGAGTTGGTGACCGGGAATTCAGCCGAACGCTACGCCTTTCGCACACCACCGCTGCGGAACGTTGAGCTGACGGCTCCCTATGGGCACGACGGAGCCATCATAGACCTGCGAGAGTTTATAGACCACTACAGCGAGTCAGACCTGAAGCTTGGGGCTTACAACCCGATGCAATTGGAGCCGTTGCTGCGGAACACCGTACTCGGAAACAAGGCGGCTATCCTGACTACGCGCGACATCCTGCTCAGTGGCGTCAAGTTTACTCCTCAGATCGTCGATGAGGTGACCGAGTTCATGAAGGCGCTGACCGATCCCGCCGCACGCAATCTGGGTCACCTGGTTCCCATGCGGGTGCCCAGCGGGCTACCGATCGATGGTCCTCGACAAGGTGCTCAGAACTAGGTTACTCCAGCGTCACCGTAATGAAGCGCAGGCGTCCCTGCCGGCCCACCTGGAGCACCGCTCCCGAGTCGGCGGGGATCTGTGCGATGGCGGTGCGGAGATCGCCGATCGTTCTGACCGAAGCGCCGTTCACCCCGTGAATCACGTCGCCGGGTAGCGGCCCCGCTGCGCCCTCCGAGGCGATGGCCACCCCGGCGACCACGACTCCATGTGGCGCACGAAGGCCCGGAATGACCGAGGCGACCTGCGGGGTGACCTCCAGTGCGAGAATCCCGAGTCGCGCGATGAGGTTCTGCTCCGGTGTGACCATATCTCGGAAGCGATCGGCATCGTCCCGGCGCTCGACGACCACCGCCCGCAACGGCAGCCGCTGCAGCCCCCGTCCCACCTCGATGTCTACCGTATCTCCGACCGGACGCTGATAGACGGTGACGTCGAACTGCCGACCGTTCTCCATCGGCTTCCCCTCGACTGAGAGGATCACGTCGTTGATGCGGAGACCGGCCTTGGCCGCGGGGCTGTTGGGATAGACGTCACCCAGCACGACGCCCCACTCTCGTGACAACCGGAGCCCCGAGGCCAGCGCCGGAGTGATGGTCTGCGCGAATACCCCGATCTCCCCCCGCCGCACCCGCTTATTGGCCCGGATCTGTTGGTACACGAAGCGCACGATATTGCCCGGCGCCGCAAACCCGATCCCCTCGCTGCCTCCGGACTGACTGAAGATCATCGTATTGATCCCCACCACCACACCCTCGGCGGTCACCAGCGGCCCGCCGCTGTTTCCCGGATTGATCGGCGTATCGGTCTGGATGTAGATCATCCGGTCTTCATCCTGCAGCTGCCGTCCAACGGCACTGATGACCCCCATGGTGACGCTGCTCGCCAGACCGAACGGGCTGCCGAACGCGAGGACGACCTGGCCCGGCGTCAGAGAATCGGAGTTGCCCAGACGGGCGAAGGGCAAGCCAGTCAACCCGACCTTGAGCACGGCGAGGTCGGTCTCCCGATCCATGCCGACCAGGGTGGCCGGCACCTCCTGCGACACCGGGGCGAGCGCCGACCGGGCAGGCACGCCGGAGACCGCCGGACGGGGAAGGATGACGGTAAATCGCCGGCCACCGTCGACCACGTGGGCGTTGGTTACGATGAAACCATCGGCGCTCAGGATGACCCCTGAGCCGGTGCTGCGCTGACTGCCTAACAGGGCCCCTGCCTCAGTCGTGCTGGCGCGCACCGGACCATACGCGGTCACCCGGATCTGGACCACGGTGGGACCAACCTTCGCCGCCACCGTCTCGAGCGAATGGCTCAAGTTTCTGAGGTCGGGTGAGCGAGGCGGCGCCTGGCCGGCTGCATAACCAGGTCCGAGCGAGGCGAGTCCGAGCAAGCAGGTAGCCAGGCGATTCATCGTTGCCGCCGCTATGGTGAGGAATGCATGGAAATAAGCGCGGAAATGGATTGCAGTCTACCGCGCAGGCGCCCGCAGTCCCATCGGGCGCTGGGGCTTGAAACGCTGCCTACGCTGCGGTCGACTCACCCATGGCGGGGGAACGCCGCTGCGCCTGGCACTGCGCCTGGAATGCGCCCGGCGTGACCCCATGGCATTCCTTGAACCGCCGGGTCAGGTGTGACTGGTCGGCGAAGCCACATTCGTACGCCACCCACGTGGCCGACCTCCCCTCGGCCAGCAGCCGCCGTGCGCGGGCCAGGCGCACCTGCGCGTGATAGCTGCTGGGAGGGAGCCCCACCCGCCTGGAGAATGAACGCACCAGGTGGGAGATGGTAACCCCAGCAACCGCCCCGACCTCCGGCAAAGCGATTGACTCGGTTGGACGAGTCTGGAGGTACGCGCGCGCGCGCTCGACCGCCGGCAGCGCCTGTGGCGCCACGGCATCCTCGGCGTGCCGAAGCAGGAGCTGTTCTAACCATCGTGCTACCCGCCTCATGAACTCGGCGCCAGCCACTGTCCCATTGACGCTCTGGCGCAGCAGCTCGCGAAGCTCGGCGGCCGCCGCGGTATCGGTGACGACTGGCCGGAAAAACCGGGGAGCCTTGCCCCCATACAGCCGGTTGACGATCGACGGTGCCACGTACAGCACGTGCCACTTGGGCGCACCGCTTACTTTGGCTCCTTCGCTGTGCACGTCGTACGGGTGCACAATCGTGACATCGTCCACGTGTGCGTCATATCGCTGGAATGCGCCGACCGACAGTTTCGACGGCGTCTCCACCACGGCGAATTGCCATTCCTCATGGAGATGGGGCTGGCCTGCGCTTCCCTCCAGGTAGGCGCAGACCAGCTCCCTGGCCGCTTCCGGTGCCGGCTGCCAGTATCGAATGCTGGAATCGTTTGTCATCGGAACCTCCTGCCGCACGTGGAGTCCATCTACCTGCTGTGTTTGAAGGTGCGGCATCGGGCAGGATGAAGCCATTCCCGGATCGGGGGGTTTCTGGATCCCCCAATCGGGGGAGGTGGGCGCTGTTAGCTGCTAGCTATTGGCTATTGGCTATCCCTATAGCGGAAGCGATCCGTCGGAGAGGAACTTCATCTGGTCAGTGGCGCAGCTAATAGCTAATAGCTGCTCTCAATCCAGGTGGATCAGCCCGCGGGTGATCGCGACGGTGACCGCTTCGGTGCGATCTGCCACGCCCAGCTTCGCGAATGTGTTCTTGAGGTGAATCTTGACGGTCTCGTCGGTCCGGCCGATGGCCCGAGCCACCTCCTTGTTGCTTAATCCTCTCGCCACCAGCTGTAAGACCTCGAGCTCGCGCTCGGTGAGGTCGCTGCGCTCCGGAAACTCGGCCAGCCGCGCGGCAACCGCGGTGGGAATCACCCGCTCGCCCCGGCGAACGGCTCGCACCGCCCCGATCACTTCCGTGAGAAGCATGTCCTTGAGCAGGTACCCACGGGCTCCCGCATCGAGCGCCCGCCGGATGTCGGCGTCCCCCTCGTACGTCGTCAAGGCGAGAATGCGCGCGGAGGGAAATTCGGTGGTGATGGTCCGAATCGCCTCGACTCCGTCCATGACCGGCATTCGGAGGTCCATCAGACACACGTCCGGTTGATGCTCCCGGAAGAGCGCGACCGCGCGCGCTCCGTTCTCAGCCTCCCCTACCAGCTCCAGATCAGCCTGTTGCACCAGCACCGCCGCCAGACCAGTCCGCACAACCGGGTGATCGTCGGCCACTAGAACGCGGATCGGTCCATCGGCATTGCTCGAACAGTTATCCCCACCCATCTGACCTTTTCTCCACTGAAGATGCTCGAAGAAACCGCTTTATGGGCCGGGGGGCAATTCCCCGTATGGGGGAGGCGGGGAAAGTACCTGATCGGGGGAGCACCTCAGTCCAATTCTGTCACGGGGGATGGCCCCAAGTTCTTCCGGTATTGAGTGTGCGGGCCAATGCACCCGCGAAAGGACGCTTCCGCGTCACGATTAGAACGATTCGAACCCAGGGGGGAACAGATGCAGATCAGAATGCGGCACGCCGTCCTTGGCATGGGCCTGATCCTGGCCGCCGGCTGCGCGGGCCAGGGGGTCACCACCGACTATAGCCCTGCTACCAGCTTTTCCCAGTTCCACACCTTTGCGCTGGTCTCGCCGCCCGATACTGCCGCGGCGCAGCAGCTGCTCGACCAGCGAGTGCAGAACGCGGTCCAGGCCCAGCTCGCCGAGAAGGGTCTTACCCAGACCGATCGGGAGAATGCAGACCTGTTCGTGGGCTACGGCATGGTCGATAAGACCCACAAGCAGGTGTACACCTACCAGGACGGCTGGGGCTGGGGTGGCGGTTGGGGATGGCGCTACTACCGCTGGGGTGCCCCGTGGCCTATGACCGTGCAGCGCCAGATTGAGACCTACACCGACGGCACGGTGGTGGTGAACCTGATCGATGCCAAGACCAAGCAGGTCGTCTGGGAGGGTGAAGTGGCCGATGTGGTGAGCCTGCCGGTCAGCAGCCCGATCAGCGCCACCAAGCAGATCGACGGGGCAGTGGCCAAACTGTTCGCGAAGTATCCACCCCAGACCACAGGCGCCTGAACCAATGAGACCCCTCATGAACCGCCTCGGATTCTTCGTGCTCACGGTCGGCAGTCTTAGCTGGGCGGTCCCCGGGACGGCGCAAACCGCGCCGTCCAAGTGGGTGTCCTACGACGCGACGACGAAGACCGTAACCTTTGCCCTGGACGCCGGCGCTCCGGGGACGGCTGGACCGTTCAATTTCGATGGCTACACCAATGGCGGGGCGACGCTGGTAGTGCCCCCGGCCAGCACCGTGGTGATGAACTTCTTGAACATGGACGGCACACCGCACAGTGCCGAGATCATCGCCGACACGGACCCCATGCCCAACCTGGGTGGGGATCCGGCCATTCCCACCGCGTACACCACGGACCTGACGCAGGGATTGCCCCAAGGTGGAAAAGACGTCATGCGCTTCACGGCTCCGGCCAGCGGCAGCTTCCGGATCTTCTGCGGCGTGCCCGGGCACGGGCTGTCGGGAATGTGGATTCGCTTCAAGGTGGACCCGGCGGCCACGGCGGCCAGCTGGGTAACGTCCTAGGCCCACACTGAGTCCTGCACGGAGGATGACTGGGATGCGGAAACTACAGACCGTGCTTGCCGGTCTCTTGGTCCTGGCCGCCGTTGGCTGTGGGCCATCACGAGGGGTCGCATGTCAAGGCTGATAATCGCGCTGGCAGCGCTCACCTTGGGCCTGAGCCGAACGGCCGCGGCGCAGGTGCCGTACGGCTCGGCCGCACACACCGCAGAGGTGGGCGGCGTGACGATCCAAAGGGTACCGCGATATCGGGTCCGGAAACCCTTCGAGGCTCCCAAGCCTAGGGTCGAAAGGACCGGTCGGACGCCTTCGTCCCACGCAGTCTGGGTGCCGGGGTTCTGGGATCTCCGGAGGAATCCCAAGGCTGCGCCCCGGGCAGGCTGGACCTGGGTTCCGGGCCGTTGGACGGTGCCGCCGCAGGACGGCATGCACTGGAATGCTGCCCACTGGGGCTGGCAGGACGAGTCGTGGTCATGGATCCCGGGTCACTGGGTGCGGCGGCCGGCAGGCGGGCTGGTATCCGCCGGCCATCCCTTTCCCTGATCGGGGAAGCAGGGCTGTCAAACACAGCGGCTCGGGGTGCGCGAGTCGGCGCTGAAGTGTTGTCGAGGTGGGAACGAGAGGTCAGGGCTTGGGAATAAACTGGAACCGATTCAAGTCACGAGGTAATGAACATGACTGGGGCGCCGCAAACCGGTTCGCCGGGCCTGATCATTCGACAGAAGGAGCCGGCCAATCTGGAGACTCCTTGGAACAGGTGGACTCGTATATCACCCCGACGGAGCTGTTCTACCTACGCAGTCACTTCCCAGCACCGAGCCTGGAGCTCGAGTCGTACCAATTGCGCATCACCGGTGCCGTCAGGAATCCGTTGTCGCTGACGTATCAGGAGTTGCGAGGCATGCCGTCCGAGACGCGGGTCTTTACCCTCAACTCCTCTCCGCGAACCAGTGCAGCGAGCGCCCCGACCGCCGCGAACACGGAGCACGCGGTGAGTGCCGCACGGAAACCAAAGAGAAAGGTGGACTGTAGCTGCTCGGCCGCTGGGCCGCTCAGGGACCCCCCACCCGCTTGACGCACGACGAGCTCAGCACCCGCCGATCCACCCAGACCGAGAAAGATCGCGCCGGCTACCGCGACGCTGAGAGCCTGGCCGGCGATTCGCGATGTGGCCAGCAGACCCGAGGCCGCCCCCTGTTCCGTGGCCGGCGCGGCCTCCATCAGCGCCCGCGTGTTCGGCGCCTGGAAGAGCCCCTGGCCGATGCCCACGAGCGCGAGCGGCCCGACGATGTACCCGGTGGAGCTGGTGGCATCCAGGTGGGCAAGCAGGAATAGCGCGACGGCATTAATGGCCAGTCCGAGTGGCGCGATAAGCCGGGAACCAAGCCGGTCGGACGCCGCGCCGGCCATCGGAGCCACGATGGCGAGCATCAGCGGAAGCGGCGTGAGCAGCCAGCCGGAGTGGGCAGTCGAGAAGCCTCGCAGCTCCTCGAAGTAGAAAGGCAGGATGAAGCCCACGGAGAACA
The DNA here is from genome assembly GCA_035557715.1 of Gemmatimonadales bacterium. Classification (GTDB taxonomy): domain Bacteria; phylum Gemmatimonadota; class Gemmatimonadetes; order Gemmatimonadales; family GWC2-71-9; genus CAVVWJ01. The sequence goes on from DATMDQ010000174.1 coordinate 8,911, forward strand.
GGGCCAGCATGGAGAGAGTCATGCTGGCGATGGCTGAGCTGAAGACCTGATTGCGGAACAGCGTCAGGTTGATGATCGGATCCGCAACATGACGCTCCACCACTAACGCGCCGGTCAGCGCGCCTACCGCGATGGCCAGAGTGCCGAGCAGACGCGCGGAGGCCCATCCCCACTCCCCACCGAACGACAGTCCCAGGGTGAGCCCCGCCACGCCCACCCCCAACAGGATCGCTCCAAGCGGGTCGAAGCGACCCTGCCTTCGCCCAGTTTCGCGCGGGAGCAAGCGGCGGGCTGCGGCGAACGCGACCAGACCGACCGGCACGTTGACATAGAAGATCCAGCGCCAGCTCAGATGCTCCGTGATTACCCCGCCCAGCGTCGGCCCGACGCTGGTCCCGAGTGCGATGGCGAGCGCGCCGAGACCAAGAACGCGACCGTGCTCGTCCTGGGGAACGGCGTCGGTGAGCATGGCGGTGCCGGTGGCGAGCAGGAGTGCAGCACCGGCGCCCTGGAGTAGTCGAGCCATGATCAGGAGCTGCACTGACGGCGCGGCACCACAGAGGACCGACGCCAGCGTGAACAGTCCCAACCCCGTCATCCAGATTGGCGAGCGTCCGACGATGTCCGACAGTCGGCCCACGGTCAGCAGCAGCGCCGCCGCCACAACGAGATAGCCGATGATGACCCACTCGATGGTGCCGCTCAACGGCGTACCGAACGCGCGCGCAATGGTAGGCAGTCCAATGTTGACGATCGAGGCATCGAGCGTCGTCATGAAGAGCCCGGTCCAGACCAGGGCGACTACCGCCCGCGGGTGAGCGACACGCTGATCGGCCATCGATATGCCTTCCTCGCGCTTGGGCATTTCCGGGAAAATGACTGGCCCAATGCCAGGCCCAGAATGCCAGACGCCCAAGATGAGACATAGCTGCCGCGGCGGGTATTCCCGTAACGGGGAGGAACGCCACATCTCCCCCGATCGGGGAAGCACTACGGTACTAGCCGTCCCGCGCCCTGGGGAGGATCTTTGGGAGCTATCCGAGCGATGCGGTGGCCCTGGAGGTCGAGTCCTTACCGCGCATGGGGGCGATCACGTGAAACCGAGAGCCGTGCGGCCGGCGGATACGGCGGGGGGGACAGCGGTCCTGATCATTGCGGCCCTGGTTGGCCTCCTCAGCGGCTGCGGCAAGAAGTCGGCACCGGTGGTCCCACCGCCACCCGAGGTCAGCGTGCTCACCGTGACGCCCGAAACCATCCCGGCGCTGTTCGATTGGGTAGCCCAGGCCGCGGCGTCCAAGAGCGTTCAGGTGCGGTCCCAAGTCTCCGGGGTCATTGTCGAGCGCCCCTATGTGGAAGGCACCGATGTGCCGAAGGGGAAGGTCCTCTACCGGATAGATCCGCGGACCTACCAGGCTAACTACGAAAGCGCCAAGGCCCGGCTCGCGGAGACCGAGGCGCAGTTCGCCAACGCCGAACGCACCCTGAACCGGCTCAAGCCGCTGCTCGAGGAGCGGGCAGTGGCCCAGCAGGACGTGGACAACGCGCAGGCCGGGTACGACCAGGGACGGGCGGCGGTGCTGGACGCCAAGGCCGCAGTGGACGCCGCCAAGAAGAATTACGATGACACCTATGTGCGCTCTGAAATCAAAGGGCGGGCGGGCCGCGCGATCATGGAGGTCGGCGCGCTGACGTCGGGGCCGACCGAACAGCTGACCACGGTCGATCAGGTTGATCCGATCTACGTCTATTTCAACCCCTCGGACCAGTTTGTCCTCCAGTGGCGGCGGGACGTCGCTTCCAAGCGGCTGGTGCTGCCCAAGGGCGTGCTCGACGTTCAGGCCACCCTGGCCGACGGAAGCGTCTTCCGCCAGACCGGTAAGCTGGACTTCGTGGCATCGGGACTCCAGGCCAACACCGGCGCGCTGCAGCTCCGGGCTGAGTTTCCCAATCCCCAGCACACACTGTTGCCCGGCCAGTTTGTGCGGGTTCGGGTGCTCGGTCTCAAGCGGAACGGGGCCATCCTGGTGCCGCAGCGGGCGGTGCAGCAGGGCCTGAGCGGCCCCTTCGTCTACACTCTATCGGATAGCAACAAGGTCAGCCCCCGCCCGGTCAGCGCCACCGCGTGGCAGGGCACCCAGTGGATCATCGAGGACGGGCTCCAGGCGGGCGACAAGGTTATCGTCGATGGTGTCCAGAAGGTCAGGCCGGACGCGCCGGTCCGGCCGGTGGCCTATGACCCCAGGAGCGACACCACGCTTGCCGTCCGCGGCGACACGGCGATCTTCGCCGATCCCTCCGCCGCCCCGCCGATCCAGGCCCAGCCTCGGCCTCGGCCCCAGCCGGGAGAGCGGCGATGACTGCCACACCCGAGACGCAGGAGGTCAAGTATCTCTTCGTCCGGCGGCCGATCTTTGCGTCCGTCATCTCGATCGTGGTCGTGCTGCTCGGCGCCTTCGCGCTCACGACGCTGCCGATCAACCGGTATCCTCCCATCACACCACCCTCAGTCCAGGTCTCGGCGGTCTACCCCGGAGCGACCGCGGAGGACGTCGCCAACGCGGTGGCGGCCCCGATCGAGCAGCAGCTCTCCGGGCTGGACGGGCTCTTGTACTTCAAGTCGTCCAACGCCAGCGACGGGACGATGAGCCTGCAGGTGTACTTCGATCTTTCCCGAAACCTCGATCTCGCGGCCGTCGACGTGCAGAACCAGGTCAACCTGGCCCAGCCGCAGCTGCCGCAGGAGGTGGTGCGGCAGGGGATCACGATCACCAAGGCCCAGACCGACATTCTCGCGGTCGTCGGGCTCAGCTCGAAGGACCCGCGCTACGACGCGACCTATCTCAACAACTACGCCCGGATCTACATCATCGACGAGCTCAAGCGTCTTCCCGGCGTAGGTGACGCTGCGGGGATAGGCAACCTCCAGTTCTCGATGCTGTTGAGCCTGGATCCGGACCGCATGGCCCAACTCGGTCTCACCGTGTCGGATGTGCGGGCGGCGGTGCAGGAGCAGAACACCACCAATCCAGCCGGCCGGATCGGCCGCGAACCGGCGCCGCCTGGAAACCAGCTCACCGTTCCGGTGACCACCCTTGGCCGACTCACCGATCCCAAGGAGTTCGGCGACATCATCGTCCGGGCCAACCCGGATGGCTCGCTGGT
>DATMDQ010000175.1:0-19497 GCA_035557715.1 Gemmatimonadales bacterium
GAGCACGTGACCATCCACCAGACTGACGGAGGCAACCTTCTCCCCCCGCTCCAGTCTCCAGGTCAGCCGGATCATTCGCCCGCGCCGTACCCACTGCAGCATCCATTGGGCGCCCTGGATCCGGGGCCCGACCCGGCCATAGCTCCCTTCCAACGTCCCGCGCCACCGTTCCAGCTGCCCGGGGGCCACCACTCCCGATAGCGTGATCACGCCGGCCAGGCTGTCCATGGCGGAGACCCACAGATCCACCGGGACGCCGGAGTGCTGGTCGTTCAGCACGGCGCGGCACTCGTTGACCCGACGATCGACCCTGGACTGCCGGCAACGCAGGCGGCCAGCGCCAATGCCGCGGAGGTGATGCTGAAGCTCGTCCAGCCGGGCTCCCGCCCGGAAGCCGAGGAACTCCAGCCCCACGCTGTCCGGTGCCGTGGTGGTGGCCTTGGCACCCAACAGGGTCGGAGCCAGGAGCAGGCTCGCCAGGGCGAGCGTGCGGATCGGTGTCAGCATTGCGGCAACGACCTCGATGGGTGTGACGAGAGGAGTATCGGTCTGGCGGGCGGTGAACTGGAGACGCCAGCACCCCCCGGCCCGTGTGGGCGGCCGGGGGGATACTGGCTACTGCGACTGGTCGGGAAGGGCGCTGGGGGTGTTAGACCTTACGGACGTTCGAGGCCTGCAGCCCCTTGGGGCCCTCGACTACCTCGAACTCGACGTTGTCTCCTTCGGACAGCGATCGGAAGCCATCGGCGATGATTGCCGTGTGATGCACGAACACATCCTTACCACCGTCCTGCGCGATGAAGCCAAACCCCTTTGCATCATTGAACCACTTAACCGTGCCCTTCGCCATTGCTACAACCTCTTGAAAAGGGAGCCCAAGGGCTCCGGGGGAATGCCCCAGCCGGTATGGCCGGGTTAAAAGCCCCAAAAAAGGCCGCCCGGACTCGGATGTCCGGCGGCCTACCAAGCGTCAAAAATGACAGGGAGGCACCGCGCGTTGCATAGGATAAGGTCATGCTTGGGAACGGTTTTGTCAATAACAGGCGGACGGGCGGGCAGTGGGTGGTGTTCCTACTTCAACACCACCCCGGCCGCCCGCAACTCGTGATCCAGCAGCCAGCGCTTCTTGGCCAAGCCTCCGCCATACCCGACCAGGCTGCCGTCCTTGCCCACGACCCGGTGGCATGGAATCAGGATCGCGAGGTGGTTGGCCGCCACCAGCCACCCGATCTGGCGGGGATGCAACCGGGTCGCCCGAGCCACATCATCGTAGGAACGGGTCTCGCCGAGGGGGATCTTGCGTAGAGTCTTGAAGACGGCGGTCTGGGCGGGGGAGAGGTCGAACCAGCGCTTCAAATGAGTGGGATAGGGGAAAGGCTTGGCTGACCCCGTAAAGTAGTCGTCGAGCCAGGTCGTCGTGATTCGGCAGCTTCCCTGCGAGATGTGCAGCTCGGGGATAGCGGCCCGAAGCCGTACCGCCCATTTGATGGTCACCGCCCGGGTGGGATACTCGATGACGAGCGGCCCGGCTTCACACTCCACGACAGTCAGCGCGCCGATGGGCGAGCTGTACGAGGTCCATTCCACTCGCATGCGGACTCCGGGAAAGGTCGGGAAGTCCCCTAAGTTAGCCGTTCCACCGCTTCGCTGCACGATGTACATTCTCCGCCACCCACAAGCAGCATTCTGAACCGCTCCTCTCGAGGCCACATGGTTCACCTCATAGCGATGCTTGCCGCCCTTCAGCAACAGCCGGCCTCGGCGCCGGCGCTGGCCAAAGTTACGATCGAGCCGGCCGAAGTCGCCGTCCAGGTCGGCGACACGGTGCGCCTCAGGGCGAGCGCCGTAGACTCATCTGGCCGCCCGGTCCGGGACCTCTCGATCCGGTGGTTTCAGTCCGGCGGATTCTTCGAGGGTCGGGTCGATTCCACCGGTCTGGTGACCGGAGGGTCGACCGGCACACTGAATGTGAGCGCCCTGGCGAGCTCCCGATCGGGCGGTGCGCCGGCCACCGGCTTTGCCCGGGTCACCGTGCTGCCCCAGCCGGCAGCGAAGCTGGTGCTCGACCGGCAAGTGTCGAAGCTCTATGCCGGCCAGTCGCTCCTGGTCGGTGCCGTCCCCTACGCCGCTAATGATGACCGCCGCTATGACCAGGTCGTCTGGACCTCGGATGCGCCTGCGGTCGTGACGGTGACCGCCGGGGGCCGGCTGAGCGCAGGCCGCCAGGGCCGGGCTACGATCACAGCCCGCGCCGGCCGGGCGGCGAAGTCGTTCACGGTAGCGGTCGCTCCTAATCCGGTTGCGTCGCTGGTCATCGAGCCGGCGACTGCCACAGCTCGCTCGGGGGACGTGATCCGCTTCAGGTTCCAGGGCCGGACCCGCAATGGCCGCCCGGTGACCGATGCCACGCCGGAGTGGGCCTTGAGCCCCGGCAACGCGCACATCGATCCTGATGGCCGCTTCGTGGCCGACGTGCCTGGCAGCTATCGGGTGACGGCCAGCTTTGCCGGAAAAATTGCCGAGGCTACGGTCGAGATCCGCGACCGCGATGTCCGCCGCCCTACCACACTCGTGGGGCGGCTTCCGATCAAGCACCGCGCTGCCGAATTCTGGCTCCACCCCGACGGCCGGCACGGCTATTTGACCACCATCGCCGACCGGATGTATGCCATCGATGTGAGCAACCCGGCCAGCCCGAGGATCACCGACTCGGTGGTGGTAGACGCGCGCACCATCAACGACGTGATGACCACCGAGGACGGCAAGTACGGCGTGCTCACCCGGGAGAACGCCTCCACCCGAAAGAATGGGATCGTCATACTCTCGTTCGAGGATCCGGCGCATCCCAAGCCGATCGCGGAGTTCACCGAGACGGTCACCGGGGGTGTGCACAGCACCTTCATCTATCGCGGCTACGTGTATCTGACCGACGACGCGACCGGCTCGCTTCGGGTGATCGACATCCGGGATCCGTACAAGCCGCGGCAGGTGGCCCGGTGGCAAACGCGGCCCGACGAAGCCGGCAACTACGTGCACGACGTCGATGTGAAAGACGGGCTCGCCTACCTGAGCTACTGGAATCAGGGCCTGGTGATTCTCGACGTCGGCAACGGCGTCAAGGGAGGTAGTCCGGAGAACCCGCAGCTCGTTTCTCAGCATAAGTACGACCTGAACTCACTGTATCGTAACGTCGAGGCGGTTGGTGGTCCCGGATTCATCCGCGGCACCCACACGGCCTGGCGGGCAGGGAATTACGTCTTCGTCGGCGACGAAGTCTTTTCCGCCAAGCCCCGCTCCACCGAAGGTGGCGGCGTTATCGGGCTGGGCCGAGCCTATGGCCGGCTGCATGTGATCGACGTGTCCGACATTGCCAGCCCGAAGGAAGTGGCGTACTACGAGCCGAGCGAAGGCGGGAGCCACAATGTGTGGGTCGCTGGCGATACTCTCTATCTGGGTGACTATCAGGGGGGTCTCAGGGTTCTCGATATTTCCGGCGAGCTCAAGGGCGACTTACAGCGCCAGGGCCGGGAGATTGCCCACGTGGTGACCGGAGACGGCGACGGCACCGTTCCCAACGCGGCGAACGCATGGGGCGCGATATACCGGAACGGGCTGATCTACGTCCCCGACATCAACTCGGGGCTCTGGATCGTGCGGGTGCAGCCCAAGTCGGAGCTGGTTCCCTAGCGGGGCAGCGGGTCAGCGGGTCAGAGGGTCAGTTAGCAGCCTGGGGCACCAGCGCACGAAGTTGCACCGCATTTGTACTGTCCCGCTGTCCCGCTGTCCCGCTTATATTCTCTCATGGCCACACCCCAAACAGTCGTCGTCCGCACCTTCACCGATCGTGCGGAGGGGCTTTCCCACTTCGTCCTCCGGGCGGGGGAGGCACCGCGCCTGTTGGCGTTCGATGACGCGCTGGGATGTCCGGTAGAGACCGCACTGGCGGCGTTGGAGTGGACTGGTGCCGTGGGGATTCTCCAGGATGACGACCTGCTGCACGCGGCTCGCTTGACCAGTGAGACGGCAGCTGCCGTCGTCGAGCGCAAAGGACAGGACTCCAGGCGCTATGTCTATCTGGGCCCGCGCCTCGATGCTCCACCGATGGACGTGTTCGAGGGCGCCATTCTCTTCGACGAGCCGGGAGTAAAGGCGGTCGAGTTCTCCCAGCGGGCACACGGGCTCGCCCATTTCCTCCGCGCCACCTCGGGAGCCGGCGCCCTGCTCGCGCTCCTGGGACGACGCGCTCCCGAGATTCGCCATCTCCGTCGCTGGCTGGGCTCCATCATTCAGGAGCTCGATCTGCCGAGACCGCTGGTCGCCGGGTGGTTCGCGGCGAGCTCGGCCGGCTGTCTCTTCTCTTCGCCCGAGGGGGAGCCGACATACCGCTACATCGAAGTAGGAACCGAATCATGAGCCGTTGGTATCTCGTTCTTATCGGCATGTTGTTCGCGCACAACCTCTCGGCCCAGGGCACGGTGGTGCGTCCGGAGCCCAAGCTGGACGCCGGTCGAGCCGCGCTCCGGGATGCGCTGCTCCAGTTTCGCGATACACTGAACACCATCGATGCTGCGGCCGCCCGGCTGCAACGGGACTACCGTCAGGCATCCACTGCCTCTCTGCTCTCCCGCGCCCGGGTCATGCGCCAGGCCTGCGGCCGTTCGGTGAGCAGCCAGCCCACAGCGCGGAAAGCTGTGCTGACGGCCGAAGCCTCCACCGAACTCCGGCTGCGCCGGCGGACTGAGATGGTGGCCGCACTGGATCAGCTCAAAAAGGCGCTGGTCCGATGCGAGTCGGAGTTCGCTGCGATGAGCAAGGCGGATCAGGGAGAAACGGTCCGGGGCTATGGGAACCAGCGAGCCGGCCGGGTTCAGGCCGCACTCCGCCAGTACGAACGGGCCTTGGGTGCATTTTTCAGCGCCATGGGCATCAAAGTGACCCCGCTTGGCGCCGAATCCCGCCCGTTGGCTGGCTAGATCCCCGAATTGGAATGTGGATACACATGTCCACATTGTGTTGATGGAGGCGGTAGGGTGCACGCCACAACTGAGTTAGGTTTCCACATCTCTTCCACGTAGGAATGCTGTAACCCGAATAAATACGGGCACTTGCGCGGTTCGCGCGGGTGCCTATCTTATTGTCACGCACCTCATCGGAACGTACTGAGACCCCGTGTCACAGCGGCGACCGACTGGTGGGTTTGAGCGGCTTCATGCCGGCTCAAGCAGGTGAAGCCAGTCGCGTGCTTCATCCGCTCCGATCTAGCGCCTCGGGGTGCAGTGCGAAAGGTCGGTCCGCGACTCGATCTGACTCGCAGCGCTCACATAGACGAACCAGGTGGGATGGCCATCCGGCCTGGGGATGGAAGCCAAGGCTTCATCGCGCCCTCCCGAGCGGCGTATCAGCCAACCGGCGGCAGGTGAAAGAAGAACGGCGGCAGCAATGCTCCGACCTTGGGTAGTCCATGTGGGGAACGGCCGCCTAGCCACGACTGGGCGGCCGTTCCGTTTTTGGGGGCTATTAGCTATTGGCTAATAGCCCCTGTAACCTTCCTCCCATGAAGCCGCTTCGTATCCTGGTTCTGGATCGAAACCCCGAGCGGCGCGATGACCTCGCGGCGTTGCTTCGAGGCGCGGAGCATCGAGTGGACATAGCGTCGGACGAGGCGTCTGCCATCGACTCACTCGGGCAGACCGGCACCGATGCGGTGCTCCTCGATCTGGGGATGCCGGGTCTGGATCTCCCTGCGCTTCGCAAGGCCATCTTCCCGCCCGACTCCGATGAGCCGGAATCGCTCGAGGCGGCGGAGCGACGGCACCTGGCTCTGATGCTCCAGCATACCGGGGGCAACAAACGCAAGGCCGCGCATCTGCTCGGCATTTCCCGCTCCACGCTCTTGAACAAGGTGAGAAAGTACCGTCTCCTGTTAGCCATGCTCACCTGCCCCGGTCTCGTCGGAGCTCCTGTCCTGAGTGCTCAAGAGCGTCCAGTCTCGAGTGGCCGGGTCGTATCCGGGACGCTCAGCTTCGACGGTCATGCGACGGTCGGCGACTTCGTTGGGACCACCAAGGTGGTTTCGGGCCAGGTAACCGGCGCGCCGGCGCTGAGCGCGGTTCATGGCTGGGTGGAGGCCCCGGTTCGGACCCTCACCACCGGAAACGGGAAGCGAGACAAGGACCTGAACAAGTCGATGGAGTCGAGCCAATACCCCAACATCCGTTTCGAGCTGAGCGGGGTTACTCCGAGGGGAGGAACGGCGGATAGCGTGGCTGCCGTGCTGCATGGCGCGCTTCTGATCCACGGCGTGACGCGAAAGGTGAATCTGCCCGCCACGGTACATTTCGAGGGTGACAAGGCCCGGGTACGTTCGGATTTTCCCCTGAGCCTAAAGGACTATCGCATCGGCGGGCTCAGCAAGCTGCTCGGCGTTCTGAAGATGTACGACGGCATCGAGGTGCACGTCGACCTGCTCTTCTCGCTCGATCGGGGTAGCTGAGACGCTCCTCTGAAGGGCAGGTGGCCCGGATCCGTGCTGGCCTCCGGGCCGGTCGTCCGCTCGAAGGGGCCGTCGCCCTCCGCTCGTGCGACCACTAATGCGTGACCCTGATTCTTCCCCGGCGAGAGATGATTACCGTCCGGGTGGCGCTGCCGCGAGTGAGCCGGATAGTGGCGTTGGAGAGGCCCAGAGAGAAACCCTCGGGCGAGAAGGTGAATTGGCGAGCAGGACCTGCTACAGAAACCCGGTGCGCAGCGGGACCTGCCTCGGACCACAGCGGCGCTGTCTGACCCCGCGGACGAATGGTCAGAGTCTGAGCATCGACCGAGAGTACCGTGACCAGGCTCTGCGTTACCGCCATCAATCGAGCTCGCCGGTGGGCAGCGGCGATGTGGCTTGCGGCGGCGGAGACCTCGATCCGATCCAGCGTTGCCGAGAACCGGGGTATTGCGACGCCGAGAAGCACGCTCGCAAGTGCAAGAACCAGCAGTAGCTCGGGGAGAGTAAAGGCCTGTCTCATGATGCGAACCTAGGGGATTTTCCTAGGGGGGTGGCACCCTTTTTGTAAGGTGAGGGGCGGCAAGGCGCGAGCCCGGATGCGGTGAAAAGGCACCCTTGTGTGAGGTCATTCCGGAAGCGATACTAGCTGTATCTCTGGTGTCGATCCCTGGCAAATGGAAGGATCAGACTTGTATACGCCGCAGCTCTTGTTCGGTGAGGTAGGGAGCTCTACCAATACCCTGACTCACGAACCGTTCCTTGAGCGTGCCCGGCTCCAGCGGGAGCAGGAGCGCGAGGGCTCGGCGCGTCTAGCGCTCGGCGCGTATGTCGTCGCGCGGCTGGTCGACAAGCTGCTCACGCTGGAGAACGACGCCGAGCAGCTCGAAGGCTTCCGTTGGCAGCTTGAAGCTGTGCGGCGGCATGTGAACGAGCTGCCCGGGGACGCTCCGGAGACGGCTCACCTCGCCGGCGTGGTTTCGGCTGTTTCCGCGGACGGCCAGGCTACGTCCGGCCTTTGGATGGGCCTCACTGCCTACGCCTATTTTCTGGAGCACGAAGGCCGCCTCGAGGAGGCGCTGGAGCTGTTGACGCTGGCGGCTCGCTCGCAGGGGTCGAAAACCTCGACCGCAGACTTCGCTGCCTATGCCCTGTTCGCCGGCCGTCTGAACCGCCTGCTTGCCCGTTGGGAGGCTGCCAGTACCTGCTACACCGCCGCGTCGGACGCCGCATCCGGAGTGGACCCGGTTGCGGTTCTGCGCGGGCGTCTGGGGCTCGGTGCCGTCCAGCGTGGGCGGGGCAACTATCCGGCCGCGCGGGCCACCGCGGAAAGCGTGGTACGAGAAGCGACCGAGCTGAACCTCACTGATGCCAAGGCCCTGGCCTATGCCGACCTGGGCGCCGTCTATAATCTTCAGGGTCTCAAGCTCGAGGCCCTCGAGTCATATTACCAGTCGTTCAGGTTGTCACACGACCCCCAGCAGCGTATGCGCACGCTGGGCGAGGTGGCGATTGGTCTCCGTGAGATCGGAGCCCTCGAAGCTGCACAGGTAGCGTTTCAGATAGTGGCCGAGTCGAGCGCCAGCATGCACGTGCGCACTAACTCGCTCCTCGAGCTCATGGATCTGGAGTCAGGAAACGGGAATCGGGTGGCGTTCGAACGCTGCCGGGCAGCGGCCGACGCCTGCGCGAGCCGGATGTCGCCGACCACGTCGGTGGACTACCACTACAAACTGGGAATCGGTCTGGGTCGTTTCGAACAGTTGGGGCGGGCACGCGACGCACTGACCGCGGCGCTCGCGATGGCAGAGAAGCACGGGCTGAACGCGTGGTACTTCAAGATCGAGCAGGCACTCGGGGAACTCACCAAACGCCCCGAGCACCAGCCGGTGGAAGATGCCGCGTCACACCTCAGTGAGGCGCCGGCGGTACGTCAGATGGAAGTAGAGCTGCGGGAGTACGCCGCGTCTGCAGCCGGGTGACGCTGCTGTACATCGCACGTACCTCCCGCTCTGGGCTTCAATTGCCTGACTAGTTGTTGGCCCCGATGGTCTCAAATGAGGCCTGCGGCTGCTCGGACGGCCCAGTGGTGTCGGTCCGGGTACAGGCGGTGCTGAGGGCGGCCGTGGCAAGCAGAGTCAGAACGAGACCATAGGTCTTCAAGCGAGTCATTGGAGGTCCTTTCAGGAGCGGTGAAGCCCAGGGGTGGGTACGCCGCAAATGTGGGCCTCCCCTGTTGGCGTATATAGGGCCCATTTGCGACAAATAGGGGCCGATTTGCGACATCTGCTGCTCGCCGCTGTGCCTTCCGAACGTCTCTTGCGGCTTCGAGTGCTCGACCCAGGCCGCTACCAGTGGGTTTCGGGAACCGGCTGGCCGGAGGCGGTGGACACGATCCGGGCCAAACCGGTCGAGATGGCCGTGGTGGATCCGCTCCTGGGTGGTGCGGCTCGCGCCCACGGGATCGAGCGCATCCGCCTGCTCTTCCCCTCGTTGCCCCTCCTGATCTACACCGAGCTCGCTCCTGCGACTGCCTCTGTGCTGCTTCAGCTGGGGCGGGCCGGAATCAGGCGGGTCGTTTTCCATCGCTTCGAGGACGCCCCCGCCTCCCTCCGGACGGCCCTCCAGGCCGAGCTGGACCAGAGCGCGTCCCAGCAGGTCATGCAGGCCCTAGGAGGGGCACTTCAGGAGCTGCCCCAGGAGCTGTTGGGGGCGCTGGAGAGCATGCTGCACGCCGGGAACGACGCCCCGACCGTCACGGCGCTGGCCGAGCGGGCGCAGTTGACCCGCCGTACCTGCGAGCGTTGGTTTACCAAGTTGGGTCTACCCTCGCCCAGGACGGTGATGGTGTTGACCCGGCTACTTTACGCCCACCGGCTCCTGCTCGATCCTGGCTACACCGTAGAGGACGTGGCGCTGAAGCTGGGTTATAGCAAGCCGAAAACCCTGCAGATGCATCTGCGTTCGGTCTTCGGTCTTACCGCCGGCGAACTCCGCGTGTCGCTCTCCACCGAAGAGGCCCTGATGATCGTTACCGAGCGCTATTTGTCTCCGCTGAGCCAAGTCGCGTCGTGAGCCCACGCATTCTCGTTGTGGACGATGAGCCATCCCTGCGCCGAACCCTGGAGCGGGCGCTCACCAACTTCGATTACCAGGTTGTCGCGGTGGCCGATCCCCACTCCGCCTATCTGGCGCTGGACGAGTCCCGGTTTGACCTGGTGCTGCTCGATCTCCGACTGCCCCAGATGGCCGGCGACACCTTCTTCCTCGCCATTATCCGGCGGTGGCCCCGGTTGCTGGGCCGGGTTATCCTCATGAGCGGCGATCCAGCCTCGGCGCACCTCGATTGGCCCGCCGAGCTCGTAGCCTGTCCGATTCTCTCCAAACCGTTCACGCTCGACAGCCTGGCGCAGCTGGTGGGGCAGGTGTTGACCCAGGCCGAGACCCGTTCGGACCTTCGCGAGGGGAACGGACACGGATGAGCACCGAACCTTCCTCTGATCCACTCACCACTCTGCGGGAATACAGCGCGCTCGCGCCCTGGGGACTCCGGGACCTGGCCGCCTTGGCGGGTGGGATTCTCGATGCGTCCGGCGTGGTCCCGGTCAACGCTGCGGCACGGGCGAGACCGAGCGAGCGCACCATCCGGTTCTACGTCGCCCGGGGCCTGGTAAGCCCGCCCGATGGACGAGGGACGGCGGCGGTGTACTCCTACCGTCACCTGCTCCAGGTCCTGGCCATCAAGCTGCGCCAGATGGAAGGCGCCACGCTGGAATCCATGGTGAAGGAGTTCGCCAGCCTGACCGGCGATCTCATCGAGCGGCGGGCGGCGAGCGCGCTGGGCCCTGGCCTGCCGCCTCCCGGCCACCTGCCGCTGCTGCGTACGCCCGGGACCGGCCGCGGAAGGGTGGGCCGGGCGCTCATGGCCTGGCTAGTGCCGGTCGAAGGCATGTCCGCGACCAGCTCGACCTGCCGGCGCATCGCGGTTGCGCCCGGGGTGGAAGTGCTGATCGACGAGCACCACCCGGCATTGCGGCTCAACGGTGACAGCGCCGTCATCGCCGAGACGCTGCGCCAGGCGCTGATGTCGGTCGTTGGGTTGGAACCGGTCACCGTTCCGGAGGAAGTCGTGCCCGATGAAGGGGCGTGGAAGCGGTAGCCTTAAACCAGAGGATCCGACATGGGCACGATCGTTCTGCTGGCTGTCATTGCGGGAATTGTCTTGTGGATGGTGGGTGCCTACAACGGGCTCATCTCACTCAAGAACCAAGTCGTCAACGGCTGGAAGCAGATCGACGTGCAGCTCAAGCGCCGGCACGATCTGATCCCCAATCTGGTGAACACGGTGAAGGGTGCGATGGACTTCGAGCGCTCCACACTGGACGCGGTGATCTCGGCCCGGAACCGCGCCATCGGGGCGAGCGGGGTGCAGCAGACAGCCAAGGCCGAGGGAGAGCTGACCCAGGCCCTGGGACGGTTGTTTGCCCTTACCGAGGCCTATCCTGACTTGAAGGCGACCAACAACGTCGCGCAGCTTCAAGAGGAGTTGACCAGCACCGAGAACAAGATCGGCTTTGCCCGGCAGCTCTACAACGACGTGGCAACGCAGTACAACACCAAGCAGATGCAGTTCCCCACCAACCTCGTCGCCGGCCTGGCGAAGGCTTCCCCCGCGGAGCTCTGGGAGATCGAGGATGCCGGCGAGCGGGCCGTTCCCGTGGTCGATCTGTCGGCAACTAAACGCGGCGCGTGAGCGACGACGCTAACCTTTTTGCTCAGCAGCAGTCCAACCGGCGGCGCTCCACCTGGCTCACCCTCGGCTTCCTGCTCTTTTTTGCCTGGGTCGGATTCGGAGGTGATTTCGCCTTCTGGCTGTTGACCGCCGACGCCGGCCCCGGCTCCTACCATCACGTCGTTCCTTTCATCGGCATCTCCAGCGTTCTCTCGGCTGCCTTTATCTGCTGGTATTCGTGGCGCCACGGCGCAGAACGGGTGCTGTGGTCCACCGGAGCCTGGGAGCTGATCGAGGCCGCCACCCCGGAGCAGAAGCAGCTGATGAACGTGGTGGAGGAGATGGCCATCGCCTCGGGGCTGCCCAGGCCCAGAGTCTGGGTAATCCCGGACCCCGATCCCAACGCGTTTGCGACCGGCCGTGACGCCGCCACGGCGAGCGTGGCTGTAACCGAAGGGCTCCTGGCGGCGCTGTCGCGCGACGAGCTACAGGCGGTGATCGCGCATGAGATGGCCCACGTGCGTAACCTCGACATCCGGCTGATGACGCTCCTGGCCGGCATGATCGGGGCGATTGCCCTCCTGTCCGATGGCATGGGGCGTATGCTCGGCCGCGGCAGCAGAGTGGGGAGAGGTTGGAATGTCCCAAGGGGGGCGAAGGACGGGAAAGGAAATCCGCTGGGGCTGGTCATACTGGCGCTGTGGCTACTGACTCTAGCGGTAGCGCCGGTGGTTTCCCGGATCCTGGCGATGGCGGTGAGCCGGAAGCGGGAGTACCTCGCCGATGCCACGGGAGCTCAGCTGACCCGAAACCCGATGGCGCTGGCCTCGGCGCTCGAAAAGCTGGAGGGGGCTACCGCGGCGACCCTGTCTATCACCCAGGGATCGGCCCATCTGTGCATCGTGGACCCATCACCCGGGTTGATGTCGTCGAGGGAAGGCTTCCTGGCCGACTTCGTCGCGTCGCATCCGCCGATCCGCCAGCGGATAGTGAGGCTGCGAGGAATGTCGTACCAGCAGGCTAAGCGGGAGTCAGCCGGTGCACTATCTCCGCCGTAAACGTCCCCGGGTCGAACGGCAGCGGCACCACGTGATCGGCACCGGCCGCGGTGGCAGCGGTGCCGTCTCCCGCCACCAGCGCAACCAGCAGGTACTCACGATCACCTTCGGCGACGAATCCCCCCAGCGGGTGCGCCCCCGGTGTGCTGGCCCCGCCCGCGATCACCACGACCGTCACCCCGATCCGTGCCGCCGACGCCTGGAGCTCGGGGACGCTCCGACAGCGCTCGACCTGGAAGCCCGCCCCGCGCAGGAGAAGCGAGACAATCCGGATCATGTCCTCGTCAGGCAAGTGCAGCAGGGCGGTGCCGCGCTGCAAAGGCGATATCTCATGGTCCTTCCGCTCTAAATCCACCATGCGGATTCCCCGGAGATAGTCCTTGCTGCGGATCTCCCGGAGCTTGCCGATCCGCTGGACGATGTCGCGGATTCGCCGGAGCGCCTGCCTGATATCCTCCAATCCCTGCTTCAGGGTTTCGGGGGTAACCCCCGGATCGTTCAGCAGCAGCTCCACGTCGGCGAAGGCCGCCATGAGGGGGTTATTGATCTCGTGGTGGAGGGTGACGGTCATCTCACCGACGGCGGCGAGGCGTTCCGCGCGAAGCAGATCCCGCTCCGCCTCGGCCAGCGCTTTGCGCAGCTCGCGCCCCCGCCGTACCCGCTCCAGAATCTGGGGCAGCAGCTCGGTCAGCGCCGAGTCCTTGGCCAGGTAGTCGTCGGCGCCTCGGCGCAGAGCGGAGGCCACCAACGACTCGTTACCATGGCCCGTAACCAGCACGACGGCTGGCGGCGCCGGCCGGGTACGAATGGCATCGAGGACGTCGAGGCCGCTGGTGTCCGGCAGCTGCTGGTCGAGCAGCACGATATCGATGCCCTCGAGCGACGCCAGGGCCTCGCGGCCGGTTGCAACCTGCCGCGCCGGCTCGTAGCCATTCGAGGCGAGGATGTGCTGCACCAGCCGGACCAGATCGGGGTCGTCATCCACCAGCAAGATCCGGGGCAACGCGGGCTCAGCCATGCGCCTCCGCCGGTCCCGGGCGGAACCCTACCCGGGAGAACTTTTCCCATCCGGTCCTGCCGCGCCAGGCGTCCCACAACCCCCGCACCCGCCAGTAGAGCGTGAGTTGCCGGTAGCCGAAGTTCTCCATGACGGCATAGGCAAGCAGGATCAGGACCTCGCGCCGCCGACTGAATGGCAGCAGATGACGCTGCAGCCGGTCGGCCAGACCATAGCGGAAGCGCCAGGCGCCGACCACCACTGCGAGGATGTTCACCAGAACCCCGTAACCGAGTGAGGCGAGCAGGAAGGCCCACAAGTATGGATAGTTGACCAGGGGGGAGTCGAGCACCCGTTCCATGATCAGCAGGAACAGGAGGCAGAGATACCCCGCTATCTCCACCAGGGGACCATAGTACTCGAACAGCCAGAAAGCCGGCAGGGCAAACCAGCCGATGCGGCCGTACTTGGTGCGCCACATCATGGCTCGATGATACCGGAGTGACTCACGGAGGCCTCGATACCAGCGGCCCCGCTGCTTGCGAAGCGACTCGAATGTTTCGGGAACCTCGGTCCAGGCCACCGGATGAGGGAGGAATACGATCCGGCGGCCGGAGAGCTTGTCGAGCACGAAGCGGTGCAGCCGGACGATGATCTCCATGTCCTCGCACACGGTGCCGACCCGGCGGCCCACATATTCCTCGGTGATCCGGTGCCGGAGAAATGGAGTGAGATACCCACCCGCCCGGATGACGGTCTCTTTTTCGAAGACTGCGAAGACCCCGCTCAGTATCAGAATGGACTGCATCCGGTCGAGACCGGTCCGCGCTGTTGTGAAGGAGCGAAGGTATTCTACCATCTGGAACCGCGGCAACGACCGGGCCGGAAGCCCTGCCCGCACCACCCGGCTGTTACGAACGGTGCAGCCGTTGGCGATGGCGACCTGGCCGCCGACGGCCACCACCCGCGGATCCTCCTGGATTACCCGCATCAGCTCCTTGAGCGCCCGCTGGTCGAGGATCGAATCGGCGTCGAGCGACACGAAGTAGGGCGAGGTGGCAGCGTTGATGCCGGCGTTCAGCGCGTCGGCCTTCCCGCCGTTTTCCTTGTCGATCACGACGAGGCGAATGACGCTGGACGGGAGGGAGACAGTCGCCTCGTACATGGCCCGAACCACGGCAGTGCCGATGGCCGGCCGATACGGTACTTCAGTCCGACGGAGCCGGAACGCGCGCTTGAGCCGGTCGAGGGTTCCATCGGTCGAGCCGTCGTTCACCACCAGCACTTCGAACCTGGGGTAGTCGCATTGGATGAGGCTGGTGACGCTGTCTACGATGGTCACCTCCTCGTTGTACGCCGGCACGAGCATGCTGAGCGGTTTGGTGAGGTTCCCTTCATCGATGAGATCGAGATCCTCCACGAAATGGCCCGCGACCCGGCGGCGCACCTGCCGGGCCGACAATCCGATCAGCCAGAGGGTGTAGGTATTGTAGAGCAGGAAGTACAACAGAAACACCGGCTGTACTACCAGCGCGAAAACAATCAAGGTCTGGGTGAGGGTCTCGATCACAGCGAAGGCCCCGGCAGGGTCACGATTGCAAGCTCGATGGCCCCGTTTACCCGGTGGCGGATGGAAGGCACCGGATCAGTGCGCGCCACGTCGTGGGCTACGTCGTCCTGGACCAATGCCAATGCGAGGGCCGCGGCGAGGCGTCGCTCCTCGGAGGCCGCCGTGCGGGCCGCCTGGCGGAGGCTGGAGCGATCGGCACCTTCCTGGACAGCGTGGGCCGCAACCTGGGCATCCAGGCCGGGAGGAAAGGGCAGGGCAATTCCCTGGACCAGGCGGGCCACGTACGCTGCCGCCCGCACAGTCATGTCGGGGTCGGCCGCCAGGTGATCGAGCGTGGTCAGGCCGGGTCTACGAAGCGGTGCCGCCCGCCCCAGTACGAGCGCAACCTGCCTCCGAACGCCAGGATCGGGGTCTCGGGTCATGCTCTCGAGAAGATCGTACCGCTCAGCGGCCAAGGCGGCTCCTGCTGCCGCACGCCGTACCGAAACCTCGGGATCGACGATCAGGGCCTCCAGCGATGCGGGGTCCGCCAGATCAGGACGGTTACGCCAAAGGTCGACCGCCGCACCACGCACCTCGGGAGAACTGCTACGCGCAAACGCCGGCAGCAGGCCCGGCAGCTCTGGATGGTTGATGTGGCGGGCGATCCGGATAACCACTACGGCCCGCTCGCTGTCCAGCGGTAGTCCGAGCGCGACCTGGGCAAACAGGGCAAAGTGGTCCTCGGCCAGGCCGGCGGCGGCGGCGAGCACTGCGGGATCGTCATCGGCTTGAAGCAGCTGGATCAGTCTGGCCAGCGCCCGGGCCGGGGGGACCCGGGAGAAGAGGGCCACCGCGGTCAGTCGCACCAGCACGCTGGGATCTCCCAGAGACCGGGAGCCGACAGTGAGCAGCTCCTCGGAGTCGAGCAGGTCGCCGACCGTGGTCAGAGCGGCGGCGCGGACCTCCGGCGTTGGATCCTCGCGCACGACCCGAAGCAGAGCGACTCGGCTGTGCTCACCCTGAAAGGCGCGAAGGCTGCCGATCACGCGAACCCGTTCTCCAGCGTCGAGCATGCTCCTCATACCGCGGGCCAGCGATGTCTGCGCCTCCTCGTCGTCCGGCGTGGCAAGTGCGCGCAGCTCCAGGTGGCTGGCCGGCGATAGCTGCCGGCCGAGCAGCCGGAACCGGGCATCACCTTTCAATCGCTCACGCAACAGGCCACGCACCGCGGCCTGATCCGGCATCTCCATCACCCGGGCCACGATGCTCTGGCGGTCAAACGCCCCCGCGGCCAGTGCGGCCGCGGCTCGCACGTTGGCCGGTTCGTCCCGTCGGCAGGCTGCAATGAGGGCACCCTCGCCTTCGCGCACTTGCATGGTCCCGATGGCGAGCGCAGCTCGCTCCCGGACCAGCGCGGAGGGATCGTTTTCCAGCAACACCAGCAATGTTCGTCCATGCTGTAGCCCTTCAATCCTCGCGCTGGCATCGATCGAGCTGGCACGAACCCGGTCGTCCCCAGCCTGAAGACCGCCGAGTATCGCAGACGCCGCCAGCTCCCGCTCGCTGTCGGAACGGCCGACCCGCTCCAGCGCCTCGATGGCCGCTGCCCTGACGGGCGGCATCTCATCACCGACCAGGCGCTGCAGCGCTGCAAGGGCCCCCGACCTGCGCGAGCGTCGCATGCTGCGAATCAGAGCCAGCTTGCCTTCCGCGTCCGGCGAGTCGATCAGCGGATCGACGAGATCGGCCAGGGCGTCAGGGTCCAGCCGGCCGACTGCCGCCGCAATCGCTTCGCTCACACCGGTGGACTGATCGGGAAAAGCCTGGAGCAGCGCCGGTACTACCGATCGGTCGCCCAGACTTCCCAGGGCCCGTGCCGCCTTGAGTCGGATGCCGGCATCGCTGTCGCCCACCAAGTCGACCAGATCGGGCACCAGCGCTGTGAACCGCGCATCCATGGCCGCCACGACCGCGGCTTCCCGCACGATCGGGCTCAGGTCGCCCAGCAAACGGCGAATGTCCGCCCCCGCAGCCACCGCGCGAACAGCACCCAGCGCTCGGGCGGCAGCAGCTCGCACCACCGGATCCGGGTCAGCGGTTTGGGTCCGGAGCAACCCGACGATCTCAGGACCCCCCAGGTCGCCCACCAGGCCCACTGCCGCGGCGCGGACTCGCTGATCCGGATCGGAGAGACCGCCGATGCCAGTCGTCAGAGCTTCCCGAACACCTCGCGACCGCAGGGTCTTGAACGCCAGCACCCGGAGAGGTGCCTCGCTGTCGCCAGAAGCGATCCGGAGTAGCTCAGGGAGCAGGTCCTCACGCCCCGTCCGTTGGACGGCGGTGACGACAGCTTCGCGCACCTGGGGTGAGGGGTGCTGCGCCAGCTCGGCCAGGAACTCGCGCGCTCCGGAAGTGGCGAACTTCACCAGGGTATCGGACGCCTCGGGCACTCGCTCGCCGCTTTCGATCAAGCGCACCAGCTTGTCGGGTACCCCAAGCCGCTCGAGGGTGACTGCTGCCCGGATCCGGATTTCCGGGTCAGGGTCGTCCAGCGCGACGAGAAGCGGTCCCTCAGCCAGTATCCCGATCCGCTCTAGCGCCTCGACACTGCGCATGCGCACCCACCAGGCCGGGTCGTTCAGGGCGCGCACCAGACGGTCGATGACTTCCGGCCCGCCGAACTGGCTCAGCGCGGAAGCGATGCGGGCTCGGACGAATGGCGCCGGATCGGTGAGCAGGTGTTCCAGGAGGTAGCCGACCGCGCGCCGGTCGCCGAGCCGGCCGAGTGCCGTGGCGGCTTTACCCCGCACTTCGTCCGCCGGGTCGCCCAGCGACCTCACCAGTGAGGGGAAGGCGCGTTGGGCGCGCACCTCGCCCAGCACGCTGGCAGCCCAGGCGCGAGCAGGCTGGTGGCTGGAATCACTAAGGACGGCAATGAGTGGATCGACCACCAGCTCGCCGTGGCGGGTGAGGATGTCGGCGATACGGGGAGCCAGCCACGCCTCTGCTGTGGCCAGCGTACGGATGAGGGGCTCGACGGCACCGGGATCCGCAATCCGCGCGAGGGCGCGGAGGGAGACTTCGCGGACGTCTGAGTCCTCGGTTCGGGTGGCCTCAACCGTTTCCAACAGGGCAGGAACCGCTTTGGCGCCGCCGACCCGGCCCAGGAGCTCCGCGGCGAAGGCTCGATCGCGCCACTTCGGGGCCGATCGAAGCTGGTCGACATACTTGTCCACTAGTCCAAGCTGGTCGTAGGCCTCCAGCAACCAGGTGGGACGTCCGTTGGCTCCCCGGGCCTGTTCTTCCAGCAAGGCCTCCAGGGCGTCGAGATCCCGGAGGGTGCTCAGGTGGTGGATCGCCGGCCCGAGAAGCGCCTGGTCCCTGGAGGCGAGGTCGGTGACCAGGTCCCGGTAGACCCCTTTCCGGGCGGTTAGCCGGCGCTCAACCCGGTCCAGGTACCAGGTATCTACCAGCCAGGCAAGAACCGTCAGCAGTCCCACGGCCAGCATGGCACCGGCAGCGATGAGGATGAGGTTCAACGCCGTCATGAGGTACCCGCAAGGCCGATCGGGGTCTAGGGCTGGTTCGGCGTATCAGCAGGTCAGACGCGTGCGTCGTCCAGAAAGACCAGCGTCTGGCGATGGGAGACGACCGCTTCGAGAGATCGGTGTACGGCGGGGTCTACCACTGTACCAATAAGGTCCCGCATTCGCTCGACCGCAACATCGGGGGGCATTTTCTCCTGGTAGGGGCGGGCGGTGGTCAGGGCGTCGAAGATCTCTACGGCGCCGACAATCCTCGCGCCGAGGGGTATATCCTCTCCCTTGAGCCGGTCGGGATACCCCAGGCCATCCCAGCGCTCGTGGTGACTGCGGACGAATCCGATCACATCCCTGAGATGGACCAGGGGCGACAGGATCTGCGAGCCAACCGTCACGTGCTGCTTGACGTGGTCGTACTCCTCTTCCGTGAGGGGACCCTGCTTGTTGAGGATCTCCTCCCGGATGCCGATCTTGCCGATATCGTGCAGCCGGCCCCCGGTGCGCACCGCCTCGACCAGCTCGTCACCGCAGCCGTACTCCGCGGCTACCATGGCCGAGAGATCGGCAACCCTGGCCGAGTGCCCCCTGAGATAGGGATCCTTGGCCTCCAGAGCATTCACCAGCGCTTCGAGGGTCGCCACCGAGATCCGCTCCTGGTTGGCCTGCTCCACCCGGCGCTCCGCCACCCGCGTGGCCACCTCCTCTTTCAGCCACTGATTGATCTGCTGGCCCTCCATGAGGGTGTGCCGCCGCTGCAAGGCATGGTGAATGGCCCGGCTGAGATGGCCGAGATCGATGGGCTTGATCAGGTAATCGAAAGCGCCGCGCTGCATACAGAGCGCGGCACTGGTCGCATCGTTGACGGCGGTCAGCATGAGGAGCGCGATGGTAGGCTCGAGCTCCATGATCTGGGGGACCAGCTCGACACCACTCATCCCGGGCATGTTCACGTCCAGGAGCATGCCGGTGATCTTTTGACGCTGCAGCACCAGCAAGGCCTCTTCACCGCTCGACGCGGTGGCGACCTCGTATCCCTGCTGGGTGAGAAACTTGCGGAGCGCGTTGCAGATCGAGTCTTCGTCGTCTACCACCAGCAGCGTGATCGGCCCATCGGTCAGGGGCAAAG
>DATMDQ010000176.1:0-3980 GCA_035557715.1 Gemmatimonadales bacterium
GCGTAGCCGCACCTACCGAGTCACCGGGTAGTGGTCACACCCGACGGCTGCCGCGCGGTCACTGCCTATGAGTCATACCCCTCAAGAAGCTCCATGATCTTCCTGCTGTCCTTACGCTGGTTGATCTTGTCCACCGGCATCCAACTGGCGTTGTTGTGTGGTGGGCAGGGTTGGGCGTTGCGGTGGAAGTTCCGTGCATGCCGACTACTTCAAGAGGCTTCCCACGGTGGCTGGCGAAGCGACGTGTTGCAACGCCGCCAAGCAGGCTGTGCGAGCTGTACTGCGGCTTGCGGATCACCGCAATGTACTCATCTACCGCTGTGCGTGCGGTGAACGCCGGGCATGAGCGCGACGGATGCGGCGCAGCCGGCGTTGCCTTCGTAGCTCCGGTTCTTAAGGCAGCACCTTACGGAGCAACCTGACCTATGGTGGCTGCTCAGTCGAGAGACAAAGAGGCAGAAGAGGAACGGCGGCGGCAAATTCGAGGGGAACTGTAACGCCAGTTGAGCGGCACGCGGCCAGTCGAGTAATCTCCTGGCGAAGGAGAGGTCTCATGTGCATATCGGCGCCGAATCCTCATACCCGTTTCCAAGGAAAATCCGAGCAGCTGGTAGAGTTTCCCGATCCCGTTCCCTACTGAGAGGTAAAAGTCAGCATGGCTCAGCGCCTAATCCACTTCTCTGATCTGACCAATAAGATCATCGATGACGATGAGATTGTACGCATCGTCATCGAGCAGCATCCAGCTCTTCAGAACGGGCCAGTAGGGCTCGAAGTTGCCGCTGACGAGGTTGAGGTGATCCGGGCGAGCGTGCTGAACGTGGTCAGCCTCAAACTCTTTCCTGGCGATGGGTCAACGCCCGAAACCGTCACAATGGAGATCGAAGCATTCAACAAGCTTGCGGGTGACATGGACATGGCAGAGGTTCTTCGGAAAGCGCAACCAGCCTACCCGCCTCGCAAACCAACCAAGTCGACCGCGGCATTCACAGCAGACAAACTGGACTACGCATCCCTAGAGCATGCCGGTAAGCCGCATCGAGGCAAGACCACGGACGCCGAGAAGGAGATTGTCAGGAACAACCTCGATAAGATCAACGAAAGGCTAGAGCGCGACGGGCTGCGAACCATCAGACTGGATGACGCCGACATGGTGGCTCGTTACGGCCTTGAAGATCTTGCGCGGGAAGCGGAATACTTGCAGCACTAAAGGGATCGATCTCTGGTCATAAGATGCTGCGACGACCCAACACATGCGACGGAGACGTACTCATCTGCCGATGTGAGCTGCGACACGAGGTCGCACGCTGTGAGTAGTCCGTCGATTGGAGGTTCGACTCGATGCCGAAGACGTGACTCCGGTCAGTGTCCAGGACCGGTCCCCGCCCTGGCGTGCGTGGCCAGTAATGACCGGGTGCGAAGCTCAGGGAAAAGCTCAAGGGTGCCCGCTCCGACCGGGCGCTACAGGTGAGGGGAAGACCGAAAGGGTGAATACCAGTGAACCACCGCGGATGCCTCGTTACGGCAACTCCCCGCGTCGGGTCGAGCTGGTGGGGATGATAAGGAGCGAGCCGTTGAGAATCGGCAGGCGGCGACCGAGGACTCTTCGACGGTCGTGTGGACACCGCTGCTCCCGGGGTAAAGGTGGCACCCGACCCGGTCGTATCTCATGCGTGTGGAACGTGGAAACCCCGTCAGGTCCATCACACCCGCCCAGGCGTGGTGGTAGGCCAACCGCAAGGGAGGCGGAATCCCGTGGCGGGAACAGGACACCCAAGAAGCGAATGCCGGCAGCCGAAAGGAAACAGGAAAGCGGAGCCATCTGTCACCGGTATCTCCAGCCGGCGGGCATCCGTATAACTGGCCGGATACCGGGCCTGGTGCCCGGCCGCGAAAGCGGGCTGACGTGTGGTGGGTGAGCCTTTGAAGAAGAACGTGCTGGAACCACCGGAACCGAAGGGCAAGTTGGACGCCAAGACGGTGAATGGACCGGAGGACGAGACCCTCGACTGGGACGCCATCGTGTGGCCCGTGCGCGAGGAGAACGTACGGCGGCTACGGCAAAGGATCTTCAAGGCGACGAAGGAGCAGGACCTGGCCACGGTCAGGAACCTGCAGAGGATGATGCTGCGGAGCTGGTCGAACACGCTGATTAGCGTGCGGCAGGTGACGCAGCGCAACGCTGGTCGCGGAACCCCAGGGGTGGACGGGCAGGTCGCGTTGACCGCCCAAACGAGGATGGACCTGGCCGTGCAGGTGCACCGCACAGCACGGTCCTTCCAGCCCCTGCCAGTCCGCCGAGTGTACATACCCAAGGCCAATGGAAAACAAAGGCCGCTCGGAATTCCCGCGATAGCTGATCGCGCTCACCAGGCGCGCTGCCGAAACGCTCTGGAACCCGAGTGGGAGGCCCGGTTCGCGCCCAGAACGTATGGGTTCCGGCCGGGCCGAAGTTGTCAGGACGCGATCGCGGTCATCCACGTCATGGGCTGCGGAAAAAACCCGCGGCGCCGATGGATTCTAGACGCAGACCTGACCGCGGCATTCGACAAAATCGACCACGACCACCTCCTCGCCAAGCTCGGATCCTTCCCCGGGAAGGGAATGATCCGTGGCTGGCTGAAGGCGGGCGTGTTCGAGAAAGGCAAGGGATTCGCACCCACAGATGAGGGGACCCCTCAAGGCGGTGTGATTTCACCCTGCCTTCTGAATATCGCGCTCCATGGCCTGGAGGAAGCGGCCGGAGTCCGCTACGAGGCGAGCGATCCTGCTCGCACGAAACGCGGCTGCCCGGCCCTGGTGGTCTACGCCGACGACATGGTCGCCCTGTGCCACACCAGGCAGCAGGCCGAGCAGGTCAAGACGCGCATGGCCGAGTGACTGGCCCCGCGGGGCCTGTCCTTCAACGAGGCCAAGACACGCATCGTGACCCTCGAGGACGGCTTCGACTTCCTCGGGTTCACGGTGCGTCGACACGCCGGCAAGCTGATCACCAGGCCGAGCAAGGCCGCCATCAAGCGGGTCAAGCACCGCCTGGCCGCCGAGACGCGTGCCCTGCGCAGCGGCAACGCGGCGGCCGTCCTCGCGAAGATCAACCCGATCGTGCGGGGATGGGCGAACTACTACCGGGCAGCAGCGTCGTCCAGGACCTTCGCGGCCCTGGACCGCTACCTGTGGCAGCTCACCTACAAGTGGGCCTGCCACAGCCACGCGAACAAGCCCAAACCCTGGATCGTCTCCAGGTACTACGGCCGGTTCAGCCCCGCCAGCCAGGATCGATGGGTGTTCGGCAACCGTGACAACGGGGCCTACCTACCGAAGCTCGGCTGGACGAAGATCGTCCGACACAGTCTGGTCCTCGGCGCGGCGTCCCCAGACGACCCCGCCCTGACCGACTACTGGGCCCAACGACGCGGCAAGAACCGACCCCTGCTCGACCGCAGCGTCCTGATCCTGCTCTCCAAGCAGAAAGGCCGCTGCCCCCTGTGCAGGGACCTGCTCTTGCACGCCGACCACGAGCCATCCAGCCCCACCGAGTGGGAACAGTGGCACCGGGTCACCCGCAAGGCGATCACCAAGCAGTACGTGACCACCCAGCGGGGCACGGGCACATCGGGCGGCACCCGCCTGGTCCACTCGCACTGCCAGCGTCGGGCAACCGGCGCCCCGGAAGAACCAGCACACCTCTACGCCTGAGCGCCCCTGGGGCTTGCTTGAGCCGTATGCCGCGACGAGTGGCACGTACGGATCTGAGGGGGCCCCGGTGCAGCAATGCATCGGGGCTACCCGGCTGTGAGGTCACCCCCTGCATCGTGATGCCGCTCGACGTATCATCATCCAGCTCCCGCGCGGAGGTGAATCGTTGCTTGCGGTTGAACCACGCCTTTCAGTGCCAGAGGCCAAGCTCGGCCGTGAACAGCAAAGGATGGCCCCGTTGATGTCCCGGTTGTCGTACCCCTGCGGGAATCCTTACCGGACGG
>DATMDQ010000177.1:0-5481 GCA_035557715.1 Gemmatimonadales bacterium
CGCGGACCCTATGCCGCCTCGCCCTTCCTACGGGGCGATTCGTTGTATTGTTTCACAACGAAACGATCGCTCTTCGGGGCTACCGGAGGGGCGCTAAACCAGCTCAACCGTCTCGATGGCGGCGAGAGAGACCGCTATCTCGGTGTCATCGCTGCCGGTCGGCCTGAGATAGACCTCGTGGGCGGTGACGTGAGTGTCCACACTGGTTGGTATCCCGACCACTTCGGTGCGGGCCGTCGTCGTGATCCGAACGGGTTGCTCGTGTCCTCCCGCGTAACCCAGCAGGCTGACGATTTCTTCATAGGTCACGGAAGCTCCCGGTGGCTGGAGTTTGATAATCTAGGTCTGGGACTCCGGCCTCGCTATGCAATCGTACCTCGGGACTGGATCTAGCGGCTCCCGGCGGCGGTACGCTCGGGAGCTGCCGGACGCGGGGCAGACTTGAGGTTCTGGTCGAGGTACCGGGTAATCAGCTCGAACAGGTGCAGCTGGGTGTTCTTCCCCTGGCAGACACAGTGGGTCCGGTTGGGGTACTCCATCATGGTGAACGGCTTGTTGGCCTCCACCAGGGCGTTGATCAGGACCTCACTGTTCTGGAAGTGCACGTTGTCATCGCCGCCGCCGTGAACCAGCAACAAGTTTCCCTTGAGGCCATTCACGTAGGTCAGCGGTGACCCGCGGTCGTAGCCGGCCTTATTCTCCGCCGGCAAGCCGTTGAACCGCTCGGTATACACGTTGTCATAGAGCGACCAGTGCGTCACGGGAGAAACGGCAACCCCGGTACGAAAGAGGTCGGGGTACTGAAACAGCGTGTTGAGCGTCATGAAGCCGCCATAGCTCCAGCCCCAGATGCCGATCCGGCTGGGGTCCACATACGACCGCTGCGCCAGCGCGCGGGCGGCAGCTGCCTGATCCCGGGTCTCGAGCACACCCAACTGTCCATAGATCGACTTGCGCCAGGGGCGACCCAACGGGGCCGGAGTCCCCCGATTGTCGACGCTGGCCACGATATAGCCCTGCTGGGTGAGCAGCAGGTGCCAGAGATAGTATGAGCCCCAGGCATCGTTCACGGTGGAGTTGCCCGGTCCGCCGTACACATGAAGGAGGAGGGGATATTTCCGGGTAGAGTCGAAATCCGCCGGCTTCATCAGGAGGGCCGGCAGCTTGACGCCGTTCTCCAGTGGGATGCTGAAGAACTCGACTGTGCCTTTCCGAAGCGGGGCCAGCCGGGCGCGCAGTCCCGCGTTGTCGATTAGGGTCCGGAGGATCTGATGCCCGGGTAAGCGGGTCAGCCGAACCACCGGCGGCTGGCCGTAACGGGAATACGTCTCCAGCGCGTAGCGGAAGTTGGGAGCAACGTCGTAGGCGTGGGTGCCAGAATCGGCCCGCGGCGAAAGCCGCTCCGGCGCGCCACGGCCGTCAAGACGGGAGCGGTACAAATAGCGCTGCCACGGCTGGTCGGGCGAAGCGACATAGTAGACCCAGCCGCTCCGCTCATCGTTGCCCAGCACCTTCACCACGTCGAAGGAGCCTCGCGTTACCAGCCGGGTTGACTTCCCATCCCGCGACACGAGATAGACATGGTTCCAACCGTCCCGCTCGCTCACCCAGGTGAAGCTTTTCCCACTATTCAGCCAGGTGACGTTGTCCGCCAGATCCACCCAGGTGCTGTCCCGCTCCGTCAACACGGTACGGACCTTTCCGGTCCGGGCGTCGCCCAGCATGACCTCGTTGGTGTTCTGTAGCCGGTTGAGCCGCTGCAGCATCACTTCGTTCGAGTTGGCCGCCCACTCCATCCTCGCGATGTAGTGGTTCCGGGGATCGCCCTCGATCTCCAGCCAGCGAGTCGGTCCGCCGGCAGCGCTCACGATACCCACCCTCGCTGCGGAGTTGGCGTCTCCCGCCTTGGGGTACTGAATCGGGGTCACCCTGGAGTACAGCGAGTCGGTGTTGTTGATGAGGTTGAAGTCCCGCACCTGGTCGGCGTTGAGCTGCCAGTAGGCGATGCTGTGGCCATCCGGGCTCCACCGCCAGCCGTCGGCGTAGTAGTTCATCAACTCTTCTTCATAGACCCAGTCGAAGGTGCCGTTGATGAGGACTCGGGAGCCGTCGGTGGTGAGTGGGGTGACCGCACCACTCGCCAGATCTTCCACATAGAGATTGTTCTCCCGCACGTAGGCCACCTTCCGGCCATCGGGAGAAAACTTGGCGAACATCAAAGTGGAGGGCTTGGCCTCGCTGCCGCCGAGCTGGCGCAGCCGGCCGCTGGCACGATCCAGTACCCAATAGTCTCCCCGCGTGTTCAGCCGCCAGACCGGCTGCGTGTTGGTGAAGATCAGCAGCATTTTGGTGTCCGGCGACCAGGCATAGTCTTCGACCTGCAGCGGCACGCTGTCGCCCTGGGGGATAAACTGCCGGGCCGCCACCAGGACCTCACGGCCTCCCCGCTCGGAGTCGTAGCGAACCAGGTTCTGACCCTTGTCGGCTTCCGACGCCTCCAGTGTCGTATAGGAAGAGCCGTCCCCCAGCCAGCGCGCGGGTCCGAAGCTCTGGCTCCGGAACTCCCGGGTGCCGTAGATCCGTTGGACCGACAAAAGGCTCGAGTCCGGCCGCTGTGCCTGTGCGGGCGCCGCGAGCGTGAAAAGAGCGATGAAGGCGAAAGCGAGTCGGTTCACTGGGAGTGTCCGGTGGTAAGGGTGGTGGGCCCTGAATTCGGCAGAATCTGGCGTTGCCAGGGGAAGCCTCCCGGGGCTATCCCTTCATCAATTCGCCGATGGAGACCTGATTCCGCGGCGCTATGGTGGATTATATCACTCATTCGACAGGCGACACATATATGTTCCCCTCGCGTCCCGCCCCAACGTCTCTGCTCGTCGCCGGCGTGGTGGCCGGCCTGGTCGCCGTCGGATGCAACAGGGAAGCCGCTTCCTCCGGCGGGACGGTTCGCGCGAGCGATTCAGCTGCCGCGGCCGATACCAACCCGCAGTTGACGGCCGCCAACGCCGGCGCTCCATTGCCGGCTCCCGACACGCCTCCAGCGCCTGAACCGAGGAGGCCTGTGGGCCACCCGGTTCCAAAGGCCCCAATCGCGAAGAAGGTCAACGTTACTCCGGCCGCAGAGAAACCGGCTGGCCGCGATTCGGCAGCCGCACCTGCGGCCGCATCCGCAACCGCCCAGGACAAGTGGCTGACCTACGACCCTGCCACCAACACGGTAACCTTCGAGCTCATAGCGGGTCCCTTTACCTTCAACGGTGCTCGCAACGGCGAGTCCACCCTGACGGTCCCGTCCAAGGCGAACCTGGTAATCAACTTCGTCAACAAGGACGGAACGCCGCACAGCGCAGAGGTGATCTCCGGGGAGGGAGCGCTTCCCAACGCGTCAACCGACCCCGCGATTCCCCGGGCCTATACCAACAAGGCCCTGGAGGGTCTGCCGCAGGAGGCGTCCGACGTCATGCGGTTCCCGGTGCCGGAGAGCGGGAGCTACCGGATTTTCTGCGGTGTACCGGGACACGGGCTGTCGGGAATGTGGATCTGGCTGAAAGTCGATCCTGCCGCAAAGGCACCGAGCTTTGGGCCCACAAAAGCGTGAAGGGTGAACGGTGAACGGTAAATTGGTGGGGTGGTGCGCCCGTTTACCGTTCACTATTTACTGTTAACGCCTTTTGCAGGAATTGACCCGTGTAACTGCCCTCGACTTCCGCCACGCCTTCCGGCGTTCCCGCCGCCACCACCTGCCCCCCGCGCTCGCCGCCATCCGGCCCCAGATCGATGATCCAGTCGGCCGTCTTGATCACGTCGAGATTGTGCTCGATCACGACAATGCTGTTCCCCTTGTCCACCAGGCGGTGCAACACGTCGAGCAGCAGGCGGACATCCTCGAAGTGCAGGCCCGTGGTCGGCTCATCGAGGATATACAGCGTCCGGCCGGTGTCTCGTTTGGACAGCTCGGTGGCGAGCTTGACCCGCTGAGCCTCTCCGCCGGACAACGTCGTGGCTGCCTGTCCCAGGTGGATGTATCCCAGCCCTACGTCGTTCAGCAGCTCCAGTTTCTCCGCGATCCTGCGCTGGTTGGCGAAGAACTCCAGGGCGTCCTCGACGGTGAGGTCCAGCACATCCGCGATGCTGCGTCCCTTATAGCGGACCTCGAGCGTTTCGCGATTGTACCGGCGGCCTTTGCAGACCTCGCAGGGCACGTACACGTCGGGCAGGAAGTGCATCTCGATCTTCACCAGCCCATCACCCTGGCAGGCTTCGCAACGTCCCCCCTTCACGTTGAAGGAGAACCGTCCCGGTCCGTAGCCGCGTAGCTTAGCATCGGGCAGCTGGGTGAAGAGCTCACGGATTGGAGTGAACAGCCCGGTGTATGTCGCCGGATTGGAGCGCGGCGTGCGACCGATGGGACTCTGGTCAATGTCGATGACCTTGTCGATCCGGTCGAGGCCTTCGATGCGGGTGTGCGCGCCCGGCACCACCTTGGCACGGTAGAAGTGCCGTGCCAGCGCCTGATAGAGAATGTCCGTCACCAGCGTGGATTTCCCCGAACCGGAAACGCCCGTAACCGCGACGAAAAGGCCCAGCGGGATGTCGACGGTCAGATTTTTCAGATTGTTGGCTCTCGCGCCGATCACGCGGAGCCGATGCTGGGCCGCAGCCTCCCGCCGCCCCGCGGGCACGGGGATTCGCAGCTCGTCACGCAGATAGCGGCCAGTCAGCGAGTCCGGATGGCTCCGGATATCCTCGACGGTTCCCTCGGCCACCACTTCGCCCCCAAAGCGTCCGGCGCGCGGTCCCAGATCGATCACGTGGTCGGCGGCCTGAATGGTTTCCTCGTCGTGCTCGACGACGATCACCGTATTGCCCAGGTCGCGCAGACCGCGCAGGGTGGCGAGCAGGCGCGCGTTATCCCGCTGATGCAGGCCGATGCTCGGCTCGTCCAGGATGTAGAGCACGCCAACCAGCCGCGAGCCGATCTGGGTGGCGAGCCTGATCCGCTGAGTCTCCCCCCCGGACAGCGAGGTGGCGGCGCGGCCGAGCGTGAGATACTCAAGACCGACATCGCGCAGAAAGCGCAGGCGGTCTACCACTTCCTTCAGGATCGGGCCCGCAATGTCCGGATCGAGGCCCGGCCGTCCATTGGCCGCCGCCGCCCTGCTCCCGCGCAGCGGGATTCTGTCGAAGAATTCGATGGCCCGCTCGACCGGAAGGTCCACCACGTCGCCGATGCTCGCGCCGTTGACCAGCACCGACAGGCTCTCGGGCTTCAGCCGTTTTCCCCCGCAGGTCTGACAGGGCTGCTCGATCATGAACTCCTCGAGCGAGGCCCGGACCCCATCACTGGTGGACTCGCGGTAGCGCCGCTCGATGTTCTTCAGCACGCCTTCCCAATCGGTCTCGTACTCGTCCCGGCCTCGTGCCCCATCGGTCTGGAACTTGAAGCGGCCTGGCGCGCCATGCAGGATCGCCTGCTTGGCCGCC
>DATMDQ010000178.1:0-7558 GCA_035557715.1 Gemmatimonadales bacterium
GGTGTCAAGACTCGCTTCGCGCTGCCTGCCTCAAGCCGGGACCTGCTGCAGGCGGCCGCCCTGCTGCACGATATCGGCTATCTGATCAGTCACTCCAAGCATCACAAGCACGCCTACCACCTGATCATGCACGGGGATCTGCCCGGGTTCTCTCCCCACGAGGTTGAGCTCATTGCCAACGTGGCGCGATACCACCGCCGGGCCTTTCCCAGGAAGTCTCACGAGAACCTCGCCCACCTCGCCGGCGATGATCGCCGCCTGATCGGTCGGTTGAGTGGAATTCTGCGGGTCGCCGACGGTCTCGACCGCACTCACTCCCAGTCGGTGAGCGGCGTTAGCGTGCGCGCACTGAGGGGCCGCCTTCGGCTCAGTATCGAGGCAGGCTCAGCGCCGGAGGTCGAGTCGGCTGAGGCGGAGCGCAAGTCCGATCTATTCAGGAAAGCCTTTGACACAGAAGTTGAGCTGGTGTGGCGTCCGGCCCGGCGCGCCAGGATCCCTGCCGGGCCGCGAGGCCCGCGGTTACACGTGGCTGCAGCAAGCTAACCCCCTGAGGTGTATGCCCAAGAATCTCCCTGTACTTTCTCCCGAGCATTACCTCAACCGCGAATTGAGCTGGCTCGAGTTCAACTCGCGGGTGCTCGAGGAGGCCGCCGATCCGACCAACCCTGCCCTGGAGCGGATCAAGTTCCTGTCGATCGTCAGCTCCAACCTGGACGAGTTCTTCGAGATCCGGGTGGCTGGGCTGCAGGAGCAGCTTTACGCCGGCCTGGAGCCACAGGACTTCCCGGCGGATGGTCTGGCCCCGGCCGAGCAGCTGACGAAGATCGCGCAGCGCGTACACGGGCTTGTCGAGGAGCAGTATCGCCTGCTCCACCAGGAGCTGGTCGGCGAGCTGCAACAGAGCGGTATCGAGTGGGTAGGGCTGGCCGACCTTTCACCGGCTGAGCGGACCTACGTTGACACCCTCTTTGTCGCCAGCATCTACCCGGTCCTCACCCCGCTGGCCATAGACCCGGGCCACCCGTTCCCCCACGTTCACAACAAGAGCCTCAACATCGCGCTGCTGGTAGAGAGAAAGCACACCAATCAGCTGCAGGAGCTCTTCGCGGTGGTGCAGGTGCCGGCGGTGCTCGACCGGGTAGTATTGCTTCCGGGGTCGCCCGAGCGGGCTCGTTTTGTCCTGCTGGAAGACGTGATTGCGGCCCATCTCGATATGCTGTTCGGCGGCTTCCGGGTGCTCGGCCACACCGTGTTCCGGGTGACTCGCAACACCGATCTGACGATCGATGAGGACGCCGCCGAGGACCTGCTCCAGACGATCCAGGAAAACCTGCGTCAGCGGATGCGGGGTGACGCGGTTCGGCTGGAGATCTCCGATGCCGCGGAGGAGCGGTTCGTGCAAATGCTGGTGGGCGCCCTCGATCTGCAGGCCGAGGACGTCTACCGGGTTGCCGGACCGGTGGACCTCACGGTCCTCATGGCACTCCACAAGCTGGACGGCTTCCGGGCACTGAAGGACGAGCCGTTGGTTCCAGGAGTCCCTCCGGCCTTCGCATCCGGCGCAGATGTATTCGAGTTGATTCGCAGCCAGGACATTCTGGTGCATCACCCATTCGAGTCATTCGGCTGCGTGGTGAACTTTATCGACCGGGCGGCCGACGACCCCCAGGTCCTGGCCATCAAGCAGACCCTCTATCGGACTAGCGGAGCCAGCCCCATTATCAGCGCCCTCGAGCGGGCGGCGCAGAATGGCAAGCAGGTGACCGCTCTGGTTGAGCTCAAGGCCCGGTTCGACGAGGAGAACAACATTGTCTGGGCTCGTTCTCTGGAGCACGCGGGTGTGCATGTGGTCTACGGCGTGGTTGGCTTGAAGACCCACTGCAAGGCCTCTCTGGTGGTCCGGCGGGAGGCCGATGGCATCCGGCGCTACGTCCACCTCTCCACCGGCAACTACAACCCCACCACTGCCAGGCTATACACCGACCTCGGCCTGTTCACCGCCAAACCGGAGTTTGGGGAGGACACCAGCGAGCTGTTCAATCTGCTGACCGGCTACTCCCAAGGCCGACAGTGGCGGAAATTCCTCGTTGCTCCCCTCGGATTGCGGGAGCAGGTCGTGGAGCTGATTGACCGCGAAGGCCGCAACGCAGAAATGGGGCGGCCGGCACGAATCATCGCCAAGATGAACGCGCTGGTTGAGCCCACCGTCATCGACGCCCTGTACCGGGCCGCGCGCGCCGGGGTCCCCATCGATCTGGTGGTCCGGGGAACCTGCTGCCTCAGACCTGGCATCCCCGGGCTGTCCGAGAACATCCGGGTAATCAGCATCGTAGACCGCTTTCTGGAGCACAGCCGCATCTTTTATTTCGAGAATGCAGGCGACTCCGAGGTCTTCCTGGGCAGCGCCGACTGGATGCCGCGCAACTTCTTCCGGCGCATCGAGGTGATGTTTCCGGTCGAGGATCCGCGCCTGAAGTCTCGCCTGACCGAAGAGCTTTTACCCGTCGTGTTGAATGACAATATCAAAGCCCGTCAGCTTCAGGCCGATGGTACATACACCCGGGTGACTCGTACCGACAGCCAGGAAGGGCTTCGCTCTCAGGTCATTCTCCAGTCACTGGCCCGCGAATCGGCTCGGGAGGCCGCGGATTCCGCGCTCCGCTTCATTCCAATATTTGGTCCGAACGGTGCCCCTCCGGCCGACGAACCCGCGTCCTCGAACGGCACCACTACTGGCCAGCGTTCCAAACCTCCCCGAGCCCGTTCCCCCCGGCTACGAAAACGTCCAGAGCCGGCGTGAAGCTGGTGATCATTCGTCACGGACCGGCCGGTGACCGTGCAGAGTGGGAGGCCCAACGCCGCGACGATCGGCTGAGACCGCTGACGCCAGAAGGCAGGAAGGAGATGCAGCGAGTGGCTCCCGGCCTTGCACGGCTGGTGCCCACCGTCGACGTCCTGGCCACCAGCCCCCTGGTGAGGGCTGCTGAGACTGCTGAAATCATCGCCCAGACGTACGACTCCGAGCCAGTCAGCCTGGAGGCCCTGGCTCCGAACCGCGACCCCGACGAGGCGGTGGGCTGGCTGCAGAAACAGCCCGCGGATTACACGGTTGGCCTGGTGGGACACGAGCCGCACCTGAGCACGCTGGTAGGTTACCTGCTGACCGGCACCCGCGCATCCTTCATCGATCTGAAGAAGGGAGGCGTATGCATGCTCGATCTCCCGGGCGCTCCCCAGCCCGGCAAAGGCAACCTGAAATGGTTGCTTACACCGCGCGAGCTTCGCCGCCTGGGGAAGTAGCGTGAGCACCCGGCTTCCCTCCGACCTGCTGGGCCGGCCGGCCGAAGAATCCTCGCGCCTGCTCGCTTTGAGGTATCTGGACGAGATCGCCCGAGCCGGGAAGCGGTTGGATGATCCTCAGGACGCCGAGGCGCTGCACGACTTTCGGGTGGGCCTGCGGCGTCTACGAAGTTCCAGCCGGGCGTATCGCCTCCAGCTCAAAGGAAGCATTACCAAACGGGTGCGGCGGCGCCTTCGAAAACTCACCCGGGCAACGAATGCCGGCCGCGATACCGAGGTGCACCTCGCGTGGCTGCGCCACCAGGCTGAGCAGCTCGGCCCCGAGGACATTCAGGGGCTTTCGTGGCTGATCGGTCGTCTGGAAGGCCGAAGATACGATATGGTTCGTACCACTACCGCCGACGCGAGGGAGCAGTTCTCGGAGACAGCTGCGAAGCTCCGGCCGCGGCTGGGAACGTTTCGTATGGAGATCCGGACTGGTTCTCGCCAGGAGCACCGCACGTTCGGACAGGCGACCGCCGAGCTGATTGGAGCCCAGGTTGCCGAACTGGCCGACGATCTCAAGCGGGTACAAGGACCGCAGGACGTGACCGGTGTACACACAGCCAGAATCAGCGCCAAGCGGCTGCGCTATCTACTGGAGCCGCTGGCGCGACGGGTGGCCGGGGTAAAGGGCCTGGTGACACAGTTGAAAGAGGTGCAGGACAGCCTAGGGGATCTACACGACAGGCATGTACTGGCCGAAGAGATAGCATCCACCCGCTCGGATCTCTCCTGCATCAATTCGGATCGGCTTGCTGGGTGCGAGCCCGGGCTCCGTACCCTGGAACGGCTGGCGGTGGAGCAGGCTGCCGCCGCCTTTGCCCGTTTCGACTCCTGGAGCGGTGATCAAGCCGGCAGGTTCATTCTGCGGGTAGAACGGCTGGCAGTGTCCCTCGCGGAAGGGGCCTCCTCCGCGCCCGCGGTTCCGGTTCTCAGTCTCGGCCGTGCCCGTCCTTCCGGATACACCAACGGTGCCCCGGAAGGTCCAGAGCAGAGGCGGAGCAGGAACGCGGTGTTATAGCGATCCCACTCGGCTTCTAGCTCGGTTGCTCCGGCCCCGCGGCACTTGTCGCGGGGGCCTGGGCGATCGAGGCCTGCTGCACTGCAAAACTGATCTCCGGCAAAGCGGTCGGTTCCAAGGCCGCCAGCCGTTCCGCCTCTCGCCTGACCAGGCGGAGCGTCTCATATCGGATGAGGAGGATGCCGGGCGAGAACACCGACCAGTACCGCCGGAAGCGGGAGCGAGACTCCGGGTCGGTCGTGGCGACTCTGGTTTCGGTGCTGAAGATCGAGACGTTCTCCCCCACCGGCCTGACGGCAAGAGTCCAGACGATCTTGGCGTAGCCTGGCTCCCTGAAGGCGACGAACTCGTCCGGCGCCAGGCCGAGGAACTGGACGTCGGTCTTCCAGGGCTGGGTGACCGCGCCGATCACAAGCTCCCGACCTGGCTCCTCGGCCAGGACACGCCACCCAAGCGCGAGGATCTCAGCAAGGAAACCCGGGCCGTGCTCCCGCTTCACATGCTCTCCGCCCATGAGCAGCTCGCGGCCGGTGAAGATGGCGCGCACGATGGTGGATCGCCGCAAGTCGAGGTCATGAGCCGCCAGGAAAGTCACGTCGGCCGGCGCGGCGACTCTGGTCTGGTGGACCTCGCGGACCTCGTACTTGGGCATGAACCGATCCACCAATGGATCGCGAGGTCCACCCCGCGCCACCTTGCCGTAGCGATACCAGGTGATACCGGCATAACCGAGTCCGAGGAGTGCCACGGCGCCGGCCCCGGCGCCCATGACTCCTGCCGTCTTCCGAAGAGCTCGTGCCATCGAGTCCTCTCCTTCTGGACTGTCAGGTGACGTAGTACAAGGCAATTGTTTGGTGGCTGGATATCAAAAGAACAAGAAGTGCCTGAAATGAGCAACTACCCCGGACAGGGGCGAGGGTTCCAGATGTAGGGCGGGTGGGATGGTCAGTGCAAGATCAGGGATAGCCTCCCCCGCCGCCACTGCCTCCGCCGCCGCCGCTACCACCACCTCCACCAGTGGCAGCGGCGACGTTCACGACCCCTGACATCACCTGTGCGCCGTGAATGGTACAGATATAGGCGAAGGTCCCGGCGGTTGAGAACGTCCGCTCAAATGCTCCCGAGCTGCGGTTTCCCGAGCTCGGTCCGGTGTCGAAGGTGACGTTGTGGTCGACACCGCCCGAGTTCCATTGCCACACGACAGTGCTGTTGACCTGCACCTGAAGAGTGGCCGGTGCGAAGAGGTCGTTCCTGACTGCTACCGTCAGGGCACCGGCGCCAGGGTCGACGGGCTGGCTGTCACCGGAACAGCCAAGCAAGGCCGCGGCGCACAGCGGTAAGAGCAGACTCTTCCATTTCATCCCGGCCACTCCACAACCTTGGGGGTCACTGGGGGACGATCTGCCCGCGAATCTCGCCTCCGGCGTTGCAGCCCGCGTTGCCAGGTGTACAGCCGGCGACGTTGGTATGCAGGTTCACGTATGCGCCGCCGGAGCGCATGGCCGAGAGCAGATCGTCGAACGTGATCGGCGGAGCGCCCACGGTCACGCCGTTGGTACCGGTGGCCACCACCCCCGACCCGCTGGTGCAGGCCGGCTGGGGGGCGCCCGTCCCACAGAGGTTCAGCCGCACTGGACCGTTGACTCCCGTGGCCGCAAGATGGATATGGCCTAGGACGGCGTTCTGGAGATTCGTCGCATTAATGGTGTAGGTGAGCTCGCTGCCGCTTAGCTCAAAGGTTGCGGTCCCGCTCGCGGTCGTCGTCACCGGCGGAACTTCGTTGGCGCCGGACAGGGTAGCCGTGAAGCTTGTTGCTGTTGCCGGATCAGTCGGCTCGTCGTCGCCGCAGGCCGCGACTATCGGAAGGAGAGCCGCGACGGCGATCTTAAGTACAGGGGCCCCATTCATTACGGTGTTCCTTTCAAGACTGGTGGCTTGGCACGTTCCCCAGCACGCTAGCCGGCCCAAGCCATTTAGTCTTGCAAGGGGGTAGCCCGGTTTGGAGCGG
Source organism: Gemmatimonadales bacterium (assembly GCA_035557715.1). GTDB lineage: Bacteria > Gemmatimonadota > Gemmatimonadetes > Gemmatimonadales > GWC2-71-9 > CAVVWJ01. The sequence goes on from DATMDQ010000178.1 coordinate 6,372, forward strand.
TGTAGCGACGCCCGTGTGCTCGCCGAGGCCCGGTTCGACGTCTCATTCTAGGACGCTTCCTCACACACGAAGGCGCCCGGGCGGCCGCCAGGGCAATTGGAGGTGAACATGGTCCGCAGGACAGGGCCAGCGGCTGAGGCCAGGCCGGTGCGCCGGGTGCAGGTGGGAGGGTTCACCGTCACCGAGGGGGTGCACCACCACGGCTCCGAGCTGCCGTGGCACCATCACGAGACCCCCACAATCTGCTTCGTCCTTCAGGGTGCCTTTACCGAGATGTGGCGGGGTGGCTCGATCGCCTGCACCAGCTCGACGCTCAAGATCACTCCCGCCGGCGATCGCCACTGCGACCAGTTCAGCCGGGGCGACGTGCGGGGGCTGCTGATCGAGGCGGACGACGCGCAGGTGGTGGCGATCCGGCCCCACTCCGCCGTCCTCGACGAGCGGGTGTCCTTCCACGGCGGGCTCGTCGCCGGCATGGCCCGGCGGGTCTATGAGGAGATGAGGCGGATGGACGCGGCGGCCCCGCTCGCGATTGAAGGGCTGCTGCTCGAGCTGGTTGCATCCGCCTCGCGGCTGAACGAGCAGAACGGCAGCTCGGACCGGCCACGCTGGTTGGACGAAGCGCGCGACCGGATCCACGTCGAGCTCGCCGCCCGACCCAGCCTGACCGGCCTGGCCGCATCGGTCGGAGTCCACCCGGTGACGCTCGCGCGCGCGTTTCGCCGGGCGTTTGGCTGCACCGTGGGCGAGTACGTCCGCAGGCTCCGGATCGAGCGTGCCGCGCGCCAGCTTGCCGATACCGACCTATCGTTGGCCGAGATCGCCCTTGCCGAGGGGTTTTCCGACCAGAGCCATTTCTCCAACCTCTTCCGGCGCCACACCGGCCTTTCACCCTTTCAGTTCAGGAACACCGTCCGCCCCAGGTGAGCCGCTACACGCGTGCAAGCCGACTCGGGGCGTTCAAGACCGGCCTCCAGTGCCGCGCTATCTAGAAGGATGTCGAGCCGCGGCAGGTTACTCCTCCTCGCGGCCCTTGGCACCCTTGCCACCGGGCGTGGGGCAGGGGCACAGTCTGCGCTTGACCGGACGCCGAATGTCGCGGGCGGCTGGGTCGGAAATCCCGGGGTGCTGCACTTCAACTTTCTGCATCGCTTCTCAATCAGCTCGGCTCCCGAACGGAAGGTCAC
>DATMDQ010000179.1:0-11476 GCA_035557715.1 Gemmatimonadales bacterium
CGAGCAGCAACTGGACTGCCTGGCGCCCCCGCGGGCCATAGTTCACCGTCCACTGGTTGACGTACATCCCGACGAAGGTATCGGTCCGCTCGTCGCCTATTCCGCGGTTGTACTGCTTGGCATGGGCCAGGGCGGGCGCCCGATGCTCCAGGGCATACACGATGCTGGCGCGAAGGTCACGGGCGATCTGGGCAGTCACCTCGGCGCCCAGATCGCGCCGGACCGCGTTCCCACCGAGGGGGAGCGGGAGACCGGTATCCTCGAGCCACCATGCACCCAGGTCAGCCCACAGGTGCAGGCCGGAGTCGACGTAGGTCAGCTGGCCTTCGTGGATGAGCAGTCCAACCTCGACCTCGCCGCGGTGGACCGCGTCCTCGATCTCATCGAACGGAATCGTGACGGTGATGCAGTCCGGCTGAAACAGCTGGAGTGCGAGGTAAGCGGTGGTCAACTTCCCAGGCACGCCCACCCGGCGACCCTTGAGCGCAGCACGCGGGTCGGCCGGGCAGGGAAGCTTGGAGACCAGTCGCGGTCCATACCCGTCCCCCATGGAAGAGCCGGAGCCGAGCAGCGCGTAGTCGCGCCAGAGGTAGGCGTAAGCGTGGATGGACACCGCGGTGACCTCCAGCTCGGCGCGGCGGGCGCGCTGGTTGAGTGACTCGATATCCGCCAGCTCATGGACATACCGCAGGTCGCCGGTATCGAGCTTACCTTCCGCCAGCGCGTAGAACATGAACGCGTCGTCGGAGTCGGGGCTGTGGGCGACGCGAATCGTTCTGGTCATAGGCTCCTGGTTAGGGCGGTAGGTGAAGCGGCGGTAGATACTGCGGCGCTAGGTACCGCCTTACCGCCGTACCGTCTCTTCCGCTTCTCTCTTGAACTCTTCCACTACCGGCTGGTGTTCGAGGTACTCTACCCGCTTCAGGCGCGTCTCGGCCTCATAGTGGGCGAGGAAATCCTTCCGCGCCTGGGCGAGCGCAGGCGGGTCGTTCTGGAGCCGGGCCGCCGTTCCGCGAATGACATAACCGAAGAGATGGCCCGGCGATTCCTTGACGATGGTATCAGCCAGCGCGCGCGCCGCCGGAAAGTTTCCAACCTGCATCTGCAGCACAGCCGCATGATACCGCGCGTCGGCGTCCCTGCTCTCGAGCTGCTGATATGCTCCCAGCGCCATGGGGGTGAACCGTTCGACCTCGGCGGAATCGCTCCGCTCCGAAGCCTGCATGATCCGGTTATACAGACGGTCAAACCGCTCGCGCGGGGTCATCGCGCTGATATCCGGGGCGGGTCCGGACGAACCGCGGTCACCCACCAGTCCGGTGCTGGAGCCGGCATTGGCCATGTCGGGTGCCGCCGGCGCAGGGGTATCGCTGGAGACCTTATACATGATTCCAGCCACCAGAAGGACGCACACGGCGCCGGCGGCGAGCCACGCCTTGCGATCGGAGACACGCCCTTCGACGGGCTGACCGCAGCGATGGCAGAAGCGGGCCTGGGGCGAGAGCTCAGCCTGGCAGTGGGCGCAGGCTCGCCGGGCCAGGCTCGCACCGCACCCGGCGCAAAAGTTACCCGCGGCCGGGGTGCCGCAGGCCGGGCAGATCGCGGAAGGTGGAGAGGTCATGGGAGGAGAAGCGTAAACGGTATGCGGTAAGCGGTAAACGGGGAGGCGGGAGTCATGGCTCACTTTCGCCTCCCGACTCTAGGCCGTAGACTCCAGACTCCTGACTCCCGACTCCCGACTTAGCGAGAACCGAATGGCCCGAGGAAAGCAGCCCTCTTCCGCCCCAACCGAACGTCCCAGCCTCCAGGGTTTTCCCGCCGATCTGGGTGATGCCGGCAAGAAGGACGTGCTGGAGCTGGCCCATCGCTTCAGCGTTGATTTCATTCGGCTTCAGTTCACCGACATCCTCGGCGTCAACAAGAATGTTGAGGTGCCGCGGAGCCAATTCGAGAAGGCGTTGGATGGGGAGATCATGTTCGATGGCTCTTCGATCGAGGGGTTCGTTCGGATCGAGGAATCCGACATGCTCCTCAAGCCGGATCTGCACACCTTCCGGATCCTTCCCTACGACGATGAAGGCGGCCGGGTAGCCCGGCTGCTCTGCGACATCTACACCCCCGACGAGCAGCCGTTCGCCGGCTGTCCCCGGACCACGCTCAAGCGGCAGGTGGAGCGGGCCCGGAAGCTGGGTTTCGCCATGATGGCCGGATGCGAGGCCGAGTTCTTTCTCTTCGAGCAGGCAGCCGATGGCTCCCCCACCACCATCACTCACGATTCGGCCGCCTATTTCGATCTGGGGCCGGTAGATCGCGGTGAGGAGATCAGGCGAGTGATCGTGGAGCAGTTGGTGGAGATGGGCTTCGAGGTGGAGGCTGCTCATCACGAGGTGGCTACCGGCCAGCACGAGATCGACTTCAGGTACGCCGATGCGCTTACCACGGCAGATAATCTGACCACGTTCAAATTCGTCGTGCGCAATGTGACTAGCCGCTTCGGCTTCATGGCGTCGTTCATGCCCAAGCCGCTCGAGGGGATCAATGGCAGCGGGATGCACACCCACCAGTCCCTCTTTCGGGGCAAGGAGAATGCATTCTATGATCCCAAGGCCGAGCACCAGCTGTCCCGGGTCGCACTGAGCTATATCGAGGGACTGCTGCAGCACGCTCGCGGCTTCTGCGCCATCACCAACCCTCTGATCAACAGCTACAAGCGGCTGGTGCCGGGGTACGAGGCACCGGTCAACGTTGCGTGGTCCATGCGCAACCGCTCGCCATTAGTGCGCATTCCCGATCGGCGCGGGCTGGGGACGCGCTGTGAGCTTCGGATGCCGGACCCCTCGTGCAACCCCTACCTCGCCCTCACGGTTCAGCTGGCTGCGGGGCTGGACGGGGTCGAGCGCAAGCTCGAGGCCCGGGAGCCGGTCAGCCGCAATATCTTCACCATGAGTTACCGGGATCGCCGGAAATACCGGATCGACGAGCTGCCGCGCGACCTGCATGAGGCGCTGGAGCTGCTGGAGAAGGACGACGTGATCAAGGCGGCCCTGGGAGAGCATCTGACAGAACGCTTCCTGGAGGCCAAGCGAAATGAGGTGCTGCAGTACAACCTGCAGGTGAGCAAGTGGGAGATCGATAATTATTTGGGGAGGTATTAGGAGGCGGGGAGGGGAGGCGAGTGCCATTCGTCCGGATGGTGTGCTGTTACTTCCCCGCTTCCCCGCCTCCCTGCGTCCCTGCCAGAACAAGCGACACCACCCCGAACTGCAGCGGGACCTCCAGCTGCGCCGGTAGCCGGCGGGCGTCGTCCGTGATCCAGACCTTCATGATCATTCCCCGCGAGGTGACCGTGACCGGGATGGACGGCACACTTTTTCCGTCCGGCATCGCCACCGGTTGACGGGCAGCGCCCACGACGACCTGGATCGGATTGTAGCCGGTCCTGAAATAGCGGGAGTAGGTGTACGAGCGGCCCAGCTGAAGCGGAGCGGTGCGCAGGAAGTACAGGAAGGCAAGCTCGTCCAGCGGCTCAGAGGGGGAAACCCACTCGCCCGGCACCCCGACCTCGCGGTAACGGCTGGAGTCGGGCAGGATGACATATTCGTGCTTCTCTGCCTTTCCCGCCTGCATCAACTGCCGGTGAAAGCGCAGGGAATTGAAGCGCCGGCTGTCGACCCAGGACGTCAGGTCGTAGCGCACGCGCAACCCAGGCGGTCCGCCCTGCCCGGCCATGGTGAATACGTAGGCATCCACCCCCCGTTCCGGCGCCCGGTGGCTGACCGAGACCGTGGCCGTGCCGACGTCGAAGTAGCCCAGCTTCGCCTCGTAACGGAGGGTCTCTCCGACGGCGAACGGGTGAGGAGCAACCAGCATCCCCAGGATGCGCACGAGCAGCAGGGTTATTGATATCACGGAGCGAAATATAGCCTGATGGACCCCCGGGCCTACCTGCTCGATCTGGATGGAACCCTCTACGCCGGCGGTGCCGCTATCCCGGGTGCGCCCGAGGCGCTCGCCCGGCTTCGAAAGCGGGAGGTTCCCTATCGCATGGTCACCAATACCACCAGCCGGTCCAGGGCCATGCTGGTTCAGCGTTTACGAGACTATGGCTTCCAGGTATCGCCGGAGGAGGTGTACACCGCCACCCTCGCCGGGGCCGACGTCGCCAAGGACGCGGGATACCGAAGCGTGGCCCCGTTCGTGCCGGAGCCGGCACTCAGCGATATGGGTGATCTGGAGCTCTGCGGGGGGACCTCCGGGCGTTCGCCCAGTCGTACTCCCGATGCGGTGTTGGTGGGCGACCTGGGCGAGCGTTGGACCTACGCCCTGATGCAGGAGGCGTTCGACTATCTGATGTCGGGAGCCGGGCTCATCGCTCTCTCCCGCGACCGATACTGGCTCGATGCCGGCCGGCTTGCGCTCGATGCCGGCCCCTTCGTGGCCGGGCTGGAGTTTGCCGCGGGCAGGAGCGCGGTAGTTGCGGGAAAGCCAAGCGCGGCATTTTATGCCGCGGCGTTACGCAGCCTGGGACTGGATACGCCAGGGTCCGTCGCGATGGTGGGGGACGATCTCTGGTCCGACGTCCAGGGGGCTCAGCGTGCTGGATTGGAGGGGTGGCTGGTCCGCACCGGCAAATACCGGGAGGCCGTTCTGCGCGAGAGCGGGATAAGGCCGGACCGAACCCTCGACAGCATCGCCGCCTTGGCCTAACGATCCTCTTATCTTCAAGCCCTGCCCTTTGACATTACCCTGGTCTTCACTTGGAGCTCTGTTGCACCTTCGGTACCTTCTGCCGCTCGCGGCATTCCTGCTTCCGCTCCGACTCCCGGCCCAGACCGCGGCAGATACAGGTTCGAGTCCGGAGTCAGGCCAGATCATCCGCGGGGTCCAGCTTCAGCGACGGGACATCTTCGACCCCAACGAGCAGAGCTGGTTCGCCCGGTTGGCCAACAGTCTGCACGTTCGCACCCGGCCGGCAGTCATTCGAAAGGAGCTGCTCTTTCGGACCGGCGAGGCCTATGACTCAGCCTCAGTTGCGGAGTCAGAGCGGAACCTCCGGGCCATGGGCATCTTCCGCCGGGTCCAGATCGATACCGTTCGCACTCCTCAGGGTTTGATGCTGCGCGTGGAGACCAAGGACGGCTGGAGCACGCAGTTGGACTGGAGGTTTCGCAGCACCGGAGGCCAGGTGGCCTTCACGCTCGGCCTGGTGGAGAACAACCTCCTGGGAACCGCCTCCTCGGCCGCGGTGCGCTACCGTAGGGATCCAGACCGCTCCAGCGTGACCTTGGGGTTCCGGCGGCCCCGGGTCTTTGCCGGCACTATCGGGCTGGCGGTGGCGTACGAGAACCGATCCGACGGCAGCGTCGCCGCCCTGGCGGTGGACCAGCCGTTTTTCGCCCTCACCTCCAAGAAAGCATTTCGATTCGAGGCGGAAAACCGGCATGAACGGGTGCTGCAATTCAGGGATGGCCTGGACGTGGCCTCGGATACGCTCAGCCGGCGGTTCACGCTGTTTCGGAGTGCGGCCGCGTGGGCGCTTCGCGCCTCGACAGCAGGCTACCTCAGGGTGGGAGTCGTGGCCCAGGTGCGCCGCGATGACTTCCAGCCCGAGAGCTCGACCGAGCCCTTCCCCAAGAGTGTGACCGCGGCGATCGGACCTTATCTGGTATGGAATCGGGCGCGGTTCCTGGTCACTCGGGGTTACGCCGGATTCGCCCGAGAGGAAGACGTGGACATTGGAACGACCCTCCTGGGTGGGTTGGGCATTGCCCCGAAGGCCTTCGGCTATGAGCGCAACGGACTCGGCCCGGCGTTTCGTGGCCGCGTAGGAGCAAAGATACCGGGTGGCTTTGCCTATCTCGAGGGGCTGGCGAACGGTCTCTTCAACTCCGCGGGGCTCGACTCCGGCACGGCTCAGGTCGCCGCCACCGCTGTCTTCCAACCGGGACTCCACCATGTCGCCGTTGTTCATGCCGAGGCCGGCTGGCGCGAAGACCCGGCGCCGGGCGACGAGTTCGACCTAGGGCTCGGCACCGGTCCCCGGGCGTTTGGCAGCCACGCGTTCACCGGTGACCGAGCGGTCTTCGCTACCGCCGAGTACCGCTACACGGTGGTGGAGGATCTCCTGAACATGGGAAGTCTCGGCGTTGCCGGATTCGTCGATCATGGCGGCGCCTGGTACGCCGGGTCCCCCCGAAGGGTGGGCTGGGATGCGGGGGTGGGCCTCCGGGTCGGTGCCAGTCGCTCATCCGTGACCGACGCCCTCAGGTTCGATTTCGCCCACCGCTTTGCCAACGACGTCGAGTCTGCCGGTTGGGTGTTTACGATCGGAAAAGGCTTCGCCTTCGGAGGCCTGGGGACCGGGACGAGCTGACAGTCCACTGATATTGCGAGGCAACACGATGAAAGCCCGGGCGCCTGGCCGGAGCGCCGATCCGCGGATCGAGCTGCTGCTCGAAGTTCTGGATCAAGCGTTTGATCGGAAGGGTTGGCACGGAACGACGCTCCGAGGCGCGCTGCGGGGCCTGACGCCAGGTGAAGTGCTCTGGAGACCAGCCGCGGGCAGGCACAACATCTGGGAGCTGGCGGTACACGCCGCTTACTGGAAGTACGCGGTGCGGCGGCGGCTCGCGGGAGACGCGGCAGGCTCCTTTGCCCGGAAGCCCAGCAATTGGCCCGAGGTGCCGGCTACTCCGGATGCCCGGGCGTGGAAGCAGGATATCGTTCTGCTGGAAGGGGAGCACCGGCTGCTGCGTGAAGTGGTGCGCACCATGCCCCCGGCCCGGCTCGACGAACGCTCACCCAAGGGAGTGTGGACCAACGCCGAGGAGATCCATGGCATCGCCGCTCACGATCTCTATCACACCGGCCAAATTCAGCTGATCAAGAGGCTCATGAGCTAAGCTGCAGGTACCGCACTAGAAAGAAACCTCCCACCAGCAGCGCGATGATCAAGAGCAGTAAGGCGAGCACGGTGATGCCGCGGCGGGTCTTGGCAGACGTGAGCCCTGGCATGAATACCTCCATGGGAGTCGGGAGTCGGGAGTCGGGAGTCGGGAGTCAGGGTCTGATTCCGAGTTCTAACCTCGACTCCTAGCTCCCGACTCCCGACTCCATCGTATCCACTCCGCTTGCGGGAAACCAGCGGCAACGGCTCAATTCAGCCATGGAACCGCCTTCGGCCCCCGAGTCCTTACCCGCCACCGCTGAATCCCAACGCCTGCTGACCCTCGAGCTGCTGATCGGCCTTCTGGCGGCGGCGGCTGCTCTCGTCCTGCTCTCCTGGCTGGGAGAGGAGGTCCTGGAGGGGGAGGCCTTCGCTTTCGATGAGTGGATCCGTGCTCGGGTGCAGGACATAGCCTCGCCAGGGCTCACCTCGCTGATGCGCTCGGCGAGCTTCTACGGCGGACCGAGTGTCCTGATTCCCGCCGGGCTGGTTGTGGCCGCGGCCTTTGTGATCAAAGGCTGGCGCCGTGGCGCGCTTCTCGTGGCGGTGACCCTGGCTGGCGCGGGCCTGCTGAACGTGCTGCTGAAGCTCTCCTTTGCCCGGTCACGGCCGGAGGCCTTCTTCGATTATCCGCTTCCCGGCTCGCCCAGCTTTCCCAGCGGGCACGCCTTGTACGCCGCCAGTGTTTTTGGAGGGCTGGCCGTTCTGCTCACGGCACGCATTGGAAGCTTTCCTCTGCAGGTCTGCGTCTGGATCGTCTCCGTCTTCCTCATCCTGCTGGTCGGAACCTCACGAATTTACCTCGGTGTGCACTACCCCAGCGATGTCCTCGCCGGCTACGCGATCGCCACTATCTGGGTCACCACGGTTGCTCTGGCAGACCGGCTGGTACGTCATCGGCGGCGTAGGCGCTCCAAGTGAGCCAGAGACACATAGCCGTGATTCTCAACGCCACCTCCGGGCATGGCTCCGCTCCCAAAGTTGCCGAGCGGCTGAAGGAGATCTTCGAGGAGGCCGGGCGCGATGCTCGCATCACCCTCGCCAAGGGAGGAGCCGGGATCAGCGCGGCGCTGCGGCGCGCGGTGGGGGACGGGTGCGAGGCGCTGGTGGTCGGCGGTGGCGATGGCACGATCAACAGCGGTGCCTCGGCGGCCATTGAGGGGGGGATCCCGCTCGGTGTCCTCCCGCTCGGCACGCTCAATCATTTCGCCAAGGACCTCGGGATCCCGCTCGATCTGGACGAGGCGGCCAAGGTCGTGCTCGAGGGCCTGGTGTGCAAGGTGGATGTCGGAGAGGTGAACGGCCGGATCTTCCTGAACAACTCCAGCCTCGGGGTGTACCCCGCCATCGTGCGACTACGCGAAAAATACCGGGCCACCGTGGGAGGAAAATGGATTGCCGCCCTGTGGGCCGGTCTGACCGTTCTGCGCCGCCGCCCGTTCATGGCGGTGCGTATTGTCGCGGAAGGCGAGACGATCATCCGGCGCACGCCGCTGGTCCTGGTGGGCAACAACGAATACCAGGTGTCCGGTATCCAGGCCGGAACCAGGGAGTCGCTGGCCGGGGGACGGCTCTCCCTGTACGTGCTGAACGCGGAGCGGCGTCCCGGGCTGCTGCGGCTCGCGTGGCAGGTATTGCTCAAGGGCGCCGAGCGGGTGCAGGAGGTCGATCTCATCACGGTGGAGGAGGCCACGGTGGAGACCAAACGGCACCGGCTCCAGGTTGCCACCGACGGCGAAGTCTTCAGTCTTCAGTCGCCACTCAACTACCGTATCCGGCCGGGAGCACTGCGGGTCTTCGTGCCTGCAACGGCCTCGGCTTGCTATCCGCACTCCCCCTGGCCATCTTCCACTCGCTCATAAAGCACGCGTTGCCCCAAGGCTCGACCTCGATTGCCGCCGTTCCGCGGCTCGATCAGAGATCCTACCAAGGGCAACGCTCCTTCTTTGGTCCTTCCGCTCGTTCGGGCGCCCATGCTCCTGCGGCCGCCCCAGGGAAATCGATCGTCACCGCTTTCGAGGGCTATTCATGCGCCGACGCATCGGCATTCTCGATCTCGTTACGAAGAGTCCCAACCCGTCTATCTATGGCCGGGTGATGAACGCCAACCTCGCCAGCATCATGCCTCAGATAGTTGGCGTTTGGTGCGAGCAGGAAGGCCACCAGGTCCAGTTCGTCTGTTATACCGGCATGGAGGATCTGTTTCAGGAGCTGCCGGCCGATCTCGATCTCGTCTTCATCGGTGCATTCTCCCAGTCGGCCCAGCTGGCGTATGCGCTGAGCAACTTCTTCCGCAAACGGGGAGCGGTGACGGTGTTGGGTGGACCCCATGCCCGCTGCTATCCCGAGGACGCGCAGAAATATTTCGACTACGTCCTGGGCTTCACCGACCGCAACACGATCGCCGAAGTATGCCGCGAATGCGAGTCGCACCGGCCCCTCGGGCGGCAGATCAACGCCGCCACCCAGCCGCTGGCGCTACCGACGCTGGCGGAGCGATGGAAGTTCGTGGAGCCCACGCTGGCCAAGGCTCCCACGATCAAGATCGTGCCCATGATCGGAAGCCTGGGCTGCCCCTACACCTGCAGCTTCTGCATCGATTCGACGGTGGACTACCAGCCGCTGAGCTTTTCCCAGCTCAGGGACGATCTGAAGTTCCTGCTCACCAAGATCAAGAAGCCGATCGTGGGCTGGCACGACCCCAACTTCGGCGTGCGGTTCGACGATTACATGGAGGCGGTCGAGGCCTCGGTGCCGCAGGGCCGGATCCGGCATATCGCGGAGAGCAGCCTGTCCCTGCTGTCGGAGAAGCACCTCCAGCGGCTGCGGCAGAACGGATTCCAGGCGATTCTTCCGGGCATTGAATCCTGGTACGACCTGGGCAACAAGTCGAAGACCCGCCGGACCGGGATGGACAAGGTCCTGCAGGTCTCCGAACACGTCAACATGATCCTGCGCTACATTCCCTACGTCCAGACCAATTTCGTCATGGGCCTGGATGGAGACATGGGGCCCGAGCCGTTCGAGCTGACCAAGAAATTCATCGATCTCTCCCCTGGCGCATTCCCGGCGTACTCGCTGCTCTCGGCCTTTGGCCGGGCGGCCCCGATGAACCTGGACTACCAGCGGGCCGGCCGGGTGCTTCCGTTCCCCTTCCACTTCCTGAACAACAACCACGCCATGAACGTCCGGCCCAAGAACTACACCTGGCCGGAGTTCTACAAGCACCTGGTGGATGTCACCCGGTACTCGTTCTCCTGGAAAGCCATCGCGCGGCGCATCCCGGCGACGCCAACGATGATTCCGAAATGGATGAACGTAGTGCGTGCGATATCGTCGGAAGGGTGGGGGCGGATCGAGTATCACGAGACGATCAGCGGTCTGCTCCAGACCGATCGGTCGGTACGACGCTACATGGAGGGGGAGACCGACGTGCTACCCGAGTTCTACGCCTCGCGCATCCGGCGAGAGCTGGGAGCGGCGTACGACTTCCTGCCCGAAGGAGCCCTGTACCACGACCCCAACGCCTATCTGCACGCCACCACCGAACCGGCCATGGTCAAGACCGTGCAGCTCGGCGCCCCGATGGCTCACTGACGGTCAATGATCTCCAACGCGCGTCCGGGTTCCATTCCGGACGCTCTCCTGGGCCCCGCCTCTGAACTCGAAGTGCTCCTCCCCCATGAGCCGCTCTCCCTGCGGCGCCACGGACTTTGCCAGGTGCCAGAGCAGGAGCTTCTGTCCCACCGTCGTGGCGGGAAGCCAGACGCCCGGCTCCACGGCAGGGTAGAGATCGGCGAACTCCGGCCGAAGGCGCGCCTCCCGAATGTTGTGCTGCACCGAGCCTCCCGCTGACACGTGATCGAGCTGGACTGCCTCTTTGCTCCCTAATGGTCGCCCAAATAGGCCGCGGCGCAAGGGTGCCGATCCTTGCTGCGGCCGCCGTCGAAACGATCGCGCGCTACCCGGCGTAGATAAGGAAGGCGTATCACCCGCATACTCCAACCGAAATCAGGAGGCTACCCTGAGCATCGCCCGCGCCCCCGCGCTGTTTGCGCTCGCCGCCTGCCCTCTGATCCTGCTCGTTCCGGGCTGCGCCCGTGAGAAGTCGACACCTGACCGGGCCGGGCCCAGCATCGCCGTGCGGCTTCCGGAACGAGATCTGATTCCCGAAGGCATTGCCTACGATGCCGCCACCGGCCGAACCTTTCTCAGCAGCTTTCGCAAGTCAAAAGTCGTTGTGGTTGATTCCCTGGGGCAGGCGCGTGACTTCATTCTTCCGCGCGCACACGGCCTCCGTTCCACCGTCGGGCTCGCGATCGACCCGGCTCGCCGGCGGCTATGGGTGGCCTCGGCCTCGGGGGCGTATCAGGCTGACTTCGATCCGAAGCGCGACACGACTACGGGCATCTTCGTCTTCGATCTCGATTCCGCTCGGCTTCTCTGGCGGCACGAGCGCAAGCAGGGAGCCCCCCGCGATTTCTACAACGACTTTGCCCTGGATGGGCGGGGCGGCGCCTACGCCTCGAC
>DATMDQ010000180.1:0-5624 GCA_035557715.1 Gemmatimonadales bacterium
GGAGTTCTCGAGGTAGACTGGCCCTTCTTCGGGGAGATTTGCCGCGCGCTCGCCTTGCGGGTGGCCAAGGAGTATCAGCCGGAGGTGGTGCTCGGCGTGGCCAAGGCCGGAGTCATTCCCGGCGTGGTGGTCGCCTCAATCATGCAGTGCGACTTCGCCTCGATGGTTGTTACCCGCAACGAGGCCGGCGCCCAGCCGGTCCTGGTGACTGGACCTCCCGCAAGCATCCGGGGACGCCGAGTCCTGGTGGTGGACGAGACCTGCGACACCGGGAGCACGATGAAGCTCGCCCTGAGCGAGGTCAGAGCGCTCCAACCCGCCCAGGTCAAAAGCGCCGTCTCCTTCAAGACCGGCGACTACGCCCCGGACTTCCACGCCTTCGCGACCGACAACTTCATCGTGCTTCCCTGGGATCGGGAGATCATCCAGGGCGGGGAGCTGATTGTCCGCCCGGACTACGCAGCCAGACTCTGATATCTAGAGTTTACTGGCAGCTGCCCGACCCGCACTTGCCCTTGGCGGTCTCGTCCTCGAGTGACCAGATCCATCGTACAATCGCCCGCCTCAACTTGGGTAGCTTCTCGGACGTAGAGTTCGAACCTTGGTACCTGGAGCCAGAGTCTCGGGATCTGGAGTCCGGATCTTTGTATTCGGGATCATCATCGAGCTTCCGTATCAGGGGGCGACTCAACGTGTCAATCTCCCCGGCCCGGCCCGTGGTGGTGAGGAAAAAGGACCTCCCTCCTCTCCTGGTCTTATCTGTCTGAACCCACCAATACGTCGCTTCTCCGGGCATGAGGCCGTACTTCTTGTATTCCTCCTTTTCGGTGGAGTCAACTGAAAGCTTCGCGATGATTCTGCCTTCCATCAGCTCCTCCTCACTGTATCGGTGGGCTCCGATCAGTGGCTGGATTTTTGCCACCGGGCCATAACGACACCTGAGGGGGGATCCAGTTGTATCGCCCGGGCATGGTTGTCCTTGCGAGGTGGTGATCACAGCAAGCGGCTGCTCATCGATAACTTCGTAACTGTCATCGAATTCAAGTTTCTGTAAACAGGCATCCAACTCGGCTTGCGTCGAAGGCGGCTTTCCCCGTGGACAACCTGCCACGGGCTCAGGAGGCCGTGGTCCTTTGGGGCAGCAGGCGGTGAAAACGACTCCGACCAAGAGGGCGAAACCCGTGCCGATAGGGAATCGCCACCGACCGAGCTGCATCCTCATAGAGCCTCCTCGAAAGGCGAGTTCTTCCACGGGTCACTTCACCCGACCCCCAACAATCTCCCCAATGCTCTGTACCGTAGGTTGAAGCTCTCGGTCGGCACCGGACCAGAGCTGCACCACATTCTTCGCCCAACGCTTCGCCACAGTTGAATCTCCGGCCCATCCTGCGAGCTCCGCCCGGAGCGCCATTCCCCTCACCAGCGTGGCCACTTCCGGCAGCTGATCGATCAGGCTGGTGCCCAAGGTCGGGAGCGCGTCGAGCGAGAGGTCCAGCAGGCGAGTAGCCTCGACCGTGTCGCCGACGGCCAGCCGCAGCCAGGCTTCGTGATAGGTGCCGTCGAACGTGACATCTCCCGGCCGGATGTCCCGCTGCACCGCGCGGATTTTGGCAAAGTGTTTCCGTAGTGCCGCGGTATCTCCCCGTGCCAGCTCCCACTGCATCTCCAGCAGGTAGTTTCCCCCCGCCTTGGCCCGGTGCATCGGCCGGATGCCCCGCTCCGGAAACGCGAGCACCGCTGGTATGTCGAGCATCGCTTGGCGGGCTGGTGACCGCTTTCCCGCCTCGACGTAGCTGGGAATCAACCGTTCAACTCTCTGCTCAAGGGCGACCAGGCTGTCCAGCGGCCGGCCGAAGGCGGAGTAGGCAAAGAGTCCCAACGCGGCATCGGTGAGCTGAAGCGGCACGTTGACCTCTTCCCAGTCCGGCGTGAGGAAGGTGTAGTCGGGCGCGGCGCGCCGCTGCAGCCGAGCCGCCAGATGAATCCGCCCGGTCAGGGCGGCCAGCCCCCGCAGCTGCCGGGCGCCGTCCAGCGTCGGATTGGGATTGGCCCGAAGCACTGAATCGGCCAGCGCCCGCGCCGAGGCCATCTGCTCCGATTTCACCAGGAACCGGATCTCCATGTTTGCCAGCCGGAGCGCCTGGACCGGTTCCCTCGCAGTGGCTCGGGCCCGGCGGATCTCACTGACCGCGGAATACTCCTTGGACCGGCCGGCAGTCAGCTCACCCAGAGTCTCCAGCACCAAGGCAAGGGTCTCGTGCGCATCGGCTCGAGTGGGGAAGGCCCGGACCCAGGTGGTCGCGATTTCCCGCATGAGCTCGCGGTTGCGGGAGACCGCGGCGCCCACAGTGGCGGGAATCGCGCCCGGTTCCGCGGCCACGACTTCGGTCAACGGGCGGGGCACGAACTCCAGCGTGTCCCGGGTCATCGTGGGAAACGCGCCGAAGCGGACGGTGTCAGGCGTCAGCGCATAACCCCGGCGGATGTGATTGGGCTCGGTATAGAGCAGCTGGGGAAGCCGGTCGAAGGCCTGGCCTCGGAACGCCAGGTGGACCGACGGCACGATCTCGAGCGCGTGACGGTAGGCATTCACCGCGGCCTGGTAGCTCCCCCGGAAGCGCCAGCCCGAGCTAGTCGAGTCGTGCACCACCAGGGGATCCTTGCCCTGGCAATCGCCCAGACCGAACCAGGCCGCGAAGTCCAGCGAGTCCTGGGCGATCAGTGCCCGGAACCTCTCGCACGCCTGTGGGAACCGGCCCTCGGCGAGGGCGAGCATCCCTTCTGCCACGCCCCGGTCGCGCGGCGCCAGGCTATCGGGCGAGGCCAGCGCGCCGGCCGCGTATCGCTTCCAGGATGCCGGTTTGTCGCCCGCCCAGGCCAGAACCTGCGCCAGCCAGAGTTGCGCGGTAGCATACGTGGGATCGATCGCCAGAGCCTGCTGCAGTTTGACCTTCGCTGAATCGAGATCCCAGCGCTGGAGAGCGGAGTAACCATCCTGGAAGGCATGCCAGGCCGGGAGCGACAAGCGCCCGCTCCCGCGGGGCGGAGGGCCCGCCCCCAGTCCGCCCCCGATGAGCAGTGAGTCCGCCAGCTCCTGAAAGCGTGCCTGGGCATCACTCAGATCGGGGGCGATCCGGACCGACTGCTCCCGCACCAGTCGCCGGCCCGCGGCATCGTACAGGAGGCCCCGCACATAGACGGTGTCCTGGAATTGCCAGACCTCACCCAGGACGACTCGGCCCGCTCGGCGCTCCCGTGCGATCGCCAGGCCATCCTCGATGCTCGAACTGCGTCCGTGCCGGGAGCGGGCGTCGGCCACCCACAGCGGATCCACCATCTGCACACCGCGCCAGCGGCCGAGCGCGTCGTGCAGCAACGACTCGCACTGATCCCCGTTAAGCAGCATCGGCACCGCTTCCGCCCGGTGGCGGAAGGGCAGCACCATGTAGAGCGAGGCGTCCAGCGCCGGGGTAGCACGTCTATGGAAAGCGGTGGCGGTGAGCGCGCCCGCCAGGGTGAGGGCGCCGATCAATGCCCATCCGGCGCGCGACACGTGGGGCGATCGCCGAACCGTTCTTCTCGGTTTGATTGCGGCTTCCCCAGTCTGTGGGGTCCCGTGCCTGGGCAATGCCGCGGCGAACTCCGCCGCGGTGGCAAAGCGGTCGGCCGGCACCTTGGACAGGGCCTTGCCGATCGCCTCCTCCAGCGCGGGAGACACGGTGCCCCGTACTACCGAGAGCCCCGGTGGCGGATCGAACATGTGCCGCGCGAGCACTGCCTGCGGGGTGCCGCCGGTGAAAGGAGGTGTGCCGGCCAGCATCTCGTACAGGACGCAAGCAAGCGAGTAAATGTCGGTCCGGCCGTCCAGCTGCTTCTGCCCTGAGCCCTGCTCGGGGCTCATGTAGAGTGGGGTGCCGATGACGACAGTGCCGGAGGTGATGGAGCTGTCGCCCGCCACCTCGATTGCCCGGGCGATGCCGAAGTCGAGCACGATGGCTCGCTCACCCGTCAGCAGAATGTTCTCGGGCTTGATGTCGCGGTGCACGTACCCACGCTGATGGGCATAGTCGAGTGCGGCTGCGACATCGCGGATAATTTGGAAGGCGTCCTCCAGGGGGAGCTGTGCCTGGCGGCGCAACCGCGAACGGAGACTCTCCCCCTCCACCAGTGGCATGGTATAGTAGAGGTGCGAGCCTTCTCCGCCCGCGTCCAGGAGGGGGAGTATGTTGGGATGGGATAGCGAGGCCGCGATGGCGATCTCGCGTGTGAATCTGTCTGAGCCAAGGAGGGGAGCTATGTCGGGTCGCAGAAACTTGACGGCTACGATCCGGCTCAGGCGGAGATCGCGCGCGCGAAAAACCGCACCCTGGCCACCGGTGCCAAGCTCGCTCTCGAGCTGGTACCGGTCGCCGAGCAGGTCCTGAAACTGGGCCATGGTCGGCATCATAGGCCCTCCAAGGCGCGATCTTGCCAAGGGATCCGGGGTGGTGACCGCCGGAGATTCTACAATACTGGCTCCAACGGGGAGCGCCAGACCTGGTTGCCACTCCTGCAACCTTTCGTCCCCTGGGCCCGTCTAAGGCCCAGTTACCCTCAAGGAGCGACCTCCATGCAGGCGATCGTGAACCCCGAGCTCAGGTGGGCGTTGGCCCTCTCGCTCACCGGACTCCTCCCCGCCACCGGTCTCGGGGCCCAGCAGGTCGAGCGCTACGCCATGTCGGACGATGAGGTCGCCATCTACAATCTGGTCGGGCAGGTCCGGGTCGAGGCCGGCACCGGCGGCGAGGTGACCGTCCAAGTGACCCGGGGCGGAGCCCAGGCGGCCCAGATCAAGGTCGCCCAGAGCAAGCACGACGGCGAGGAGACGCTGCGATTCATCTATCCCGGCAACCGGATCCTGTACGGTGGGACATCCAGCGGCAACTCGTCCACCCAGCTCCGGGTCAGGGACGACGGCACCTTCGGCGACCAGGGAGACGACCAGGACAAGGATCGCAAGAAGGAGGGTCGCTCGGTCATCATCAGCAATGCTGGCGGGCTCGATGCCCGGGCCAATCTGAGGATCGGGGTCCCGTCGGGCCGCCAGGTCTCGGTCTACCTCGCCGTGGGCGACGTCTCCATCTCCAACGTCAACGGGACGCTCCATATCGACGCCGCCACGGCGCCGGTCACCGCGTCCAACACCCGGGGCGAGCTGGAGATCGACGTGGGCGCCGGCGCGGTGCAGGTGACCCAGTCGAGAGGCGATCTATCGGTGGACACCGGGTCGGGCGGTGTGACCGTCTCCGATGCGCGGGGTGAATCGATCTCGATCGAAACCGGCTCCGGCGACGTGACGGCGACCAATCTGAACAGCAGCCAGCTCTCCATCGACACCGGGTCGGGCAACATCCAGGTGACCAGCCTGACGGCCCCGCAGGTGTCGCTCGAGACCGGAAGCGGCTCGGTGACGGCCGACCTGAACGGCGAGATCTGGAATGTGAAGGTGGAGACCGGCTCGGGCGACGTGACGCTGAAGGTGCCGCCCACGCTCGCGGCTGAGGTGGACATCGAGACCTCCAGCGGCGACATCGAGACCGACTTCGAAGTGGCGGTGACTCGCCACGCCCGGGATCACATGACCG
>DATMDQ010000181.1:0-11696 GCA_035557715.1 Gemmatimonadales bacterium
GGGGCGACGGCGTGCCCTTGGCCGGGGTCCCGGTGAAGGCCGCCGCCGAATACCTGCGCCTCCTGGTCGGCGCCGGGCATCGAGTGGCCATCTGCGAGCAGGTGGAAGATCCCAAGCTCGCGCGCGGCCTCGTGCGCCGGGCGGTGGTGGAGACGCTGACTCCCGGTGCGCTGATGCAGGAAGGCTGGGTGGCGGGGTCGCGGAATAACTGGCTGGTAGCGCTGCAGCGGGTAAGCGCGACAGCGGGACAGCGGGACAGCGGTTACGGGCTGGCTGCGGTTGACCTGAGCACAGGAGAATTCCTCCTCGAAGCGATGAGCGGAGATGGCGTCGAGGAAGCGCTCACACGACTGAGCCCAGCAGAGATCGTGATTTCCAGCGGTCATGCTGACCCGCTGTCCAGCTGTCCCGCCTTGGTCACCTTGCGGGAGCCCTGGGAATTCGACCCCGCTCTCGCCCGTGAGGAACTGTCCCGCCGCTTCGGCCTGGCCTCACTCGATGGCCTCGGCGCTGGCTCGGAAGACGATCCCGCGATTGGGGCGGCGGGTGCGCTGCTCCGCTATCTCACCGAGCTTCAGCCCGGCGGCATTCCCCACCTCATTCGTCCCACCATCCGTCGGAGCGAGGCCTTCCTCTGGATCGATGAAATGACCCGGCGAAACCTGGAGCTGGTCGAGCCCCTCCGCGCCGGGTCACGGGGCTGCACCCTGCTCGAGGTCATCGACGCGACCCTAACCCCGATGGGTGGTCGCCTCTTGCGCCAGTGGGTGCTCTCGCCCCTGCGGGATCCGGCTGCGATCACCGCGCGGCTCGACGCGGTGGAGGTGAACGTGCGCGACGGCCGGGGCCGGGCCCGTCTCCGGGAGGGATTGGATGGGGTGCGCGACGTGGAGCGGCTGGCCGGCCGAGCGGCTGCCGGGCGAGCCACACCCCGCGAGCTGGGCACCCTCCGCGACTCATTTCAGCGGCTTCCCGACGTGGCCGGCGCGCTCACCGAGCTGGCGGGATCGCCGCTTCCGCAGGGGAATCAAAGTGCGGCGCTGGCGCTGGCCGCCGACGAGCTCGACCTCCTGGCGGACTTGAGCGGCGGGCTCGCCGCGGCGCTGGCGGAGCGACTTCCGGCCACGCTGGCCGATGGCGGGGTCATTCGTCCCGGCTACGATACCGAGCTCGACGAGCTCAGGTCGCTCCGGGATGGAGGCCGGCAGTACATCGCCTCGCTGCAGCAGCGGGAGCGGGAGCGAACCGGCATCCCCTCGCTCAAGGTCGGATTCAATAAGGTGTTCGGCTACTATCTCGAGGTGACCCACACCCATACTGGCCGGGTGCCGGCGGATTACGAGCGGCGCCAGACCCTTTCTACTGCCGAGCGCTACGTCACGCCCGAGCTCAAGGACTACGAAGCCCGCGTGCTCGGCGCCGAGGAGCGGATGGGCGTCCGGGAAGCGGAGCTGTTCGGCGCCCTCAGGAGTCTGGTGGCGCAGGCCATCGAGCGGATTCAGCGCACCGCGCGGGTGCTGGCCCGGCTCGACGTGTGGGCCGGGCTGGCCGAATGTGCGGTTGCGGGGCGCTACGTGCGGCCCGAGATCACCGGCGGCTTCGATCTCACGCTCAAGGAGAGTCGCCACCCCGTGATCGAGCGCATGATGCAGCGGGAGTCGTTCATTCCCAACGATGCCCGCTTTACCGAGGCGGAGCGGGTGGCGCTGGTCACCGGGCCCAATATGGCGGGGAAATCCACCATTCTACGGCAGATCGGCCTGTGCGTGGTGCTAGCCCAGATCGGCTCCTTCGTGCCCGCTGCCGAGGCCTCGGTCGGGGCGGTGGATCGCCTCTTCACCCGGGTCGGCGCCAGCGACAATCTCGCCGGCGGCCAGTCCACCTTCATGGTGGAGATGAGTGAGACCAGCGCCATCCTGCACAATGCCACCCCGCGGAGCCTGGTGCTGCTGGATGAGATCGGCCGGGGGACGTCGACCTATGATGGGGTCGCCATCGCCTGGGCGGTGACCGAGCACCTGCACGACCGGGTGGGCTGCAAGACGATGTTCGCCACCCACTATCACGAGCTGATGCAGCTCCCCGAGCGGCTCCAGCATGCCCGGAACTACAACGTGGCGGTGCGGGAGACCGGCGACACCGTGGTCTTTCTCCACCGTCTGGAGCCGGGCGGCACCGACCGATCCTACGGCATTCACGTGGCCCAGTTGGCCGGGCTGCCGCAGTCGGTCGTTGGCCGGGCCCGGGAAATCCTGGCGACGCTCGAGAGCGAGCACCGCATGGTCCCTGGCCCACCACCTCCGCTCGCCCGGGATCCAGGCCAGCTTCCGCTCTTTGGCGAGGGCGGCCACGCCGACCCCATGATGAACGAGCTGGAGTCGCTGAACGTGGACATGCTCACCCCGCTGGAAGCGCTGAATCGTCTGGCCGACTTCAAGCGCCGCGCTGGTGAGAGAAAAGGCAGCCACGGATCGTGAATTCAACCCGGAGCCTCGTGGTACTCGCGTTAGCCCTGGTTGCCTGCGAGCGAAAGAGCGACGGAACCATGAGACTGACGGACCGCGAGGCGTCCGTACCGGTGACCGCAGCTGAAGAGCCGCCCGTCGCCATCAATGCCGTGTCACCGGTCCGCTATCCGCCCGCTCTGCTGGAGCAGGGGATCGAGGGCCAGGTACTGCTCCGGCTTTATGTCGACTCCGCCGGCCAGGTAATCCCCGATTCCACTCGCATCGCCGAATCGAGCGGCTATCCCGCCCTCGACTCGGCCGCGCTGGTGGCGTCGCCCGAGCTTCGGTTTTCCCCCGCGCTGCATCAGGGACGCCCTGTCGCCGCGCCCTTCATCCAGCCGGTACAGTTCCGCGGCCCTCGGGCCCGACCCAAGAATCCGACCCCATGAGCCAACCCCAGCACCTCAAGCCGTATGAATCGGTTCTCGATACGGTCGGGTGGACGCCGCTCATCCGGCTCGCGCGGGTGGGCTCCGGCCTCCGCACTCCCATCTACGGCAAGGCCGAGTACGTCAACCCGGGCGGCTCGGTGAAGGACCGGATCGGTCTCGCCATTATCGAAGCCGCCGAGCGCCGCGGTGAGCTTCGCCCGGGCGGGACCATCGTCGAGGGAACCAGCGGCAATACCGGCGTGGGCCTGGCCATCGCGGCAGCGCTCAAGGGTTATCGCTGTGTGTTTACCATGCCGGACAAGATGTCGCAGGAGAAAGTCCGGCTGCTCAAGGCGTACGGCGCTGAAGTCGTCATCACGCCGACGGCGGTCCCTCCGGATCATCCCGACAATTACGTGATGAAAGCCAAGCAGATCGCCAAGGACACGCCGGGCGCCATCCTGGCGAATCAGTTCTATAACGAGATCAACCCCGAGGCGCACTACGCCACCACAGGGCCGGAGATCTGGGAGCAGACCGGAGGGCGCGTCACCCATCTGGTGGCGGGGGCGGGCACCGGAGGGACGGTGAGCGGGGCGGGCAAGTATCTGAAGGAGAAGAATTCCAAGGTCCGGGTGGTGGCGGGCGACCCGGTCGGCTCTCTGTACACTCACTACCACAAGACCCACGCCCTGGGTGACGGCCATCCCTATAAGGTCGAAGGCATCGGAGGCGACAAGATCCCCAGCACCATCTGGTTTGATTCGATCGACGAGTTCCGGCAGGTCTCCGACCGAATCTCCTTGATGATGGCGCGCCGGCTGGCTCGCGAGGAGGGAATCCTGGCCGGCGGCTCCACCGGCCTCAATGTCGCGCTGGCGCTGGACCTGGCCCGGGAGCTGGATAACCCTGAGGCGCTCATCGTCACCATTCTCTGCGATACCGGCGAGCGCTACCTCTCCAAGGTCTTCAATGACGAGTGGATGCAGGAGAACCAGATGCTCGAGGCGCCGCGGACCACGGTCGAGCAGCTGCTGGAGCGCAGGCCGGCCAATGCACCACCGCTGGTCAGCGTGGCGCCCGCGGCGGCCGTGCGACAGGCGCTCAACCTCATGAGTACCTGGGGCGTGAGCCAGATTCCCGTGCTCGAGGACGGCCGGTCGGTCGGCGGGCTGGTGGAAGGGACGCTCATGACCCGCGCCCTGGCCCAGCCATCGCTGCTCGACCGCCCGGTCCGCGAAGTGATGGAGGCGCCTTTTCCCGAAGTCGAGGCAAACTGCCCCACCGACCGGCTCGGCGGCATGCTCACCCGGGAGAGTCCGGCCGCGCTGGTCCGAAAGGACGGCAAGCTGATCGGGATCGTCAGCCGGTACGATGTGCTGCAGCAGCTTATTGGGACCAGATAGAAAAAGCGTACGCGGTAGCGGTGCGCAGTAAGCGGGACAGGCACCCAAGCCCGCACTGAACGCCGGCTCGCCGCTCACCGCTCACTGCTCACTGCTCACATTTTCAGGATATCGAATGCGCGTAACCGTATTGACCGGTGGCACCTCGTCTGAGCGCGATGTGGCCCTCGCGTCCGCAGTGCAGGCCATCGCGGCGCTGCGCTCCCGCGGCCATGAGGTGGCTGTGGTGGACACCGCACGGGGCTATATCCCCCAATCGGACGAAGGCGCGTTACTCTCGGGCACGGTAGGGACCGAGCCGCCATCTATTGACCGGCTGCATGCCCTGGAACGTGGACTCCTGCTGTCCGGTCTCGCCAACCTCGCGGTGGTCAAGGATGCCGACGTGCTGTTCCTTGCACTGCACGGAGGCCGGGGTGAGGACGGCACCATCCAGACCTTGCTTGAGATGGTGGGCGTCCCCTACACGGGAAGCGGCAGGCTGGGGAGTGCCCTGGCCATGGACAAGGACATCTCCAAGCGGTTGTTTCGCGCTGCAGGGGTTCAGACCGCCGATTGGGTGATGGCCCCCGCAGCGCGGGCTCAAGTGGATCGCGATTTTGGATGGCCCGTGGTGGTCAAACCCTCGAAGCAGGGCTCCACTGTCGGGCTGACGGTGGTGAAGAACGGCAAGGATTATGAGGCGGCGGTGATCCTGGCTCGACAGTACGACGACGAGGTCATGATCGAGCGGTTCGTTCCAGGGCGGGAGCTGACCGTGGGCGTCCTCGAGGGTCAGGCCCTTCCGGTGGGGGAGATTATCCCGCGGCACGAAATTTTCGACTACGAGTGCAAGTATACTCCGGGGATGTCACAGGAGATCTTCCCCGCCGACCTGCCCAAGGCGGTTTCCGCCGAATGTGGCCGGCTCAGCCTCCTGGCGCACGAGGCGCTGAAGCTCGGGGGTTACTCCCGCGTCGATTTTCGCTTGACACCGGCTGGTGAACTCTTCTGTTTAGAGGTAAATACCCTACCTGGCATGACGGCGACCAGTCTCATGCCCCAGGCGGCGCGGGCGATGGGCATCGAGTTTCCCGAGCTGTGCGAGCGAATCTGTCGAGCTGCCCGGCGCACCCGGGTCGAAGAGCCCTCGGGCTCGGGGAATCAGAGTTAAAGGCATTGCTCCATGAAATCGTCTCCCTCATATCGCATAACCCCATGGGTCGGTCGCCTCATCATCGCCAACGCGGTGGTGCTGCTCCTGCTCATGACCTTGTTTACCTCTCGCGAGATCTTCCAGGCGCTGCAGTTCTCTCCCCGCACGGCATTCACCCGTCCGTGGAGCTTCGTGAGCTACATGTTCGTGCATGCAGGCCTGCTGCATCTCTTCACCAACATGTTGATGCTGTACGTCTTCGGCACCGCGGTCGAGAGCCGGATGGGCAGCCGGCAT
Organism: Gemmatimonadales bacterium; assembly: GCA_035557715.1. Classification (GTDB taxonomy): domain Bacteria; phylum Gemmatimonadota; class Gemmatimonadetes; order Gemmatimonadales; family GWC2-71-9; genus CAVVWJ01. The sequence continues at coordinate 5,717 of DATMDQ010000181.1, forward strand.
TTCATCCTGTACTACTTGTATTGTGGCGTCGGCGCCGCGGTTTTTTCCCTGCTCCTGGCCGGCATCATGCCGGTCGGGGCCTTCGTCGGGGCATCCGGAGCGGTGTTGGGGGTGGCGGTGGCGTTTGCCTACTTCTGGCCCGACGTGGAGCTCATCGTCTTCCCCATCCCAGTCCCCATCAAGGCCCGCACCCTGGTCCTGGGGCTCGTGGCTCTCGATGTCGTCGCATCCCGCCTCTGGCCCAACGATGGAATCGCGCATCTGGCGCACGTGGGTGGAGCGCTCTTCGGCTTTCTCTTCTTCAAGGTGCAGTCGTTCTCCCGCCTGAGCCCCGCTGAGCCGACTCGCACGGTAGAGCGGGTGGTAATGGTGCAGTCCGGCTCATCGGAGGCGCAGCGGCACACCCCGGTCACTCCCATGCGCCCACGCCCAACCCCGGAATCGGATCCGGTCACGGCCGAGGTCGACCGGGTGCTCGACAAGATCAGTCAGCGAGGGATCTCGAGCCTCACGCCGGCCGAGCGCCGCTTCCTCGACGAGGTAGCAAAGAAGAAGAAGCAGGATCATTAGGGAGTGAGAGGTGAGAAGTGAGAAGTGAGAAGTGAGAGGGGGTCGGAACCACGCCGATCCCCTTTTTGCTTCCCCTTCTCACCTCTTCCCTCTTACCTCTTACTTTTGAGTTCCGATAGTGGTCTTGCACTTCAGGTGTGGCTTTCGTATTGTCTCGCGTGCTGATCAACCTCCTGCCAGATTTCCTGTCGGTTCTGGAGGCCGCTAACCGGGAAGCGGCGTATCGACAATACCGCGAAGCGCATCGTCCCATCCTCGACGCCTACTGGCGCAACTACGTTCTCGACCCCGAAGCCCCTCACGCCGACGAAATCGTCACCAATGCGCTCAACGCCGACCGGAGCGACCTCTATGCGTTGGCCGCGTCTACCGACCTCGTCCAGCTCGCTGAAGAGGCAATCGCTCGAGCCGAAGAGCTGATCGGGGTAGATGGGCCCACTGACACCTACCTCATGGTAGGGTTGGGCGGCGCTAACGCCGGGGAGCTGGTGGTGGGTGGACGCGGCGTCGCCTTCGTTTGCCTGGAGCACTTCACCGGTCGGGTCAATCCGGAAACTTACGGGATGGGGCTTCCACCCGATCTCATTCCGGTTTGGGTGGCACATGAGCTGGCGCATACCGTGCGCTACACCTCGCCGAGCAGTTCGAGCGACCTGCGCCGGCTGGTGGCGGAGGGCGGCGGCTACTACGACTACTGGACCACTGGAAGCCGGGCAACACTGCGGGAGCTGCTGGTCAACGAAGGGCTCGCGGTGCACGCATCCCAGGCCGTGGCGCCGGGGTTCGATGCGGCCGATTACTTCGGCTACCCCCGCCGGCAGTACACTCGCCTGCGGGAGATGGAATCCTTTCTCCGCCGCGCGGTCGAGCCCGATCTGGACCGCACCGGCCTGGGACTGCGGCTCCGTTACCTCTCGGGCGGCATGACCCCCGCCGCTCGACTGGTCGGCGGACGCGTCATTCCCGAACGGGCCGGCTACTATCTCGGCTACCGGATGACCGAAGCGCTGGTGGGGGAGCGGGGGCTGCCGGAGGCGGTGCGCGCCGGCGCCCAGGAGTTTCAGGCGGCGGAGGATGCGGCACGAGGGATACAAACAGCGTGAGCGGGGAAGGAACGCTGTTACTTCCCGACGCAGAAACTACTAAACACGCGGTCCAGCACCTCCTCGATATCCACCGCGCCGAGCAGCTCGTCGAGTGCGGCTGAAGCCTCGCGCACGTGGTGGGCTGCCAGCACCGCGTCGCCGCTCCGGCCCAGATGAGGCATTGCCTGGGTGAGCGCCGCCTGCGCCCGGACCAGGGCGGCGCGGTGCCGCTCCCGGGTGATCGCCGGTTCCAGGTCGGCCAGGTTGATCCGGTCGGAAAAAACTCGCGCGGCAGCCACCTGGCGTAGTGCGCCCAGACCACTGCCGGTAATGACCGACGCGGCGAGACCCTCACCCGGTTCGTCCACCAGATCGGCCTTGGTACGCACCAACAGGGTTGGACGGGATGCCGCGATTGCGGCCTCGTCCTCCCCCAGGGTACGCCCGGACTCGACGCACAGCAGCACCAGATCCGCGGCGGCCAGGTAGCGGCGGCTGACTTCGACGCCCAGCCGGTCGATATCCCGGGGCGCGTCCCACAAACCGGCGGTATCCGCCAGCCGCACTGGCCATCCCAGAAAGTCGGTGTGAGCCTCAACGGCATCGCGCGTGGTGCCGGGGACATCGGTGACCAATGTCCGGGCGCTGCCAAGGAGAGCGTTGAAGAGGGATGATTTTCCGGCGTTGGGCCGGCCCGCGAATACCAGCAGCGCACCCTCCCGGAGCCGCTCCGCCGAAGGGGCACCCGACACCAGCAGCCGGATCTGGTCGCCCGCTGCTTCGAGCTGCCGGGCCACCCGTTCGGGCGCCACCGGACCATCGTCCTCTTCCGGGAAATCGATATCGTAGCTGAGAAGGGCCTGCACTCCGAGGAGTGACTCCCGCAGCGCCGCGAGCCGGTTTGACAACCCTCCCTCGAGCTGATGCAGCGCCGACCGCGCCTGGGCCGGTGCAGTCGCATCGATCAGGTCGCCCACCGCTTCTGCCTGAACCAGATCGAGCTTGCCGTTAAGCACCGCACGGCGGGTAAACTCTCCGGGCGCCGCGGGTCGCGCGCCCGCCGCCTGCAGCGCCGCGAGGAGCCGTGCCGGTACCTGAAGGCCGCCATGGCAGGACAGCTCCACCATGTCGTCCCCGGTGTAACTGGCAGGACCCGGAAACACGGTGTAGAGACCTCGGTCGATCGGCTCTCCGGCCGGATCCTGAAAGGTGGCCAGCGTCGCCCGGCGAGCGGGCTCCGGCCGGAAGCCGGCAATGACCCGCTCGGCCACCGCGAAGGCACCAACCCCGCTCAGCCGGATCAGGGCGAGGGCCGAGCGTCCCGGAGGGGTCGCGAGCGCGACAATAGGATCAGAGAGCATGCTTGATTGCGTCGGGCGCGGAGCCCCTCGCAATGACTCTTTGGTTCAGGCCTTCCGCTTCGCCCGTGCCGGCTTGGGGTCCGGCGATCGGGTCTTGACCTCGACGATCGCCCTGGCCGCCCGCTTCTTCCGTTCCCGCGCTAGCAGCCACTGCTGGGGAATACTCGCGATGTTGCTCACCGCGTAGTACAGGTTGAGGCCGGAGGCAAAGTTGAGGAAGAGGAAGGTCATCATCACCGGCAGGATGTAGAGCATCATCTTCATCTGCGGATTCGGCTCCATCCCGACCTGCCCCACCTTGGTCAGTCCCCACATCGAGAGCCCCATGATGATGGGGATGATGTACAGCGGATCCGGACGGGAGAGGTCCGGCAGCCAAAGGAACGATGCGTCCCGCAGCTCGATCGTGTTCTGGAACACAAAGAAGAGTGCAAAGAGGACCGGCATCGGGAGCAGCATCGGCCAGCAGCCACCCAGCGGGTTGACGCCGTGCTCCTTGTACAGCTTGAACATCTCCTGCTGCACCTTCTGCGGGTCGTTCTTGTGCTTGTCCTGGATCTCCTTCATCAGCGGCTGGACGGCCTGCAGCTGCATATTGGCCCGCATCGCCTTCTGATTCAGCGGCCAGAGGATGATCCGCACCAGGATGCCGAAGATGACGAGCACGAGGCCATAGGCCAGGTGCAGGTGCTCGTGCATCCAGACCAGAAGCCATCGCACGCCGGCGGCCACCGGCCGGATGATCGTGCGGAACCCCGGCCAGCCGTAAGGATTCACGTCGTCGAAGCTGTGGCCGATCCGGCTGAGCCGGTCCATCTCCATCGGCCCGACGTAGGTGGTGAAGCCGAAGCTCCCGCTGGGAGGCACCGGCAAACCGAGATCGACATTGGCCTGGCGCGGATCGCCGCCCGCCGTGGCCGGTGCGGTTGCCGTGGCCCCGCTGATGCCGCCCCGGGTGCTGTCCAGCGCCAGCACCGCCGTCACGAAGTACTTCGACTTGATCGCCGCCCACTCGAACGGCCCGCTCACGGTCTTGGGCTCGCCTGGCTTGAGGCCGGAGAAATCGGTGCGCTCGGTGTCGTTGTGCTTGGTGACGAGCGCCAGCGCTCGATGGTTCTCGTTGGAGTCGGCCTCGGTGTTGGCGATGGTGGGGCCCATTCCCACCCGCAGCAGCCCGCCATTCGGTCCCACTCCCGTGACCCGACCCTCCACCCCGATCTGGTAGTCGTCAGGACGGAAGCTGTAGGTCAGGTCGACATTGACGCCGTTCCGCTGTCCGCTCAGCCTGAGCTGCGCTGGGCCTTTGACGTCCAGGCTCTCGGCGGAGACCGTGAATGGCCAATCGTGGAGCGGGATGGTGTCCTGCCCCCGGACCAGGGTCAGGCCAAGCAGCCGGCTGTCGGGAGCAAGGAGCTGGGCCGGTTTTCCCTGCTGCCCTGGAGCCATCGAGCGGTAGCGCGACAGCGTCGCCTCCACCAGCCGGCCGCCGCGGGTGCTGATGCCGTAGGTGTAGAGCGACGAGGTGATGCGGACGGTGTCGTCGGTCGCGCCTTCGGCGCGAGGCGAGCCAGCGGGTAAGCCGGTCAGCGGGTCAGCGCCCGTTGCCCTGACGCTATCGCCTGCGGGAGTGACAGGAGAAATGCTGTCGCGGCCCGTCGCAACAGGCAGGCTCTCGGGAACCGGGGCGGTCACACTGTCCCGCTGTCCCGCTGTCCCGCTTACCGACGGCTTCTTGAAGAATATTGCAGGTGCGATTGCGATCACCATCATCAGCAGAATCGCCCAGATTGTACGGCGGTCCATGGACTCAGTTCACAGCGTCAGGGGACAGGATCGAACCCACCCGGATTATACGGATGACAGCGGACGAGACGGCGAGCGGCCAACCAGCCGCCCTTGAGCGCGCCGTAACGGGTGACTGCTTCGAGGGCGTACTGGGAGCAGGACGGGTGGAACCGGCAGCTCGGCGGGAGCGCGGGAGAAATGCCCCGCTGATATCCGCGGATCAGCAGAGCGAGGGCCTGGCGCGGGAGCTGGAGCAACGGCAGCATGGGTCACCCGGCACCGAGAACGGTATCCCGCCATGAGAGCACCTGCGACTGCAGCGCTTCGAAGCTGGCGGCGTAAGCCTCGCGCCGGGTCTTGATGACCAGATCCCACCCGGGCTGCCGTTGCTGGACCTCCTGGCGCCAGATCTCCCGCAGCCGCCGGCGCAAACGATTGCGGGCCACCGCGGACGACTGAAACTTGGGAACGATCAGTCCCATCCGTGGCTGGCCCGTTGAGTTGTCCATCCAAATCATGTCCAGATGCTCGAACCGGCGGCGCCGGCCATGGGTGAGGCAGCGGCGAATATCCGACGCGCGCGCGAGCCGGTGGGCTCGCGGCAGGCGCGCCGAACCCGTCAGGAACCCCCGTGCTTCGACGGAAGCGACACGGTGAGCTGCTTGCGACCCTTCTTCCTCCGGCGGGAGAGAACCGCTCGCCCCCAGCGCGTGGCCATCCGGGCGCGGAACCCGTGCTTGTTGATCCGGCGCTTGTTGCGCGGGCGATAAGACGGCTTCATCCGAAAATTCCTCCCAAGTGAGCCGGGGAAGTTAGTCGCCTCGGAGTAGTTAGGTCAAGTTGGCGGCGCGGGAAAGGCGGGAAAGGCGGGAAGGACGGGAAGGGGGAGGGCGGGAAAGAAAATTCTAGTAGGGACCAGAAGACACTGAAGCCGGTGAGATGAAAATGCGCGCTGATTTTTTTCTTCCTTCCCGCGGTTTCCCCATTCTTCCCGCCATTCCCGTCCTCGCCCTGTCAAGCCCCGATTGACTTTTCCATAACCCGCCCGTAACATCTCTCGCCCTAGAAAAAATTCCTTCCGTTTTCGAGTACCGATGCAGCTGTCCGCAAAAGACGCATGGAAGCGCATCCTCGACGAGGCGCATCGCGAACTTCCAGACCACACGATCCGGACGTGGC
>DATMDQ010000182.1:0-48644 GCA_035557715.1 Gemmatimonadales bacterium
CGGACTTGAATCGCTTGATACTCATGCGCGTTTGCGTCGGCTAACCAGCCAATACGCGGTAGCCATTGTCACTGTAAGGCCGAGCGTGATGGCCTCCCGCAGATTTATCCGGGTGGCAAGTGCCAACGAGAAGGCGATCCCGATGATAGCCAGGCCCACACCCATGGGTGCCCGGAAAAGCGGTGGCGGGATGTCGCCGCCCTCCTTCCTTCGCAGCACGGGAAGCGCGGCGCACACCAGCCCATAGACGAAGAGCCGGGACACCGATGCCAGGCTCAGGTTCTCGAGCAGACTCGCCTGGTTCGCCAGCACCCAGGAGACCGTCGCAAAGAAAAGAATCGAGAGCCAGGGCGTCCGGAACACCGAGTGCACCCGGGCGAAGAACGCGGGGAAGTCTCCCCGCTCGGCCATGGCCATGCTGAGGCGAGGGACCGCGAGCATGTTGCTGGCGAGCCAGCCGTAGACCGAGATCAGCGCGGTCAGGGTAATGATCGCGGCTCCCGTGTCGCCCAGCAGCGCGCGGGCCGACTCCGCCAGCGGCCGACTGGTGGCTCCAGGGTCAGGCAGGCTGGCCAGCACCGTGAGCTGGGCCAGAAGATAGAGCAGCGCCGCCAGGCCCAGTCCGCCCAGGAGGGCAACCGGTGCGTCGCGCCGGGGTTGTTTTGCCTCCGCCAATGGGATGACAGCCGACTCGAACCCGCCGTAGGCGAACACGAGCAGCAACAGCACGTCCAGCCAGCTGGCGAGGGATGGATCAGACGGGATCGGAGGCGGTACACCCTTCCCGGCGGCAATCCAGACCAGGCCGATGATGCCGAAGACGAGAAGCGGCGTGATCTTCACCAGCGCAAACCCGTTACTGACCCGTGCGCCGGACATGACGCTCCGGATGTTGACCGCCGCCAGAAAGCCGATGAAGAGGGTCGTTGCCGCGATGCCCCCAAGCCTGGTGCCGGCCCAGGGCCAGAAGCCCGCCAGGTAGGTGGAGAACACATTGGCCTGCACTGCCGCGGTGATCGCCCGGACGAAGTAGCTCAGCCAGCCGACTTGGAGGCCGACAAAAGGGCCGAAGGCGACCCGGGTAAACAGGTACGCTCCGCCGGTACCGGAGAAACGAGAGGCGACCTCAGCGAAGCACAGGATCATCGTGCCACAGCACGCGGCCGCAAGGGCCCACGCCGCCAGGCTCATCACGCCCAGCCGCTCGGCCAGAGGGCCGGGCAGCACGAATACGCTCGACCCGATGACGCCGTTCAGGACGAGGCCGGTCAGACTCCAGCGACCGAGCGAGCGGACCAGCTCGGGGCGGACTACCTCTTCGGGGTTGCTGACCGGGGTTTCCTATCCAGTAGTTTGATCGGCTCTTGCTTGGCCGACCTGGCGATCAGCTCGGCCAGGCGGCGCCCGCGGGTCTCTTCCCGCTTGGCCTGCATGATCCAGAAGATGCTGGTGCGCTGGTACCAGGGTGCTTGCGCCTGAAAGAAGCTCCAGGCTCGCTTGTTGGCGCGAAGTCTCTTCTTCAAGGATGGATCCAGCTCCTTGGGCTTGTTTTCGAACGAGTAGCGCTCTGGCTTCCTGGCATCGCGTGCCGCGAAGGCCGCACGCCCGGCAGCATGCAGCCGGCCCTCGCTCGCGAGCTCCGTCGCTCGCCGGATGTTGACTGCGCTCCAGTAGCTCTTCGACTTCCGGGGCGTGAACCGGGTGCTGAAGCTGTCCTGGTCCAGGCTGCGCCGGACCCCATCGATCCAGCCGAAGCACAGCGCTTCGTCCAGGGCTTCCCGATAGGTCAAGCCCTTCTCCGCCGCGGCGACCTTATAGCATCTGACCAGCAGCTCCGGCACGCTGCAGTGATTCTTCTCCAGCCATTGCCGGAACTTCTGCCTGGAGGCGAACGTCGCCGCCGGGCCTACGCCTCCCACGGGTCGTAGGTGCCGAAGGTCCAGAGACGGCCCTCGAGATCGCGGCAGGTAAAGCCGCGTCCCCCGTAGTCCTCGTCCTTGATGTCCAGCATGATCTCTGCGCCGGCCGCCTTGGCCCGGGCGTAGATGGCGTCCGCGTCGGAAACGATGACGTAGGAGCTTTGCGTCTCGGCGCCGCCGATCTCGTCCGGCTGCTGCATGAGCCGGCCAAAAGCGCTGTCCTGCACCGATCCTACCATGATCATCCCGTTGCCGAAGCTGAGCTGGGCATGAGCGATGGTGCCATCGTCACCGGGTATGACCATCTGCTTCTCGAAGCCGAACACCTTGCATAGCCACTCGATGGCCGCGGGCGCATCGCGGTAGCGCAGGCAAGGGATGATGGTGGCCTTGGTCTCCTTGGCAATAGCGGGCATAGTCATTCCTTTGATGACGGGTAACTCTCGTTCCGCGCCCCTCGACCACGGCGAATTCCACGTGTCTCGGGAGTGGGTCGCCAGTACCGACGAATGGGGGCGAGGGCCGTGTAACAATCCACCCAAATCCGATGCTGCGCCAGACGTTGCACCCAAGGCCCATGCAGTCGCTGTTCGTTTGATGTCTTGGACTTCCCCAGGGTGTTTTCCGTGCCACGTCCCCGGTGCTGACCGGTTCCTTCACATGGCAAGAACCGAACACTTGAGCGGTCTCCTGGCATGGGCAATACTGCCGAGACACCTACAAGGGACACCATGTTTTCACCGACTCGTCGTGGCCGGGCGCTGGAGCTTTGGGTCGCGGTGCTGATGCTGGCAGGGACGGCCTGTGGCGCGGGTATGCCCGCGGCACCGGTCTCGATGCCGCTACCAGTGGCCGCGCCGGCCGAGCCGTCTGCGATGCGCCGGCAGAAGACGCCGAAGACGCCGAAGGCGCCAAAGACCAAGCAGCGGCCGCCTGAGCCAAAGGCACTGCCCGCGAGCCGGAAGGCCACGCCCGCGAGTCCCCGTACCCCGCGCGCGGTGCGAGTGGACAGCGCCGCGCTCGAGCGTGCGGTAACCAAGGCGCACGCGCACTGGCCGCTGGCCATTGCGCTGGCCCGGAGAAGCGGGAACCCGGAAGTGGCGGAGCAGGCGGCCGTCGCGCTGGTGCGGGAGGCGGAGCGGCTGCGGCTGAGCCCAAGCCTGCTCGGCGCGGTGCTGCTGATCGAGAACACGCCGCTGGATCCCACCGCGGTGAGCAGCCAGGGCGCCATAGGACTGATGCAGGTCATGCCGATCCATCGGGGGAGCTACGGCTGCTTTGCCGACCTGGTCAACGTGGATACCAACATCTGTCACGGTGCCAGCATCCTGAAGCACATGGTGCGCCGGACCAACTCCGTCTCGCTGGCCTTGAAGCGATACAACGGCTGCGTCCGGGGCAGGAACACGCCCCGCTGCTACCGGTATCCGGTGCGAGTGCTCCGGACTGCCTCCCGGCTTCGCCGGGAGATGTTGCTGGCCGCGGCGGACACTTCGCTGGTCCTGCAGGAGGTTCTCGCCGCCACCCCACGGAGGAGCAGCGGGGGCCGGCAGCTCGTGACCAGCCCGGATTCGTCCGACTCGGAAGGGGAAGGATCCTCGATTACCTGCGCATCGTTCTTCGGCTGCCTGCGGGACCGGTGGACTGCCAGGTACTAACCCGCAGTAGATCTCCGGAGCTCATTTCGCAGGCTTGGTCATGACCTGGCGATAGAACTCCGCCGGGTTGTGGTAGTTGGAGAAACGGATGATCTTCCCGTTTTCGGTGACCACCACCGAGACACCCCGAATCGAAAACCGTCTGTTTTTGACCGCGCCTTGTGGCGTGTCTCCGCTGTAGGTCCCGGCGAGGGTCCATTCCGCCGCGGCCTCAGGGCCATCCGTCAGAATGTTGGTGGGCCGCCAGTCGAAGTCCGGAATCCGCTCGAAGGTCTGGCGCATGAACGCCTTGATCTGATCGAGACCTTCTCCCCGGAAACCCAACCCAAGGTCCTCGTGGATGGCGAGTGGATCGATCAGCGTATCCACCGCGGCAAAGTCATGGCCGTCCCAGGCCTGAACCAGGGCCTCGACTAATGGTCCAGGCTCGGCCCTCCGCGTTTCCACTTCGGGCGGGTTCGAGCAACCAACCATCAGGGCCACCGAGAGCAACGCCCGCGCGTGCCGTTGCCATGACATCGTGAGAAGCCCTCAAGTTGTGGGAGAGGTGAACGGCCTAAGTCGCAGATCTGCCTTAGCTTGCTAGGTCACCAATCGTCACGCTTCCTATGGCGTGATCACCCGCCGCTTACCGTCAGCGCCGAGCAGGGTGATACTCGTTCCTGATTCTCCCGCCACCAATGACAGGGTTGGGTCTACCGACTGATCCATCAGCAGGAGTCCGGTTGAGCCTGCGGCCGAGGTTCCCAGCTTGACCCGAACCTTCCCGTTGCCATCCCTGATCCGCAGGTTGCCGCTTCCGTCCTCGCCCAGATGCAGCTGCAGCCGGACCTCGCCCCGGGTATCCACCAACTCGAACGACTGCGCTCGGATGACTTTGGGGTCATCCCGGGGCAATCCTCGTGATCCTATCCAGGTCGAGGTCATCAGCATGAGATTGATCGCCGTGATGCCGAACAGCAGTTGTGGGGAATCCATGGTTTCCTCGCGGGATCCTGCTATTTGGTTAATACCGCACTGACGAGAACGCCGTTAAAGGTTGCCTCCGCGGTGAGGCGGTTGGGCTCGGCGTTGAAAGGCACATCGGTCAAGAACGTATCGCCAGCGAGCTGAACTGTGCTACCGGTCAGCGTCCAGGCGCCCGTAAGGTCCTCATCGACGTCTTCCCCATTCTCACCCAGGCCCGGTGCGAGCAAGCGGCCTGTCGTAGTGCCATCCTGATTCAAGACCACGGTCAGCGTGGCCCTCGGACTGAACCCAGCATACTCCCTCCTTGATTGTCAGTCTTCAGGAACACCTCAGAGTCGCGGGACGGTGATGGCCTTGGCACAGGTTTCACAGATGCCATGGCTGGTGTGCGACTGGTGCTGCCGCTGGAGAAAAGCCTCGACGCTCAGCCAATCGTCGCCGGAGCGCACCCGGCGGCACCAGGCGCACATGACGATCAGCGATTCCAGGTATTCGATTCGCCGGAAGGCGCGGTAGGTAATGAGCACCACTGCGGCACCCACTGCGATGGTAAGAAGCGACTCGAGTGCGCCCTCGCCCCAGCGCACTGGCGTACGGGTCGCCCCGAACAGCAAATGCGGCAGATCGAAGAGCTCGTCCATCCAGATGATCACGAGGATCAGCAGGAAACCAATGGCCTCCAGGGCCAGCATTCGGCGAGACACGTCACGACGGGTAGTCACTCCGACACCTCGGATTACCGTTTGAGGCTCAGCAGCACCAGCCCTGCGATTCAGGCATGCGATCCCTTGCGCAGCTCCAGGCCTCGCACCACGACATATGCAACCAGGGCGAACACGAAGAACACCAGCAGCAGCCAGGCCAGGCTCTGCAAGGTTCCAATGACGGTGCGGAAGACCTCGAAGGTCCAGCGATCACTGGTGAGCACCAGCGCGGGCTGGTCTTTGCCCCTCGGCAGAATGTACTGCTCCAGCGACCAGATCCGCACACCGCCAGAGATCCCCACCACATAGATGGCGAACGTGAGGTAGCGGTGCCAGGCGCCGGTCAGGTCCTCGGGCACCAGCCGCCCGAGGATCTGCCGAATGGGGCGCTCGAAGAGCCGCGCCACGAGGAAGGACACGAGGAGCGAGATGACGAAGGTCACGAGCAACAGCGTCAGGAACACGTGCCCTCCCGGAAGGGCTGAGAAGCTAGTGCCTGCACCAAGGCGGCCGCCTTCACAAGCCGCCGTTCACTCCGAGCTCAGCACCACCGGGTCTTCCGCCACCGGTCGCAGACGTGGGTTGCGCGCCAGGAGGCGCTCGCAGGTGTTCCACCGGAGGATCGCTTCGTCGTGCCCGTCCGGTCGCTGGGACTCCGCCTTCTCGTACCAGTTCATGGCCTCGTTCAACCAGGTGTAGGCCATCTCCCCCGATCTGGGGCCGCCGGATCGCAGCTGCGCCTTGGCGCACCGCTCGCAGATGACCCCCCCATAGTACGCCCGCTTGTAGTGGTCGTGCAGCCGAGGCAATACCTCCCGCGCGCGGCGGACGCCCTCGACCGGTCCCTCATCGAACTGGTCGGTGATGGCCAACAGAAGCGTCACCAGGGCCTGCTGGTTCTCGGGATCCACCGTGAGCACATCGAGGCAGATGCTCTCCGCCGACGACGGGTCATTGATCAGGCGGTAGCGCTCCGCCTTCTCTAGCGCCAGAGGCACGCTTTGCTTGGAGATGGGTTTGAGATCGGGCATGGTCTAGCTCTTTTTGCTGAAGATCTTGAGCACCCTCCGCAGCGGATCGAAGAACTCGTCCACCACGCGCTCCTTCAGGGGGATGATGGCGTTGTCCGTGATGGTGATGTGCTCGGGGCATACCGTGGTGCAGCATTTCGTGATGTTGCAGTAGCCGATCCCGTGCGCCCCGCGCAGCTCCTCGACCCGGTTCCCCACGTCGAGGGGGTGCATCTCCAGCGCGGCCACGTGCACCAGGAATCGGGGTCCGATGAATTCCTGGTGGAGCTGATGGTCCCGCAGCACGTGGCAGACGTCCTGGCACAGGAAGCACTCGATACACTTGCGAAACTCCTGTACCCGGTCCACGTCCGACTGGGCCATTCGCCAGGTGCCGTCGGGAGCGTCCGGCTCCCGGGGCTGAAACGGTTTGATCTGCTTCTTGACGGCGAAGTTCCAGGAGACATCGGCGACCAGGTCTCTGACCGGAGGAAAGGCCCGCATCGGCTCCACGGTGATCGCCTTGTCCCGCGGCAGCTCACTGAGCCGGGTCATGCACATGAGCTTGGGCATCCCGTTCACCTCGGCCGAGCAGGAGCCGCACTTCCCGGCTTTGCAGTTCCAACGCACCGCGAGGTCGTTGGCCTGCTCGGCCTGGATTTGATGGATCGCGTCGAGCACGACCATTCCTGGTGAGACGCTGGTGGTATAGTCGACGAGGGTTCCGCCCTGGCGGTCGCCGCGCCAGATCCGAAATGTCATTCTCCCCACCGGCTCCGGCTCGGCGTGGGGGGACTCCTTCTCCTCTACCGCACCCGTTTCGGCCAGGTCGGGTTTGAAGAGTTCAGTCGTCACTTCTGCTCCTCTATGATCTTCTTCAGCTGGACAGGCATTTCGGGGATCGGCTGGCGCGCGAGCAACATTTCGCCATCCGCGGCCTTACGGATGACGATGTTGAAGGTCCCCCCGGTCGGATCCTTCTCCGGAAAGTCGTCGCGAAAGTGTCCGCCGCGGCTCTCCTTGCGCTCGATGGCCGCCCGGGTGATCGCCTCGGAGACGGTGAGCAGGTTGGGCAGGTCGAGCGCGGTGTGCCAGCCGGGATTGTACTCCCGGTTTCCCCCGACCCCCACCCGCTTCGCCTGCTCCTTGAGCTGTTCGATCTTCTGGAGCGCCCGCTCCATCTCGGGCTCCGCCCTGACGATTCCGACCAGCTGCTGCATCATCGTCTGGAGCTCCTGCTGGAATTGATACGGTCCCTGGCCGTCGGAGCCTGCTCCCCGCTCGAACGGCTCGAGCGCGGCACGGGCGGCCTGCGCAACCTGGTCCTCATCGACGGAGGCGGCGCCGTACTCCCTTGCGAAGGTCGCCGCGAACTCTCCGGCCCGCTTGCCGAAGACCAGGAGGTCGGAGAGCGAGTTGCCCCCCAGGCGGTTGGCGCCGTGCAGTCCCGCCGCGCATTCCCCAGCGGCGAAGAGGCCGGGCAGAGTGGAGCTCTGAGTGTCGCCGTCGACCCGAATCCCCCCCATGATGTAATGGGTGGTCGGCCCCACCTCCATCGGCGTCGTGGTGATGTCGATGTCCGCCAGCTGCTTGAACTGGTGGTACATGCTCGGGAGTTTCCTGATGATGTGCTTGCGGGCGTCAGGCATCTTCCGCGTGATCCAGGAGATGTCAAGCAACACACCGCCGTGTGGACTTCCGCGCCCCTCGCGGACCTCGCGCAGAATGCAGCGGGCGACATGGTCACGGGTCAGGAGCTCGGGAGGTCTCCGGGCACTCTTGTCGCCCTGGGTGTAACGCCACCCCTCCTCCTCGCTGTCGGCGGTCTGGTTCCGATAGCTCTCCGGGATGTCGTCAAACATGAAGCGCTTGCCGTGTCGGTTGATCAGAATGCCTCCCTCGCCACGGACTCCCTCTGTCACCAGGATGCCTCGCACGCTGGGTGGCCAGATCATGCCGGTGGGGTGGAACTGCACGAACTCCATGTCCTGGAGGGCGGCGCCGGCCTCGTACGCAAGTGCCTGGCCGTCGCCGGTGTATTCCCAGCTGTTGCTGGTGATGGAGTAGGCTCTGCCGATCCCACCGGTCGCCAGGACGACCGCCTTGCAGCGGAACAGCCGGAATCGTCCGCGCTCGCGATCGTATGCCAGGGCCCCGGCGATCCGTCCCCCGTCGGTGAACAACCGGAGCACTGTGCACTCCATGTGGATGTCGATGCCCTTGTGGATGCTGTGGTCCTGGAGCGTCCGGATCATCTCCAGCCCCGTGCGGTCGCCGACGTGCGCGAGACGAGGATACTTGTGTCCGCCGAAGTTGCGCTGGAGGATGCGGCCATCCGGGGTCCGGTCGAAGAGTGCGCCCCATGCCTCCAGCTCTCTGACACGGTCGGGGGCCTCCCTCGCGTGCAGCTCCGCCATGCGCCAGTTGTTCAGGTACTGCCCGCCACGCATGGTGTCTGCGAAGTGCACCTGCCAGCTATCGCGGTCATCCACGTTGGCCAGTGCGGCCGCAACGCCGCCTTCCGCCATTACAGTATGCGCCTTGCCGAGCAGCGACTTGCAGATCAGGCCCACCGACACTCCCGCCTCCGACGCGGCGATGGCCGCTCGGAGTCCGGCGCCTCCGGCGCCGATGATCAGGACGTCGTGGTCGTGGGTCTGGTAGTCGCTCAAAAAATCCTCCAATCAGTCCATACCCCCATCGAGCAGAGCCGCACATACAGGTCGGCGAACGCCACCGAGAACAGGCTGGTCCAGGCCCAGCGCATGTGAGCGCGGTTGAAGCAGCTCGCGCAATCGTAGAGTTGCCGCCGCACCGGCGCACCGGAGAGCTGGTCGATGTAGCCGCCGATGACGTGGCGGAGGGAGTGGCAACCTAGGGTGTACCCGGCGAGCAGGGTGACATTGGCCGCGAGCACCAGGGTCCCCACACCGATACCGAACGACCGCTGGCCGGTGACTGGATCGGTGAACCACAGCGCCTGGTAGACGTCGAAGGCGAGCACCACCAGGAAGAGCAGCGCGATGTAGAGAAAGTAGCGGTGGATATTCTGCACGATCAGCGGAAAGGCAGCCTCCCCGCAATACTGCTTCCGCGGCTCGCCAACCGCACAGGCCGGCGGGTCGGCCCAGAAGGCCTTGTAGTATGCGCCGCGATAGTAGTAGCAGGTCACCCGGAAGAGTCCGGGAAAGGGCAGGATCAGGAGCGCCGGCGAGAACACCAGCCATCCGGGCCACCACGACGGTTTCGGACCGAACCAGGCGTGGGGCGAGCTTCCGAACAGCTCCGGGGAGTAGAACGGAGAGAGATAGGGACCGTGGGTGTAGTGCTCGCCCTGGAAAGCGGCCCAGGTGGAATAGATGATGAATGACGACAACAGGACCAAGACCACAACCGGCTGCACCCACCACAGGTCCGGGCGCATGGTTTCGGCGAAGCGGCGGCGGACCACTGGGAGCTCTGCATGCGCCATTGAGAATACTCTGTTAGAGAGCCGGCAGAAGGTGAAACCAGCAGGGTAAGTTTCGAGCGGGCAGTGGTGGCCTGTCAATGCCAGCGCCGCGAACTACGCTTCGAGATCGCGGCGACCATCCTGCGGGCTGGCCGCGAGCGGCTTCCGGACCGCGGGACAATCTCTCATCATTACAGCAATGAACCGCTATCTCGTACGTCAGGGACACAAGGTAGACCTGGGCGATGTCGACCCCGACGACACCAGCTTGCTTCCTGGCGGGAAGGCGGAGGCAAAGATCCAGCTCGCGGCCGTCGTGGAACGGCTGGCCGAAATCCAGGAGCTGGTATTCGCGGGGCATGAGCGAAAGGTGCTGATCGTCCTTCAGGGGATGGACACGGCAGGCAAGGACGGGACGATCCGGCATGTCATGCGCGGCTTCAACCCCCAGGGTACCCGGGTGGTCTCCTTCCGAAAGCCATCCGAGGATGAGCTGGATCACGACTTTCTGTGGCGGGTACACGCCAAGGTGCCCGCCAGGGGCGAGACCGTCGTGTTCAACCGCAGCCACTACGAGGACGTGCTGATCGTCCGGGTTCACGACCTTGTGCCCAAGGCTCTTTGGAGCAAACGCTACGACCAGATCAATGCGTTCGAGCGGATGCTCTACGAAAATGGGACGGTGATCATGAAGTTCTTTCTCCACATCAGCTCCGAGGAGCAGCGGAGGCGACTCCAGGCTCGGGTCGAGAACCCCAAGAAGTGCTGGAAATTCCGGCATGAGGACCTGGAGGAGCGGAGGTTCTGGAAGGACTACATGAGGGCCTACGAGGATGCGCTCTCGAAGACCTCGACCGACTGGGCCCCGTGGTACATCGTGCCCGCCAACCAGAAGTGGTATCGGAACCACGTGGTCGGCTCCATCGTAGAGCAGACGCTGGACAAGCTACAACTCAAGTACCCGAAGTGCGATCTCACGAACGTCGTCGTAAAGTGAACTCAGAACGGCATCGTGTAAGCTGGTGGCGTCACCCCGTTGAGCCGGAGGTAGGGCACCACCTGTCCCAGGGTCCAGACCGAGTGCTCCAAGGCTAGCGCCGCCAGGCGGCCCGCCGGCTGCGGCGGTTGTCCGTACATCACCACGGGACGCTTGAGCTGGGCTGGAGTCGCCTCCTTGAGGGCGGTCAGGAAGTAGTCATAGGTATCGGCGGCGTATTTCCGGAGCGCTACCTTGTCGTGCAGATAGGTGGTGCTGTCAGCCAGAACGGGCGCGGTCTTGAGCCCGCGCAGGGCTATCGCCGCAACGTCCAGGTTGGTGCTGACGATGTGATCGAACTGGCCGGCGAGAGTGCGGACGCCCTTCGTCGGGCGGAAATTCGTGGCTGAGTCGGGCATCGCATCGATGTAGGTCAGCACGGCCAATCGATTGCGCACCCAGTCGGCAAGGAGGTCGGGGTTCACCGCGGTCTGGGCGACAGCTCTTGCCGGGCCCACGGTGAGGGCAAGGACGAGAAGTAAGAAACGCATGATGGTCTCCAGGGTTGGAACTCGTTAAGTCTGCAAAGCTCGCAAGCTAGAATTCAATAGGCAACGCTCTACGGTACCACTGTTACGGCGATGTGCGATGCCCGGACCGGCGTGTGCCAGATGCGGTGGGTCTGGGCTCTGAAGTCTGACGCCTTGGCCTGGAAAATGTTCGGCACCCAGGTCTGGGGGTTCCGGTCGTAGATGGGGAACCAGGTGCTCTGCACCTGCACCATGATGCGGTGACCCTTCCGGAAGGTGTGGCTCTGCTGGTGCAGGTCCACGGTGAAGGGAAGCGGCTTGTCCGGCGCGAGCGGCTCGGGGTTCGAAAAGCTCTTCCGGTATCGGCCGCGCATGATCTCGTGCGCCACCATGAGTTGGTAGCCACCGAGCTGCCAGGCCTCCGGGACACTGTCGGGGAATACGTCGATCAGCTTCACCACCCAGTCGGCGTCGCGGCCGGTGGTAGATGCTATCAGGCGGGCGGTGACGTCACCGGCGATGAGCAGGTCTTCCTTCAACGGCTCGGAGACCCAGCTCACCACATCGGGACGGCCGGTGACGAAGCGCTGGTCGATCGTCTCCCAGGTGCGCCAGCGCGAGCCCCGGGGATCGTAGGTCTGCTCGATGGGGCGGGGACGGTACGGAACCGGATGGGCCGGGTCGGAGACGTACTGATCGAATGGGGCTTCTCCGGTCTTGGGGGGATCGAAGGACAGTGCGCCGCCGGCGTGAAGGTAGAGACGCTTCGGGATGGCGCCTTCCCTCGGTGGCCAGGTCTCGAACGAGCGCCAGCGCATGGTCCCGGCATCGTAGAGCATGGCCTCAGGCTGCGTGAGGCTGCCTTTATCCTTCAGGTAGTACGCGAACCATGGCGCCTCAACATCTTTGAGGTACGCATCTTGTGTTCCAGGGTCCACTACCGGCATTTGCCGGGACGGGTTGCGCCAGCCGCCGTGGTTCCAGGGGCCCATGACCAGGAAATTCCGGTTGGCCGTGTCGCCCCGTTCCAGCGCCTCGTAGGTGGCAAGCGGGCCGAAGCGGTCCTCCTGGTCCCACCAGCCACCGACAGTGAGTGTGGGCACCGCGGGCGCCTTCAACAGCGGCTGCACCGCTCGTCTTTGCCAGAGCGTGTCGTATGCCGGATGGGCCACGAACGCGTTCCAGGTGGGGACCTTCCCGCGAAAATATCTGGCGTTCACGTTGGAGAGCGGACCGAGCTGGAGATACCAGTCGTAGGTGTCCCATTGGTTGATCGGGAGGGGGACTGACTGGTCGTTACTCAGCTCCATCGATCCGGCGTACTCGAACCCGTAGGAGAGTCGAAAGGCGCCCTGGTGGAAGAAGTCGTCGCCCATCCAGGTGTCGGTCATCGGGGCCTGGGGTGAGATCGCCTTCACCGCCGGATGGGGGTTGATGCCGGCCATGGTGGCGAGGAACCCGGGATAGGAAACACCCAGCACACCGGCGCGCCCGTTGTTGCCCGGAACGTTCTTGAGGAGCCACTCGACGGTGTCGTAGGTGTCGGTGGTTTCATCAATGCCGCTCGAGTCGGCAGGATCGTGGAGCGGATGGTTCATGACGAACTGCCCCTCGCTCCCGTAGCGCCCGCGGATGTCCTGGGAGACGAAGGTGTATCCATCGGCGGCCAGGAACCGGTAGCTGATGGGTACCGCGGTGTCGGCGGCGATCCCGTAGGGGGTGCGGGTAATAATGAAGGGGACCGCCTGGTGCGGACCCTGAGGCTCGCAGACGCTGGTGTTGAGCTGGATCCCGTCGCGCATGGGGATCCTCACGAAGCGACAACGGTGCCGCGGTGGGGAATCCTGCGCCGGAAGAGATAGCGGAGCAATGGCGATGGCCATGAGGGTCCACAGCACGGAACGTCCGGACAGCAGCACGAATGGGTCCTCCTATTTGCTATGGAGCTGTTCGCTCACCGCAGAATGCCCACGGCCCATACTGGGAGGTGATCACTGGCTCCACCGACCTCGAGCACGGTACCTGCCGCCGCGCTGTCCGGAGCCGCGATGCCCTTGAGGAAGATGTGGTCCAGCCGGCCGAGCCAGGTGGTGGCGGGACCGCGTTCGGTCGGCCAGGCATACCCCTGGTCCGCCGCGACTCGACCGACCCCCGCATCGTTCATGTCGCCGCCGATGACCACGCGAGGGTAGCACTCGGCGTCGGCGAGGATGGCTCGCAACTGGTCCCGGCGTGCCGCCGGCGCCAGGTCGCTCATCGTGCCGAGATGAGTGGAGTACACTCGCACCAGCACGTCACCCACGCGAATCGTAGCCGCGGTCGCGGTGCGCTGGGTGTGGACGAATCGGGAGACATGGGGAAGCACGATCTTCCGGTCCTCCACGATCGGCCAGCGGGAGAGGACCGCGTTGCCCATCAGTCGGTTGGTCCGGAAGTGAAAGATGGCCGGGTAGTAGACGTACCCCAAGCCAAGAGCCTTTGCGATCCTGGCGGTTGCCTCCTCGTTCATCTCCTGAAGCAGGAACACGTCGGCGCCGCGGAGTGCGGGGTCGGCAGCGAGCACCCGGATCGCGCCGTCCACCTGCTGGGAGAACTCGATGTTGAAGGAGACCACCCGCAAGGTATCGCTGGTCTGGCGCCGGCTGGCACTACTCTGGCTGGCCGTTTCTGCGTACCTCGGCCCATCGGGAGTTGAGTAGTTGCGTCCCGTTCGACAGCCCCCGACGGCCAAGAGAGCTAGCAGGAGAATAGTTTGTTGCACATCCACGGCGCCCAACACTGACTTCCTCCGTCACTCACGCCCCCACCAGAAATTCCAGCATGGCGTGGGTCACCTCCGCCGGATGTGTAAGGAAGATGTAGTGCCGGGCGCCGTGAATCCGGACTACCCGGGCGCTTGCCACCCTCTCGCTGAAATCGGCCCGCAGCTTGACGTGGAGTCGGGTCAGCGCCTCGAACATCTTCTGGCCGCGTGCTCGAGCTGTGGCGTCGAGGGCGTGCCAGTAGGGGAGCATGGCTTCGGGTGAATCAAGTACGGCGTAGAGGGCCAGCACGGGAGCGCGGATTCGTCGGAGGTCGACGACCTCAGTGCTGCTGACCAGCCTTTCCACGGCCGCACCCACATCTGTGTCGCCCACGAATCTTCCGTCGGCGTCGAATCGGTACATCGTGCGGACCTCGGCCTCAGGGACGTCA
The DNA here is from genome assembly GCA_035557715.1 of Gemmatimonadales bacterium. Classification (GTDB taxonomy): domain Bacteria; phylum Gemmatimonadota; class Gemmatimonadetes; order Gemmatimonadales; family GWC2-71-9; genus CAVVWJ01. Next base: position 14,413 of record DATMDQ010000182.1, read on the forward strand.
GGACCAGAGACCCGCTCGGCCCACAGCGTCCAGCTCCATGCCGATCCTACCGCATCGTCGTAGGCGGGAATCGGCGGCTGAGGAGCCTGGAGGACACCGCTCTTCCACTCCTGACTCTCGCCTAGAGCCCAGAAGTCGAAGCCCGAGTCCAGGTACACCAGGCGGTTCACGCGATTGGGATAGCGCGAGCCGAGAAGATTCAGCTCGCTGCCACCGAAGGAGTGCGCCGCGAAGGAGGCCTTCTTCATCCCCAGGCTATCCAGCACGGTGACGATGTCGCGGACCAGGGTCGTGGTGTCGTAGCCGGCTTTTGGGTGGGATGATGTGCCGGAGCCGCGGCGAGTGATGCCAAGTACGTGAAAGCGATCGGTAAAACGGGTGGCGAACTGGTCGTACACGTGCGCCGAGTGACCTCCTCCGGCCAGGAAAATCAGCGGAGGCCCGGAGCCGCCCCAGTCCAATATCTCCAGCTTCACCGATGGGGTCACAGCCACATACCGTACCTGATGGGGTGACGGGTCGGGCCATGATATGGCCACCAGAAGACCTGCGGCCATATTTACCTGCCAAGCGATCAGTGCCAGCATGTACCCTCCTCTGGTCGAGTGTGTCAACCAGCTTCGATTGTACGTCAGTCCTGCTGTCTTCGCATCAGACCCCAATCTAAAGGCGGGCCATGCTGGCCAACTGGATCACGCTCTCGCGCTTCCCCCTCCTCCTGCTCAGCGTGCTGATCCTGTATTACGGATCGACGACGATGCGGCTGGCCGGGGTAGGGCTCCTGTTCCTGGGCCTCATGCTCGATACGGTAGATGGCATCGTTGCCCGCAGGACCGGGCAGACGAGTCTGTTCGGCAGCGTCCTCGACATCGCCGCCGATCGCACGTACGAGCTGGTCCTGTGGGTCTGCTTCGCCGATCTGCGTCTTATTCCCGTGGCCATTCCCCTGATCATCATCGCCCGAACGACCCTCACCGACGCGTTCCGCAGCATCGGCGTGGGGCAGGGGACGGCCCCCTTCGCGCAGCATCGCACGCCACTAGGGCGGTTCCTGGTGGGCTCGACCTGGATGCGCACCGGCTACGCCTTCACCAAGACGACGACATTCTGCGGCCTGGCGCTGGCGCAGGCGTTCATGGGCTTTCCGGCCGGGACGAGAGCCGCCGCCGTGGTGCCGTCGATGATGGCGGTATTTCATGTTACCGCCTGGCTGGCCGTGGCCTTTTGTGTCTTTCGCGGGTTGCCCGTGATCATCAGGTCGCTGCGCAACTACTGGGGAACCCCCGCCCAGGCGTACGGGGCCACCATCGAACATGAAGGGCCACAGTCTCGATGACCTCATCGAGAGCCAAGTCGCAACCGTGGGCATTGGTGCTAGCCGGCGGATTCGTAGCCGGGACACTCGACATCGCCTACGCCTGTCTCTTCTGGGCGGTGAAGAGCGATGTGACCGCGATGCGGATCTTCCAATCCGTCGCCGCCGGCCTGCTCGGCCCGGTCAGCTTCGAGGGCGGAGGAGCAACCGCGGCGCTCGGGCTTGCGCTGCACTACCTCATCGCGCTCTCGATGTCGCTGGTCTATTACCTGGCAGCGCAACGCTGGTCTCTCTTATGGCAACGGCCCGTCCTGTGTGGCGCGGTCTACGGCCTCCTGATGTACGCCATCATGCACTACGTCGTCGTGCCGCTATCCCGAGCGGGGCCTGGATCGGAGGATCCCCTGTGGATCTCCCTCACCGTCGGGGCCCACGTTCTGTTGATCGGCATACCCATCGCTCTGTTTACTCGACGCGCCAGGCAGCCATGAGCCCGGCGAGGGGCACGGGGGAACTTCTGCGGTATCCTTTCCGTAGATTTTCCTGAGATTATTTTCCTGCGGCATCCCCCGGCAGCCTCCACATCGAACCTAGCGGACCGTGCTCGCGCTCCTACTGCTCGTTCAGGCCACCGGCCCAGTCGTCGAAGGCAAGGGCTCGCCTACCGCTGCAATTCCGCGGCAAGAGAGCGAGATCCAGGTCGACGGGAAGCTGGATGAGCCGGTCTGGGCCGGAGCGACGAGGCTCACCGGCTTTTGGCAGTATCAGCCGGTGGATGGCCGCCCCGCGGAGGAGCAGACCGAGGTGTTGGTGTGGTACTCACCGGATGCAATTCACTTCGGCGTCATCGCCCAGGACCGCCAGCCGACCTCCATTCGTGCCACCGTGGCTGACCGTGACAACATCGACAACGAGGACTATGTCGTCCTCGACCTCGACACCTTCCATGACCGCCGCCGGGCCTTCTTCTTCGCTGTCAATCCGCTCGGCATTCAGAGCGATGGGGTGCGGAGCGAGGGTGCCGGGCAGGTCAGCAGCCTCATCCCGGGCAGCGTGGACAAGAACCCGGATTTCACCTGGGACTCCAAGGGCCGAATCACCGATCGAGGTTACGAGATCGAGATCCGGATCCCCTTCCGGAGCCTCCGCTATCCCGGAAGCGGTCTTCAGACCTGGGGATTCAACGTCACCCGCATGGTTCAGCGCACCGGCTACACCGACACCTGGACCGACGTCCGCCGAGCGAACGCCAGCTTCATTGGGCAGGAGGGCGCACTCGGCGGGCTGCACGACATGAGACATGGAATGACGGTCGAGGCGCAGCCGTTCGTGACCGCCACCGCTGATGGAACCCGCGATGCGCTGACCGGCGACTTCGTCCGGGACGACGTGAATCCGGACGCGGGGCTCAACCTCAGGCTCGGCTTCAGCAGCTACGCGCTCGACGCCACTATCAACCCGGACTTCAGCCAGGTGGAGAGCGACGTAGGGCAGGTGACGGTCAACGAGCGATTCGCGCTCTTCTTTCCGGAGAAGCGGCCCTTCTTCCTGGAGGGGATCGAGCTGTTTGGCTCTCCCCAGGGGCTCGTCTACACCCGCCGCATCGTGGATCCCAAGGCCGGCGCCAAGCTCACCGGCAAGTTCGGCCAGCTGGGCGTGGCGCATCTGACCGCGGTGGACGAGACCGGTACGGACGATGCCTGGTTCAACATCACCCGGCTGCGATCAGACTTCGGCCGGAACTCCATCGCGGGAGTCACCTTCACAAACCGCGACGTCACCGGCGCCCACAATCGGGTGCTGGCTGGAGACTTTCGCTACGTCTGGAGCCTCTATTACACGCAGTTCCAGTACGGCCGCTCCTGGACCAGCGACGCAGCCGGCAGCAGGGACGCTCCCATCTGGCAGGCGGAGTTTGACCGGACCGGGCGCAGCTGGGGGTTCAACTACCTGCTGACTGGGCAGGGCGAGGGCTTCGACGCCCAGGCCGGGTTCGTCAACCGGCTCCGGAGTGGGGTGGTGACCGGACACGCCTTTAACCGCTTCACTCATTACGGAGGCCGCGGCGCGCTGCTGGAGAACCTCACCTTCTTCTTCGGTCCGGAGCGGATCTGGCTGTATGACAGCTTCGGGTTCAAGCAGGGAATCGAGGGCTTCGAGCAGTACGACGCCACGTTTCAGCTCCGCGGGGGGTGGGAGCTGAACGGCCACGTGGAGCGAGACTTCGTCAATTTTCAGGACAGCAGCTTTGCGACCTACACCGTCGGCAGCGCGACGGGGCCGACCTATCTGCCGCCTGATGATTTTTCCGGCTGGACCGGGGAAGTAAAGGTCACCACGCCGACGTGGCGGCAGCTCGGGGCGAATCTGTCCTACGGTCGGGGACGGGTGGCGATCTTCCAGGAGGGCACCACCGGACAGGGCTGGCAGATGGTCGGCAGCGTGGATCTCAGGCCCGCGACCACCATTCGGGTCATGGCGCTCGCCACGCTGTTCCGGTTGTTCCGCCTCGACGGCAGCGAGTTCGCCCGCTCGACCATTCCCCGTTTGCAGGTGGAATACCAGCCGAACCGTGCGCTCTTTTTCAGGGTGATCGGGGAGTACCGCTCGGAGCGCCGGGAGGCATTGCAGGATCCTTCGACCGGTGCCCCATTGTTCGTTGCTGGAGTCCCGCAGCCCACAACGGAGTTCAACGGCTTCCGGCTCGACCTGCTCGCCTCATATGAGCCCACGCCCGGGACCGTGGCGTTCCTGGGCTACGGCAGCTCGATGGAGAGCGATGAGGAGTTAAGCTGGTCTGGGCTGGAGCGGGTGAACGACGGATTTTTCTTGAAGCTGGCGTATCAGATCAGACGGTGAAGCGGGGAAGCGCACTTGGCAACCTTTCCGGATCTGCTACTGTCTATGATTCAATGGAGCGGTCGCCAGGCTCCAGTCACCAGTCGCTACCTGTCAACAGCCACAAGGAAACCCATGGCATCCCCCAGAACGGTTTCTCCCTCGTTCGCCGTCATCGCCGTATTGCTGGGCGCTTGCGCATCATCTTCCTCGTCTAGTCCGGGTACCCCGTCTCCCTACGACAGATCTTCGCCAGCGCCACAGCCGGACCCGCGGATAGGTCTGCGTGCCGGGAGGACGGATGCGGCCGAAGCAGCCTGGAACCTCCGAGCCGTGTCCAAGACGCCTCCATCGGCCAAGTTTGCCGAGGGCGGGATCAATTCCGATCTGGCCTTTACCGGTAACTATGCGATCCAGGGGAACTTCAACGGGTATCAAGTGTGGGACATCGCAAATGTCAGCCGGCCGACTCTGAAAACCGCCTACGTCTGTCCCGGCTCGCAGAGCGATGTCTCGGTCTACCAGAACCTGCTCTTCGTCTCGGGCGAGAATCTCGCCGCGCGTCTCGACTGTGGGGGACAGGGTGTCCAGGACACGGTCAGCGCCGAGCGGCTACGGGGCCTCCGCATTTTCGATATCAGCGACATCGCTAATCCCAGGAACGTCGGCAACGTCCAGACCTGTCGCGGGTCACATACGCACACGCTGCTGGTGGATCCCAAGGACCGGCAGAACGTCTACGTCTACATCTCGGGCCAGGCCCCGGTGCGATCGCCCAGCGAGCTCGCCGGCTGCGTGAGCGCCCCGAAGGATCCCAATTCCGCGCTATTCCGCATCGAAGTCATCAAAGTTCCACTCGCCCAGCCGGATCAGGCGAGAATCGTAAGCTCGCCCCGCATCTTCAACGACCTGGTAGCGCCACCGAGCCATGGCGACGCGCCGGAAGACAGCATCGCCGCGGCCAAGGCGCTGGCGGAAGCCAAGGCGCATGACGGCTTCGTTGGCACATTCCACGGTAAGGAAGAGGTGATTCACCCCATGTGGTTGGCGGCGCTGCTCGACAGCACCGTCAAGGCCCGTGGGGGGACCGGCGCTCCAACCGCGGCCGATAGCACGGCGTTGCGGCAGGCGCTCCCCGGAATCGTTGCCGGTGCGATCAAGGCCCAAGAGGCCCAGATGCCGGACTCCACCGCCGGACCCACCCAGTGCCACGACATCACCGTCTACCCGGCGATCGGCCTGGCCGGCGGTGCCTGCGCAGGCTACGGCCTCCTGCTGGACATCAGCGATCCGGCCCATCCGGTGCGCATCGGCGCCGCATCCGACTCGAACTTCTCCTACTGGCACTCAGCCACCTTCAACAACGACGGCAGCAAGATCCTTTTCTCGGATGAATGGGGTGGGGGGATGCAGGCGAAGTGCCGGAAGACCGACAAGCCCGAGTGGGGTGCGGACGCCATCTTCACTCTCACCAACCGCAAGACGATGCAGTTCCAGAGCTACTACAAGCTGCCGGTGCCGCAGACGTCCACCGAGAACTGCGTGGCCCACAACGGATCGCTGATCCCGATTCCGGGGCGGGACGTGATGGTCCAGGCTTGGTATCAAGGCGGACTGTCGCTGTTCGACTGGACCGATCCCAAGCACCCGAAGGAGATCGCCTACTTCGACCGTGGCCCGCTGGACTCGATGCAGTTGGAGCTGGGAGGATACTGGTCCGCGTACTGGTATAACGGGGTCATCGTGGGATCCGAGATCACCCGCGGTCTCGACATCTTCGAGCTCCAGCCGAGTGCATTCATCTCGAAAAATGAGATCGACGCGGCCAAGTCGGTGCACCTGGACTATCTCAATACCCAGGGGCAGGTCAAGTACACCTGGCCGAAGACATACTCACTGGCGCGGGCCTACGTCGATCAGTTGGAGCGGTTGGGTCCCGGGGAAGCCGGCAGGGTTGCGGCGTATCGTGCCGCGCTGGATCGGGCCGAGAGGTCAGCGGAGCCGGAGCGGCAGAGCACACTAGACCAATTGGCGACGCGGTTGGAAACCGAGGCCGGAGCGGCAGGAGATCCGGCCAAGGCACGAGCACTGGCCGGCGTGGTGAGGCAGCTGGCGACCGCGCCGGGGCTCGCCGCCCGTTAGTCCAGCCGGACTCAGCCGGTCATATCCGGGGGATCCTCTCCCAGGGCGGTGGCCAGGTCGATCTGGTGCTCCTGTTCGTCCTTGAGGATCTCCCGGATGTGCTCCGCCATGGCAAACTCTCCCAGGGCCTCGCACTGCCGCACCCGGGTCCGGTACTGCTTGATGGTTTCGGTCTCGTTCTCCAGGTCGAAGCGGAGCAGGGCTTCTGCCTTGTCCGATAGCTTGACCGGCTTGGGCGTCACGGTCAATGTGCCGCCGAGATAGTCGATCTGCTTGGCGATGATAAGGGCGTGATCGAGCTCCTCTTTCGCGTGAACTTCCAGCTCCTTGGCGATGGACATGTAGGCCGCGCCCTTGAGCACCTGGGAATAGACGACGTAGGCGATGATGGCCTGGTACTCGCGAGCCAGGTCCTCGTTCAGCAGCCCGATGAGTGCTTTGCGGTCCGCAGCGTCTGATTTGGCATTACGCGGGGGTGAATCCTGCTTCGGCACGATAGCTCCTCAGTATGACGGTTACCGGCAATCTACTCGTTTCCGCGGCTTTCCCTCTTATCTCTCACCGCTCCCCCCTTGCCCTTCCCACTAGCCCGAGCGGAACGCTCCGCGTTCCCGGCCAGCTCCGCACCGAGCCATCGGCCTTTCTCACCATCAGCTGCCCGGAGATCCCACCATCGAGCAATAGAGCGTGGCGGCAGCCGAGCCCGCCCATTACCGCCGCCATCTCGGGGGTGGTGAGCCCGAACGGTACCCGTCCGAGCGACTCGCCCAGGGCGTCGAAGCGGGTCAGGGCCACAACGACGCGACCATCCGCCAGGGTCCCAAGTGCGAGCCGCGCGTCGCGATGAGCAAGGTCGACGCCCATGCCTGCTTCTCTTAGAGGCACAGGTATCACACCGTCCTGCAGCAGCATGGGATAACTCTGGAACGCCTCACGCGCGGTGCCGCGCTCGCGCTCGGCTGCCACGTTGTCCGGGGCCACGATCCGCACCGCGCCGGATGAATCCACCACTACCGCGCCGGCCAGCGGTGCATACTCTGGCGCGAGGATCTCGCGCCCCTTGCTCACTACCCATCCCCATGGCAAGGAGTGGCGGAACTGCCCCGCGTCGAGCGCGAGCACTGCCCCGCTGGCGGCGTCGGCCACGGTCCAACCTTCGTTCCGGGTGAATGCCGTCGCCAGCGAAAGCTCCAGCTCGCGCGGGTCGAACCGCACCAACACCACGCGGGTGCGCCATGCCTCGCTCGCGCCGCGAAGCCGAAGCTCGCCCCACTCGATGCCGGACGCACCGGTCCGCCATGCGACCCGGGCCGCGAGCGGCGCTTCGCCGTTCCACCGTGCCGGCGCCGCATCCCGGCGCCACCAGGTTTCCCAACCACCGGCGCCTCGAACGGCCAGCCCGTCGCCCGAGGGCCCGGACTTTACTCCAGTCGCCGCGGCACCGAGTGCGCTGGCCACTGCCAGCGCTCCGAGCAGACGGTGGATCTTCACACCTTCGTCCTCAATGACACCCCGCCATCTGGATACGCTGCATGGTATCGGCGATCGCCATCATCTTCGCGTTGTTACCAGCCGATTCCGCCGCTTCGAGGCGTTCGCCCAATGCCTCGAGCTTGGCCTCGTGCTTCTGGATGTTACTCATCATGCACGCGCTCATGCCCGACGCGGCGGGCGACATCTGGGGACCGACCGCAGGCGCTGTGGGTGTGGGAGCGGGAGCCGGCGCCGGCTTCGCTGCCTGGGCCGGAGGTTTGTCTTTGACCCCCAGCAGTGGCTTGAGCTCGGCCGATTTGGCCGACACCGCCGACTTTTCCGTGGCGGACGCGCCGCCCGGAGGTGTGACGCCTTCGAGGATCGCAGTGGCCCGCTCCTTCACCACGCCCAGGTCGTTCCGGCTGAACCCGGAGGTCTCGATCTCCTTCTTCTCGGCCCGGGCATCCAGGTCGCGCTGCGCCTCGTAGTAGCCCTTGGGCTCCTCGGGCTCCTTGACGATGCAGCTCGGATCCTGCACCGCCATCGCCGAATCCTGATAGACGAGCGCGAGCTTCAGGTCGCCTTTCTCCTGGGCCGCGGTGACTTTGTCGTTGTATGCGGTCCATTTGTTGAACAGTTTCTTGTTTGACTCAGCCCGCATGTAGAAGGTCTGCTGCGCCTTCTCACACTTGGGCACGGCCACAATGTATGCGGCCCTGGCCTTCTGGTAGCGGCCGAAAGGCGTGTCTTCTTTGGCGGCTGCGTCGCGCACGGCCTGACCGGCCTTGAGGCCGGCGACCAACTGGTTCACAACGTCCTTGGTGAGTACGATCATACCGCCGCGATCGGCCGGCTCCGCGCCCTCGGTGGCGGACACTCCAACCTCGTCGGCTGCCTTCGACACGGCCTCCTGGCCCGCCGTCGCTTTGGCCTTCTTCTTGAGCCCTCCGAACTGGGCGGAAGCGGGGGTGGCGATCGCGAGCGCCGCGAGTGCCATCACGGCGAGCCGGGCGATATGCATAGTGTCTCCGATTCTTGGTGCTAAGAGCGTGGGTGGGATACTCGGGAACGGGAAATGTGCAGGTCGCGAGGCGAGAGCGCCATGCCCGCAGCTTAAACCACGATCAGAGTCCTTGGTCGTTGCCGGAGGTATTCAGTCGGAGGGGGGGGCATTTTCGTCGCCTCCCTTCTCAAACTGCCCGCCAACCAGCGCGCCGGGAATGAGCAGCAGCAGCCCGCCGCCAAGGATCGCAGCAGTGATGCAGGCGTTCCCGGACTCACACACCGCCGAGCCCAGCAGGAAACCGCCGACGAAGCCGAGGAGTCCACCGACCAGGGCCCCTTCCTTCCAATACGTGGGCTTGATATCACGCACTACGCTGTCGCGCGGCGTGACTGGCCATTCCACTGACAACGGACCACGCGGGAGATCGCGGAAGAGCACCGAAGCCGCCGGACCACGTGGCGCGACTTGACCGGCGACTGGGGAGGACCAGGCGGTAAGGCTGAGGAGCAACAGCATCGTTGCGCGCATAAGACCCAATCTAGCCTACTCCCGTCGCGCTCCCGGCGGTACCTTGCCCTCATGCACCCGCGTCTGGTCGTGGCGTATGTGGGCGGGCTTCTGGTGGCCTGCGGCGGAGTGGATCCGACGGCCGTCGACAAGGTGACGGGTCAGCCTGGGGATGTGGCCTCGGTGCGCCTCTTCGACCCGCGCGGGACCGAGCTCACGTTACACACCGGGCTGGTGGACAACGCCATCACCCGGGTGGAAGTGCGGATGTTCGCGCCCGACGGCAGCCGGCTTCAGCAGATCGGCGGTGGGGTCGAGCTGGCGCTGCTCTTCAGCCCGGCATCGCTGGCTACATCCGCGCCGGTGCCCGGCCAGCCTCTCATGCGGGATGTGATCCCCACAGCGGCCAGCGGAGCCAGTGGGTCGCAGGAGGTGTCGCTGCAGTTCCCCGGCGACGGCTCGACGAAATTTTTCGGTCCGTTCCACGTGCAGGTACAGGCGGGCGAGCCCGGAGGGGTCGCGGAGTTTCGCCTGGTCGATGCCCGCGAGGCAGAGTATACCCAACACGTGCCCCTTTTCGTCGGGGACACCCTCCGACTCGAAGCCCGTCTGTTCGACTCCTCCGGAAGCCGCCTCGCGAACCCGGCGGCAGACATTGCTTTCCGATTCGAGCCCGAGACCCTGGCTGCCGCCCTTCCCGTGCCGCAGTTGCCGTTCTGGCGCGACCTCACCGCTACTTCCCCGGCGGGCACCGAGGGCTCGCTGTTCGTCTCGGTCCGGTTTCTGGCAGATACTGTGACCAGGACGTACGGGCCGATCCAAGTCCTGGTGCATTGAGTTTCTCTCCCTTCAGCGGCCGCCGATGGGTCGTGCTCGCGGTGCTGGGGATGGGGCTGCCGGGAATCGTCTATGGCCAACACCAGCACGCTCCCTCCACCGGGGCTGGGCTGATTCCGGAGGCCCAGGTGGGCTCCGGCACTGCCTGGCTTCCGGCTGCCGTGCCCATCAGCGGCTACCACGTACGACCCGGCCGCTGGAGCCTGATGGCACATGGCAGCGTCTTCCTGCAGTTCGTCTACGACTTCGGTACCCGCAGGGACTATCAGCTGGGAAGCGTGAACTGGGCCATGGCGGGCGCGGCGCATCCGCTGGCGGGCGGCACGGTGGGCGTTCGGGCGATGCTAAGCGCCGAACCACTGACCGTGACCGAGCGGGGGTATCCGCAGCTGCTGCAGGTCGCCCAGCCTTACCAGCAAGTCACGCTGACCGATCGAATGCACCCGCACGAGCTCGTGAGCGAGGCGGCGGTCATCTATGACCACGACATCGGCGCCGGAATCGCCGGCTCGCTCTATCTCGCGGCCGTAGGGGAGCCGGCGCTCGGTCCGGTCTCGTATCGTCACCGACCGTCCGCCACCCACGATCCGGCGGCGCCGCTGGGCCATCACAGTCAGGATTTCACCCACACCAGCTTCGGCGTGGCCACGGCGGGCGTGTACACCCGCCGGGTGCGAATCGAGGGCTCGGTATTCAATGGGGCGCATCCCGACGATGTGCGCACCAACTTCGACTTCGCCGGCGCGCGCCTAAACTCCTACGCGGCGCGGCTGACCGTGAATCCGGATCCGCGCTGGAGCGTCGCGGCGTGGGGCGGATACCTCGCCGCCAGCGGAGGGACGCACGCCCACGGCGCCTTGCATCGGGTCGGGCTCGCCCTGCTCCGCTCCGCGCCCAGTGGGGTGGGGGGGACCTGGTCGACCGCGCTCATTTGGGGCGCTGACGTGCCCAGCGAGACCCGGCGGGCGCTGCATTCGATCCTGCTGGAGAGCAGTCTCGAGCCCGGCTCGAACGACGCGGTCCTGGGACGCGTCGAGTACGTCCAGCGCACCGCGGCCGACCTCGCCCTGATCGGGTCGGTGCGCCCGGAGCTCGACCTGGGTGCGCTATCGCTCGGCTACGCCCGCCGCCTGCTAAGCGGCTACGGTTTGGATGCGTGGCTGGGGCTTCGGGGAACGATGAACCTCGTTCCGGAGGACCTGCATCTCTTCTATGGCAGCCGCACGCCGCTGGGCGTGATCGCGTATCTGCAGGTCACCCCGTCGCGGCGAGCCGATCATCTGATGCCTTTGGGTTCCTCCCAATGCACAACGTGCATGAGGTGATGGATACCCGGTGCCAGGAGCAGCCCGGTAACGGCAATCACCACCAGGCCAGAATAGAGCGCATACAGCCCGGCGAAGAGCTTCCCCGACTCCGACAGGTCCAGCTTCACCGGCCCCTCTCCACCCAAAAGCATTGCCGAATTGAGGAAAGCGTCCCGCCACGGGAGATGCTCATAATGTTGGTATCCCCACATCCCCAATGCGAGCGAGAAGGCTAGAACCGCGAACGACACTGCCAGATGGACCAGCTGGCGCTGGAGAAACGGCCGGTGAATCCTGGATCCTGGTCGCATGGATGGAGCCTCGAGCCTCATTTTGAACGGCGTCGGCCGCTACTGCGCTTGGAACGGCGTTTCGTGCCCTTGGATTTCGAAGCCGGCTTCTTCGACCTGACTGTACCCTTGGCGGCGCGCTTCCTGGAGGTGCGCTTCTTCGCGGGCTTGACCCGCTCGGGAAGCTTGGCCCCGCCGGTCTCACGATTCCACTCCTCGAAGGTTTCGGGCGAGATCTCTCCCTTTACCAGGAGCTCCGCGAATTTGCGCCGCTGCGCTTTGCTCTTGAAGGGCATCGTCAGGGTTCCGGATCCGTCTTGCTCACATGACGTGTCAATCGTGTCGCGAGATGCCGCTTCACGTCCGGCCATTCGGCGGCCAGGATGCTGTACATCACGGAGTCCCGGACGGTGCCGTCTCGCCGGGCCTGGTGGTGCCGGATCACGCCGTCCTTTCGGGCGCCGAGGCCTTCGATGGCGCGCTGGGAGGCAAAGTTGAAGTTGTCGGTCCGAAAGCCAACGACTCGACAACCCAGGGTCTCGAACGCATGTCCGAGCAGGAGCAACTTGCAGGCGGTGTTTACGTGGCTGCGCTGCCATCCTGCGGCATACCAGGTGTAGCCGATCTCCACCCGGTCGACCTGGGGCGCGATATCATGGTACCGCGTGCTGCCCACGATGGTGCCGGTTGCCAGCTCCCGGACTGCCCACGGCAGCATGTGGCCGGCACGCTGGCCTTCGAGTGCCTCGGTGACGTACCCACCGGTCTCCTCTGGCTTCGGCACCGAGGTGAACCACAGCTCCCAGAGTCGGCCGTCTGCTGCCGCCGACGCCAGCCCATCCCGGTGAGTGGGGCTCAGGGGCTCCAGCCGGACCCCGTGGCCCTCGAGCGTGGCTGGTGCCGGTGCGATCACGACGTCTCCAGGACCGAGGTGCCGGGAAGCTACGGAATCGATGGGTGCCGCGATAGTAGCGGCAGCCAACGACAAGAGAATCCGTTGTTGATGATTGATTGATACCCGTCGGTTAATCTCGTTTTCCCCGACTCAATCGGGCCCTTCCGCCCGTTGCCGCCGGGATGCCGCCCCGTATACCTTGGAACCCGCGGAATCCCTCATCGGGACTTACCCTAATGCCACCATCATCACCTATGCCGTTCGAGACCTCGGTCGTGGCGGCCGCGCCGGCCGGCTATGACACCCCGCTGCTCGCGCTCGCGCTGCCGCGCGGACCGCTGCCTCCATCCTGGTTCGCACTGGACAAGCAGACTGGTGGCTCGATCAGCCGTGTGCTCTCGAGCGGTGACTTCTCGGCCAAGAAGGACGAGACCGCGGTGCTGTATCCTCCCGGTCCCGCGCCGCGAGTGCTGCTCGTCGGCCTCGGCAAACCGGACGAGGTAGACCGCTCCGCCATTCGCCGCGCCGCCTCTGTGGCCGCCAAGCGTGCGCGGTCCCTCGGCGTGCCCCGCGCGGCCTTCCACCTCTCGGCCGAGGCCCGAGGTAAGGTCAGTCACACCGACGCCGGCCAGATGATGGCAGAGGGGCTCAACCAGGGCGCCTGGCAGTTCAACGAGATGAAGCGGCCGGAGAACGACAAGAAGCCGCCGCTCGAGCGGTTCGATGTCCTGGCGCACGACGGGCCCGCAGATCTGATCGCGGGTCACAAGGTGGGCGAGGCAATCGGCGCTGGACAGACCTTCGCCCGCGGGCTCCAGGTGCTCCCAAGCAACGTCGCCACGCCGAGCTTCGTGGCCACCGTCGCGCGCGAGCTGGCTCAGCGTCACGGCTTTGGCATCACAATCCTCGACAAGGCCGCCATCATCAAGGAGAAGATGGGCGCCCTGATGTCGGTGGCGCAGGGCAGCGCCGAAGAGCCACGCTTCATTGCCATCGAATACAAGGGATCGGACGCTGCGCCCGTCGTCTTGATAGGAAAGGGCGTTACCTTCGACACCGGCGGCATCTCGATCAAGCCGGCGCAGAACATGGAAGACATGAAGTACGACATGTCCGGCGCCGCCGCCGTGCTCGGCACCTTTGAGATGCTGGGCCGGCTCAAGCCCAAAGTGCACGTGGTGGGCCTGATTCCCAGCACCGAGAACATGCCTTCCGGTACCGCGGTCAAACCGGGCGATGTGGTCACCAGCCACCTGGGCAAGACGATCGAAATTATCAATACCGACGCCGAGGGTCGGCTGATTCTGGCCGACGCGCTCTCGTACGCCCGGCGTTACGATCCGACCGCGGTGGTGGACATCGCCACGCTCACCGGCGCCATCGTCGTGGCGTTGGGTCACTCCGCGTCCGGCGTCATGGGAACCGATGACAAGCTGGTGGACGAGATCCGGCTCGCCGGGGACCGGGCGGACGAGCGGGTCTGGCCCTTGCCGCTATGGGACGATTATCGTGATCTGATGAAATCCGACATCGCCGATGTCAAGAACAGCGGGGGACGACCCGCGGGGAGCATCTCCGCCGGCTGGTTCCTGCGCGAGTTCGTGGATGGGTTCCCCTGGGCCCATCTCGACATCGCCGGCACGGCCTACTCCGACCGTGAGGATGCAACCCGGGTCAAGGGACCAACGGGGGTAGGGGTACGTCTCTTCTCGGAGTTCGTGCTGGGTAGGAAAGCGTGAGCGGTAAGCGGTGAGCGGTGAGCGGGGGCGATGGACGACCAGGGGTGTCATCCCAAGCGCAGCGAGGGTGTCAGGATTAACCACCTTGGTGTTCATCGCGTTCTCGTCGCCCTTCGCCGCGTTTTTACCGCTTCCCGCTCAACGCTCACCGCTCACCGTCTTACACGCCCAGATCGCCGCCGACGATACTACCACCATCGAGTCCGAACAGGACACGGTCAGCACCACCGAGCGGTATCTGAAGGAACAGCTCCAGAAAAGCGTCCGGGTTCCCGTCATGCCGCTACTCGATGTTGAGGGGCCGCGGCCACCGCTCACCCGCATCGTCTTCACCCGTGACTCGATCGAATGGGGCCACGCAGCCACAGTAGGCGACCTCCTCACCCAGGTGCCCGGCGTGTATCTCTGGCGTGGCGGGTACATAGGAAGGCCGGAGCCGGTGAGCTTCCAGGGGCGAGGATCTGCCTCGGCGGAGTACTACCTGGACGGGGTCCCATACGTGCCCGCGGGAGTGGACAGCCTCGGAGTGGATCCCGCACTGTTCTCCATCAGCCTGCTCGACCGAATGGAGGTCGAGCGCTGGCCCGGCCAGCTCAGGGTGCACCTCTTCACCAGGCGACACGACCTCCTGGCACCCCGGTCACGGATCGGAATTGCCCGCGGCGACAACGACTACGCCCGCTACGAGGGCTCGCTGGAGCGTCGCTTCCAATCTGGACTCGGCTTCGGCCTCGCCGGGGACTATCTTAGCTCCCCCACCGCGGGCGGCGCCGGGAGCGACTATTCCAACACCCAGGTCTGGGCCCAGGGTAACTACATCCCCTCGGAGCGATTCGGGGTGCAGTACCAGCTGGTTCATTCCCGCCCAAAACGCGATCCCTATGTAACCGTGGCTGCCGGCTTCGAGGACACCATCGGCCTGGGCTACGACGCCACGCGGACCGACGCGCAGATCCGGGTAATGCTCAAGGGCCGCGGCACCCAAGGGCTGGGCCCTCGGATCGACCTGATTTATGCTCGCACCGGCTGGAACGGCGAAGGCCTCAAGCAGCGGATCGATCAGATCGGCGGGTACCTGAGCTACCGGGCACCGAGCTTCTCGGTCACCGGCTCCGCATTCCATCGCACCCGCTGGACGCCGCTGGACGCGCGGGCCAGTGTGGGCTGGAACCCGGTCGCGCCGTTCAGCACCTGGGGAGAGCTGGTGCACCTGCGACACTTCGGCGGCCGGAGCAGCGACTACGCCAATCTTTCCGCCGGGCTGGAGCTGGTTCGGGGGCTCGCGGTCACCGGGACCGCGCGGATTGGAAAGGTGGTTGCAGCGCCAGCCATCCTCACCGATCCAGAACAGGACGTTCGCGACTATCAGGCGGCGCTGGGGTGGAACCGCGCCCGATTAGGCTTCCAAGTGGCCTACGCCCGTACGTCGCTCTTTGCTCCGCCGGCCTATCCGGAATACATCCGCATCGTCTCGCTCGCCTCTAGCCCCAGCACCGAATGGATCACGGCCTCGGCCCGGCTGGCACCGCTCCAGTGGATGACTCTCGAGGGTTGGTACAGCGATCCTCGGGGTGTCACGCCTGACGGCGTCCCTCCCACTCATTCGATGGTGGCAGGCACCATCCGCTCCAAGTTCCTCCGGAAGTTCCCCAGCGGGATCTTCGATCTCAAGCTCAGGCTGGCCCTGGAAACCTGGGGCACCGGGGTGATTGGCCGCGATGCGGGCGGGCTGCCGATCACCCTTAAGGGCGCCACCTTCCTTCGAAGCCTGATCCAGATCCAGCTGGACAAGTTTACGATCTACTGGGACCGAGGGAACATGACATCGACCTCTCTCCCTTATGTGCCAGGGTTTGAGATCCCCGCCTACGGAAGCGTTTTCGGGGTGAGTTGGGAGTTTTTCAATTAGGTCGAGAGTGTAGAGTTTAGAGTCAGGCCACTAGAGTCGATGGTTCAGTGCTCCAAGGCTAACAATTAACATCATGTGTCTCTTACTAACATGTTGGGAGATGATGGGTTGACCATAGGCCCCAGGCCCTGACTCCCGGTGCGTCCCCACAGCTCCCACCGCTGCTATCTCAGAGCCTGTACCCCGTTAGCGTCCCCGGCGCCGTCCGCAGGAACAGCATCCCGGCGATATCGTCCACCGCGTACACTGGCTCCTTCTCCTTGCCAAGATCCACTCGGGCCCGCGGCTGTGCGCTGGCTTTGTCGATCTGGAGGAGAACGTTTCCTTTCCCCTCCGGCGCCTTGGTCAGCATGAAGACCGATCCGGGCACAGCCAGCGACGCCTTGAAGCGCTTTGTGGCCATGGCGGCGGACTGCCGCGAGTAGCCTTGCAGCTGGGCGCCTCCCTGAGTGAACGCGGTTGCCAGCTCGCCGGTCAGCTGCCGTGTGGCCGGGTCGGTTGCACGTCGGGACGCTTGCGCGAAGGCGTCGCCATATGCCGACGCTGCGGCACCCCGTAGTCCGGCCCGCATGGCATCCACCGCATGCAGCGCTCGAAGCAGCCCCGGTAGCTGGGGTGCGGGGTGATACGCCTGCTGCTTGACCTGACCGTCGCGTCCGAGGACAACCAGGTTCTGCGACGCGATGAGCACGATACCCTCCGGCCGGATCTCCATCGCAAGGGGGCCCTCACCGCCCTGGAGCTTGATCTCGCTGCCGAGTGCCTTGTAGGTGCCGTCCTCGCGGTCGACTGCGTACAGCTGACGGTCGCGGTTGGCGAAGACGTAGAGGGTCCGACCTTCCACCGCATGATGCAAGTGGTCCCGTTCGGCGCTCTCGATGATGTCCTTGAACCGCGGCTGGCCTGAAGAGAGGTCGATGACGCTCGCTTCGGCGTTCGTACCCGCGGCTGGCCGCGAGACGTACAGCAGGCCGGCCGGTGTCAGCTCGGCGTATTCGAGCTGACCCTTGATCTTTACGTCCTTCTTGAGACGGACGGTCGCCGTCGCGACGTCGAGCACGTTGACAAAGGTCTGGGATTCGGCGTCAACCGCGAGCACCACCGCGTCTCCCGCGATCATCCCTTCGATCACGTTGCCTCGCATCTTGATTGCCTTGGAGGCTATCGTGCTCCCGTCCTCGTACCGCGCCACGTTCAGTCCGGTCTGGACCACGCCGTTCTTCACCACCCGGCTGCCGGTGAGCTCACCTTCGGGCGCTGCTTCCGGGAGGATGACGATCCCCGCGGGATGCTGCACGATGTCGCGTATCCATCCGCTGACTGTTGCCGGCTTGGACCAGAGTGGCTGCCCATCAGCAAGGCGGTAACTCACGAGACGATCGTCGAAGCTCACGTAGATGCGGTCGGGTTTGGCGAGCGAGGGATACAGTCGCACGTTCCTGGCTGGCGACCCCGCTCTGGCGGTCGGCAGTGTGGCGGACCAGCGGGTCTCGCCGGTGCGGGCGTCTATGGCCTTGAGCCCCGTGAGGGTGTGCAGGACGATCTTCTCGGGCCCGGCCTGAAGCACCTGCAGAGCAGTGCCCTCGGAGGCACGGCGGACGATACCCTGTACCAGGCCACCCAACCCCTTCTTCTTGGGCTCGGTTTGGTCGAACAGCGTTTCATTCACCCACCTCTGGTCGCCGGTCGTCAGATCGTACAGCGCCACCACCGCCGGGCCTGCCGAACGGCGGCCGTGCACCAGGAGCGTACCGGTTTGTGGCATAACGCGACGGGTGACGACTTCCGCTAGGCCGAGGCGTCGGGAGTCGAAAACCGCTGAACCGGTTACCGGATCGAACACCATCAACAGCCCCGGCCGCGCCGCTTCCATCAGGAGCGATCCTTCGACCATCCGGACGCTGTCGCCGGGTAGGCCGCCCAGCTCTGCCTTCTCCCACACGACCTGCCCTCGTTCCATGTCGACACCCATGAGGGCGGCGTCGCTCGAGATCAGGAGCGTGCCGGAGGGGGTGACCAGTTGCCAGCGGATGTCTCCCTTGATCTTGAGCGTCCAGGCCGGGGTCGAGCGATTGGATGGAGGCGTGCTGGCGGCGCGGGCTGAGGCCGGTGCGAGGGTCTGTGCCCCGGCTGCCGTGTTGGTTACAGCCAGGATGAGGAAGGACACGATCGTACGAGCGGACAGGGCAGCCATGGATGACTCCGTTGGGACGTCGGCCGGGGGGTGGGACCTCCATATGGGCGAGGCAGATGCCGTGCCAGATAGGGCGACGGTTTCTCTCCCGGGACCACGCGGCGGGCACCCGCCCGCATGGGGGGAAGCACGCCTCGCCCCTACACTTGGGGCCCAAGTTCGGCTAAATTCTCGGGCTGTTCGGCTCCCTTGGAGGTCAGCCTTGCCGTACAGCATGACTGGGTTCGGCGCTGCGGAAGGCTCAATTGCCGGACGGCGGCTGCGGGTTGAGATCCGGACCGTCAACCATCGCTACTTCAACCTGTCGGCCAAGCTCCCGGGCGACTTGAGCGCGCTCGAGGGAGAGTTGCGCGAGCGTCTCCGGCGCGACTTCGACCGTGGCCACCTGTCGGTGCAGGCTCGCTGGACCGAGAGCGTGGATGGCGAGACCAGCTTTACCGTGGATCTCGATCGGGCTCGAACGGTGGCGGCCCGCCTCCGGGAGATGCAATCACTGCTCGGGCTCGGCGGCGAGGTGACGGTCGAGCTGGTGGCCCGGCAGCCTGACGTTCTCAGCTCCGCGGCCAATGGGGCGGGTGTGGCCTGGAGTGAGATGGAGCCGGTAGTAAGCCAAGCCGCGGCCGAGTGCCGGGCAATGCGGGCCCGGGAGGGCCAGGCGCTGACGGCCGAGCTGGGGCATCGGCTCGATCTGATGGAGCAGTCGGCCAGGGGCATTGCCGCGCGGGCGCCGGAGCGGTTGACCCGGGAGCGTGACCGGCTCAGAGGGACAGTGGCCGAGCTGCTCGACGGACGCACGGTGAACGAGGAGCGGCTGGCCCAGGAGCTCGCCTTCCTGGCCGACAAACTCGACATCACCGAAGAGTTGGTGCGGTTCAGGGCTCACATGGCTGCTGCGCGCCAGGCGCTGACCGGCGACAAGCCAGTCGGCAAGCAGCTCGGCTTCCTGGCCCAGGAGCTGGGTCGCGAGGTGAATACCATGGGCGCCAAGGCGGGTGATGCCGAGATCGCGCAGCTGGTGATTGCCATGAAAGGCGAGCTCGAGAAGTTCAGGGAACAGCTCGAGAACCTCGAGTGAAGCGGCTGTTGCTCGTGCTCTCGGCGCCTTCAGGCGGCGGGAAGACGACCATCGCGAGGAAGCTGCTTCAGGCGCGGAACGACCTGGGCTACTCCGTTTCAGCCACGACCCGGCCGATGCGCAACGGGGAGAAGGAAGGAGTGGACTACTACTTCCTCGACCGTCAGGAGTTCGAGCGCCGCCGCGATGCGCATGAGTTCCTCGAGTGGGCCGAGTACGGAGGCCAGCGCTACGGGACACTGAAACGTGAGATAGAGCGGATTCTGGCCGAGGGACGCCACGCGGTGCTCGACGTCGATATCGAGGGCGCGAGGCAGATTCGGAAGAATCTCTCCAATTCGCTCCAGGTGTTCGTGCTGCCGCCGTCGGCCGAAGTGCTGATCGAGCGCTTGAAGGGGCGAAACACCGAGAACCGCGAGCTACTGCGAAAGCGGCTCACCCGGGCCTCCGAGGAATTGACCGCCGTAGCCGAGTACGATTACGCAATCGTGAACCAAGACCTGGTCACGGCGGTCGCAGAGGTATCGGCGATACTGGATGGAAAGGCGGACGACCGCCTGGTATGCCGGCAAACCAGCCTGCCCTCGCAGATCGAGCGGCTGCGGCGAGATGTGGTGAAGGCGGCGGAGAAAATTTAAAAGGGAGTCCAGAATGAGAATCATCACCCCGAACGAAGTCGCCAAGCAGGCCGGCAACAAGTATCTCGGCGTGCTGGTTGCGGCCAAGTTCGCCCGCTACCTCAACGAGTTTCCCAAGGATCAGCTTCAGCAGCCCACCGAGAAGCTGACCACGAAGGCGCTGCAGGAGCTGGTCGACGGGGACCTGAATTACAAGCTCATCCGCCGCCGTCGTTCCGAGGCCTGATCGTGTGGGCCGGCCGGCACGTCGTCCTCGGCGTGTCGGGCGGGATCGCGTGCTATAAGAGCTGCATCCTCGCCCGCCGCCTGGTCGACGCGGGAGCCCGGGTAGACGCGGTACTTACCGTGGGCGCCGCGGAGTTCGTGCGGCCGCTGACATTCGAAGCACTGACGGGGCGTCCCGTCCTGAGCTCTCTCTGGGAGCCGGGTGGGGCGCTCTCGCATGTCCGGTTGGGCCAGGAGGCCGACCTCATCATCGTCGCGCCGGCCACCGCCCACCTGATCGCGCGCTTGGCCCAGGGCCTGGCCGACGACGTGCTCGCCGCACTGCTGCTCGCCCGCACCGCGCCGCTGCTGCTGGCACCTTCCATGAACGACGAGATGTTCGCCAACCCGGCCACGAAGGCCAATCTCGACATCCTGCGCAAGCGCAACGTCGCCATCGTCGGTCCCGAGATCGGCCCACTCGCTGAGGGCCCCTCGGAGCGCCCGGGAAGAATGAGCGAGCCGGAGACCATCCTCGCCCATGCCGCCCGAGTGCTGCGGGCGGGCAAGTTTGGCGGCCGCCGCGTGGTGGTGACTGCGGGGCCGACTCGCGAGCCGATCGATCCGGTTCGGGTGGTCAGTAACCGCTCCAGCGGCAAAATGGGTTACCGGGTGGCCGAGGCGGCCTGGGAACGCGGGGCCGATGTGGTGCTGATCTCAGGACCCACTTCGCTGCCGGCCCCGATTGGGGTCACGTTGCGGCACGTGGATTCGACCCGCGATCTCGAGGCCGCGGTCCGGGCTGAGCTGCCCGCGGCCGACGTGCTGGTGATGGCGGCGGCACCGGCCGACTACCGGCCCAGCAGCCCCAGCGACAGCAAGCGCTCCCGGGTGGAAGGCGCTCTGGCGATTCCGATGGAGCCCACCGAAGACATCCTCAGTTCCACCAAGGGGAACCGGAAGAAGGGCAGCGTCATCGTAGGCTTTGCGCTGGAGACAGGCGATGCGGTAGCAAAGGGCCTCGCCAAGCTGGAGCGGAAGGACCTCGATCTCATCGTGGTGAACGACGCGCTGGAACCGGGCGCCGGCTTCGAGAAGGACACCAACCGCGTCGCCCTGCTCGGCCGCGACGGATCGAGACGGATCCTGCCGCTGCAATCGAAGCGGGAAGTGGCGGATGCTATTCTGGACGTGGTGGAGGAATCCCTTGGCTGACGAGCTGCGGCGGTATCTGCAACAACAGATCGAGCTGGGTGGAGCAGAGGTGGTGTTTAGTCGGGCGGTCAGGCGGTCAGGCAGACAGGCGGCCGCACCGTCCGAGGAAAGGGAAGCTCAGCCGCTCAAGCGGGCCGAGATCGTCCCTCCCGGCCCGGCTGGAAAGCCGCGATGGCAGAAGGGTGCTCCTCCGATTCCGGGCCCCGGGCTCACGATTGAATCACCTGGCCACGCGCTGGGCGACGAACTGTTCG
Organism: Gemmatimonadales bacterium; assembly: GCA_035557715.1. GTDB lineage: Bacteria > Gemmatimonadota > Gemmatimonadetes > Gemmatimonadales > GWC2-71-9 > CAVVWJ01. Next base: position 36,251 of record DATMDQ010000182.1, read on the forward strand.
CGCTGCAGACGCTGGATGCGGTCGCCGAGCGAATTCGGACCACCCATTGCTGCGGGCTGTGTCCCAATCGGATCAAGGCGGTGCCAGGGGACGGAAACCCTGCCGCGCGCCTCGTTCTGGTCGGCGAGGGGCCGGGCGCCCATGAGGATGCTCAGGGTATTCCCTTCGTTGGACAAGCCGGGAATCTTCTCAACGGCATTCTGGAGGCTATCGAAGTGCCGCGCGAGTCGGTATACATCACCAACATTGTCAAGTGCCGCCCGCCCCAGAATCGGAAGCCCTTGCCCGATGAGATCGCGGCCTGTATTCCATATCTGCATCGCCAACTGGAAATCATCCAGCCGAAAGTGATACTTGCCCTGGGCAGCACGGCGGCCGAAGCCATGCTCGGGGTGAGAAAGAGTCTGGGAGAGCTCCGCAACAAGGTGCACACGTACAACGGCATTCCGCTGGTCGTGACGTACCATCCCGCGGCGCTGCTCCGCAACCCGAACTGGAAGAAGCCGACCTGGGATGACGTCCGTATCGTCAGGCAACTACTCGACCGTTGATCCCTACGTTGGCCGGTCGGCCCCGTGGAGTCAGGAAGCCGAGCAGGCAGTGCTCGGTGCCATGCTGCTGGATCAGGATGCCGCGCTTCGCGCCGCGGAGCTGGTCGATGACTCGATGTTCTACCGCGAGCCGCACCGCCGGCTCTTCCGCGCCATGCTCGCGCTCACCGAGCAGCGGACTGTCATCGACCACATCACGCTGCGCGACGAGCTGCTCCGCCGGGGCGAGTTGGAGAGCGCCGGCGGGCTGGAGTACCTGGCCGAGCTGGTGGACACGGTTCCCACCGCCGCCAACATCGAGTTCCATGCCAAGATCGTCAAAGACAAGGCGATCCTCCGCCGCCTGATCGAGGCGTCCACCTCGATCATCACCGAAGCCTACGATGGCCACTCCACCGCGAACGAGCTCCTCGACGGGGCCGAGTCGCGGATCTTCCAGATTTCCCAGCAGCGGGGCGACGAAGGGTTCACCCGGCTCAAGGAGATGCTCTGGCCCACGATGGAGCGCATCGAAACGCTCCAGCGGAGTGGCAAAGCGATTACCGGGGTGCCGAGCGGGTTCACAGATTTGGATGAGATGACCTCGGGGTTCCAGGCCTCGGAGCTCATCATCGTCGCAGCGCGCCCCTCCATGGGCAAGACGGCGTTCTGCCTCAACATCGCCACCCAGGCGGCGGTGGACGGCTTCGGCGTAGCTGTGTTCTCTCTGGAGATGTCGAAAGAGGCGCTGGTCCAGCGTATGCTTTGCGCTGAGGCGCGGGTGGACAGCCAGGCGGTCCGCCGCGGTAGCCTCAAGGATCCGGACTTTACCCGGCTGGCGCGCGCGGCCGGCATCCTCCAGAGCTGCCCGGTCTGGATCGACGACTCTCCCGCACTCACGCTGCTGGAGATGCGCTCCAAGGCCCGCCGGCTCAAGGTGGAAAACGATGTCCGGATGATCGTGGTGGATTACCTCCAGCTGATGCGGAGCCCGGAGTACTCCGAGAACCGGGTGCAGGAGATCTCCGACATCTCCCGCTCGCTGAAGGGACTGGCACGGGAGCTGGACATTCCGGTCATCGCGCTCTCCCAGCTCTCCCGCGCCTCCGAGCAGCGGGGCGGCGAGCGCCGCCCGATCCTGTCCGACCTGCGGGACTCCGGCGCTATCGAGCAGGACGCCGACGTGGTCATCTTCATCCACCGGCCGGAGATGTATCAGAAGGAAGACAGCGAGGGCAACAGCCTGCAGGGCGTGGCCGAAGTCATCGTGGGCAAGCATCGCAACGGTCCCACCGGCACGGTGGACCTCTACTTCCACAAGCAGTTCACCCGCTTCGATAATCGCACCGACCGCGAAGGGCCCGAATAGGTGGCCAAACCCAAGTCGGTCTACCGCTGCACCGAATGCGGCCACGAGCATCCCAAATGGGTAGGCCGCTGTGAGGCGTGCGGTGAGTGGAACGTGGTGGCGGAGGAGCCGGCGGTCAGCGGGGCAGCGGGTCAGCGGGGCAGGGTAGGGACGAGGAGTGCCTCGCCGGTGATCGCTCCTGTTCGCCTCAACAACATCGCTCCCGAATCGCTGATTCGCTGGCGCACGGGGTTGCCCGAGTTTGACTACGTGCTCGGCGGCGGCATCGTGCCTGGCTCGATGACCCTCATTGGCGGTGAGCCGGGTATCGGCAAGTCCACGCTGCTGCTCCAGGCCGCGGCCCGGCTGGAAAGCGCCGGACGCACGGTGCTGTACGCCAGCGGGGAGGAGTCGCCCGACCAGATCCGGCTTCGGGCCGATCGGCTGGTGGAAGATGCGGGGACGGTGCACGTGCTGGGAGAAACCCGGCTGGAGGCCATCATTGATGCCGTGAGCCTGGTGCGCGCCGATGTGGTCGTGATCGACTCCATCCAAACGGTCTACACCGACACGCTGGAAAGTGCGCCGGGGAATGTCGGTCAGGTGCGCGAGTGTTCCGGCCAGTTGATGCGCTTCGCCAAGGAGACCGGCACGTCGGTCATCGTGGTTGGGCACGTGACCAAGGGCGGCGGCATCGCAGGGCCCAAGACGCTGGAACACATCGTGGACACGGTGCTGTATTTCGAGGGGGAGGCCACGCTCGACTACCGGCTGCTCCGAACCACCAAGAACCGGTTCGGGTCGGTGGACGAGCTCGGCGTGTTTTCCATGACCGAGAGCGGGCTGGTGGCGGTGCCCAACCCGTCCGCCGTGTTCCTGGCGGCGCGAGGTGTGGGCACCAGCGGCAGTGCGGTCACGGCACTCATGGAGGGCACCCGGCCGGTACTGGTCGAGGTCCAGGCGCTTGCGGCCAAGTCGGGGTACGGCACGCCACAGCGCGTGGCCACTGGGATAGACCCGAGGCGCCTTGCGGTGCTGCTGGCCGTGCTGGAGCGGCGGGCAGAGACCTCGTTTGCCACCCTCGACGTCTTCGTCCAGGTCACGGCGGGTGTCCGGCTGAACGAGCCGGGAGCAGACCTCGCCATTGCGGCGGCCCTCCTCTCCAGCCTGTACAACCGGCCCACGCCGGCTGACGTCATCTTTCTGGGCGAGATCGGCCTGGGTGGCGAGATCCGCCCGAGCGGTGCGATCGAGCGTCGCATCGCCGAGGCCGTCCGGCTCGGGTTCCACCGGGTGTTCGGCTCCTCCCGCAGCACGGTGCAAGTGCCGGGAGCCTCGCTGGTGGGGCTCGACCATGTCGAGCAGTTGGTGCGGACCCTTGCCGCGTGATGTAGGGGTCGTTGTGGTGGCCGCCGGGAGAGGGCTCCGGATGGGGGCAGCAACCGCCAAGCAGTACCTGTCGATCGCCGGCGTTCCCATGGTGCTCCGCGCCTTACGTCCCTTCGTGTCCCATCCAGATGTCGCCCAGGTCGTGTTGGTCCTTCCTCCAGAAGACGCGGCGCATCCTCCGGCGTTTCTCTCCGACTTCTCCGGCCTGTCCGTCGTAGCGGGCGGCTCTCATCGTGGGGACTCGGTCCGGGCCGGCCTTTCCGCGCTGCGCCGCGAGTGCAAGGTGGTTCTCGTACACGATGGCGCCCGGCCGTTCGTTGACCGCACCGTCATCGAGGCGGTGATCGGCTATGCCCGAGCGGGCGAAGGGGCCGTCCCCGCGGTCCCGCTCAGGGACACCCTCAAGGAAGCGACCGCCGCCGACTCCACGCTCATCCGGCGTACCCGGCCACGGGCGCGGCTCTGGCGGGCCCAGACCCCGCAGGGTTTCCCCCGGGCGGTCCTGGAAGAGGCTCATGCCCGCGCCGCGCGCGACGGCCACCGCGCTACAGACGACTCAGCACTGGTCGAGGCCATGGGTATTTCCGTCCGCCTGGTGCCGGACTCCTGCCGCAACCTCAAAGTCACCACCCCGGACGACCTCGTCCTCGCCGAGATGTTGGCCGGCACGTCCCCGTGATTCTCCCTTTCCAGACCGACGCCGAAATTGCGACGGCGATTCCTCAGATTGGGCGGCACCTCAGCGCCGGCAAGCTGCTCGCATATCCCACCGAAACCGTCTACGGACTCGGCTCCGCCCCCACCGTGGCCGCACTCGCCGCACTGGCGCGGCTCAAGGGGAGACCGGAAGGCAAACCGTTCCTGCTGCTCATCTCGGGACGCCGGATGGCGGAGGAGTGGGGACTGGTGTTCACCCCATCGGCAACCGCGTTGTCAGACGCGTTCTGGCCGGGCCCGCTGACGCTGGTGCTGCGTGGAGGCGAGGGACGGCTGCCCGATGAGCTGCGGGGCAGGGAAGGCGGGATTGCCGTGCGCTACACCTCGCACGCAGGCATCGTCCGCCTGGTGACGGCCACCGGAAGGCCGCTCACCTCGACCTCGGCCAATCGCCCCGGCGGGCCCCCGGCTCCAGGCGCCGACCGACTGATGGACCTGTTCGGTCCCGAGGAGCGCAACGGGGAGCTGTTGGTGCTCGATGGAGGGGTGCTCGGCAATGTGCCGCCGTCGACGCTGGTCGATTGCACCGACATGGTGCCTCGCCTGGTACGCGAGGGCGCGATTCCGCGGGCTGAGCTGCGCCGGGCTGCGGGGCGCCTGGCACCATGAAGGCGGGGAAGCGGGGAAGCGGGGAAGCGGGGAGGTCGAACTCACGTACGACTACGTGTGTTGTTTCCTCCTGGCCTCCCCGCTTCCCCCCTTCCCCGCGTATTATCTTCCGCTGATGCACGTCCTATTCGTCTGCACCGGTAACACCTGCCGCAGTCCCATGGCCGAAGGACTCCTGCGCGAGGCGCTCGCGAGCCGGGGCGCCGAGCAGGTCACGGTCGCCTCTGCCGGAACCGGAGCCTGGGACGGAGCCCCTGTCTCCGAGGGCGCTTATCTGGTGGGGCTGGAGCACGGCCTCGACCTGAGTGGCCACCGGGCCCAACTGCTGACCCGAGAGCTGGTGAAGGCCTCCGACCTCATCCTTACGATGTCCGGCCATCACAGCGCCCGGGTGGCCGAGCTGGGAGGAGAGGACAAGGTTCACATCCTGGGCGAGTACGCGGGGCGCGAAGAGGGAAACCGCGAGGTCAGCGATCCGTTCGGCTCCGATCTCACCAGCTACCGCACCACCTGGGACGAGCTGCAGGACATGATCAACGGCGTGGTCGGCCGGGTGGCCGGCACCGTGCGGTGATCACCGGTTCCACGCGCGTCTTTGCGATTCTGGGAAATCCGGTCGCGCATTCGCTTTCGCCTGCCATGCACAACGCCGCCTTCCGTACTCTCGGGATCCAGGCGGTCTACGTCCCCTTCGCATGTACGGCCGAGGATCTGGCGCCCCTTATCCAGGCGCTCGTTCGCGCGGGTGGCGGCGGTAACGTGACCGTGCCCTTCAAGGAGTCGGCTGCTCGAGCGGTGGACGTCTGCCGCGATCTGGCGGAGGTGATCGGCGCCAGCAATACCTTCTGGGGTGAGAATGACCGCAGCGTGGGCGACAACACCGACGTGCAAGGGGTGCTCGAGGCAGTGCGCCAGCTGGATGCGCCGGAGGCCCCCTGGCTCATCGCGGGAACCGGCGGGGCGGCGCGAGCGGCCGCAATGGCGGCCCGAGAGCGCGGTGTGGCGGTGGCGGTGACATCGCGGGATGAGGGGCGTTGTCGGGAGTTCGAACGGTGGATGTCCTCCCGCGGGGTGGGCCTGGCCACGACCTCCGAATGCCGGGTGCTGATCAACGCGACGCCGCTGGGCCTCAAGACCGACGACCCGCTCCCGATCTCTCCTGCGGTGTCGCCTCGTGCGGAAGTCGCGCTCGACATGGTGTACCAGGTGGGCGAGACGGCGTGGATCAGGGAGGTACGCTCCCGGGTGCGCCGCGCGGCGGATGGACGCGCCATGTTGGTGGCGCAGGGTGCGGCCGCCTTCGAGTGCTGGTTTCCCGGCAGGCGAGCTCCGATGGAGGTCATGCGGGCGGCAGTCAATGCGGCGCTTCGACCGTAGGGGCGACGCGGGCGTCGCCCTGGGCGGGCGAGGCACGTCTCGCCCCTACATCATGGAGGTGCTTGCAGGCGTCGAGCGCTGGCTCCTGCCGGGCGCCTGTCTGCTCTGCAGCGAGCCGATCTCCGAGCGGGAAAACGACGCGCTCATCTGCGATCTGTGCCGGCTCCGCTGGAGACCTGTCCCCCACCCGGTATGCGCCCGCTGTGGACAGCCGTCGTTTCGGGGGCTCGAGTGCCGGCTCTGCGCCAGCTGGCCCGAGGGGCTGAGCCGGGTTCGCAGCGCAGTCTGGCTGGAGGGCACCGCCCGCGACGCGGTGCACCAGCTCAAATACGAAGGGTGGAGTCGCGCCGCCGAGGCAATGGCGGACGCGATGCGAGGATTGGAGCCATTGACGGCCCAGGTATCCTTGATACCGATTCCACTCGGCGGCCGCCGGCAGCGGCAGCGAGGCTATAACCAGAGCGAGCGGATTGCCGCGGCGCTGGGCGCTCGAGTCGGCGTCCCGGTGCACGCGGAGCGGCTCCGGCGGACCCGGGAGACCCCGACCCAAACGGCGCTCACGCCTGAAGCACGGCACGCCAACGTGGCCGGGGCGTTTCGAGCGGAAGCAGTGCAGGGACTCGATGTGGTGCTGGTGGACGACGTCTTCACGACCGGCGCCACGCTCGCGGCGGCAGCAGCCGCGCTATCGGCTGCGGGCGCCAGGCGGGTGGAGGCAGTGACGTTCGCTCGCGCGGTAGTGGACCTATGATGTACGCAACCAGGAGACCGAATGGCAATCCGAGTAGGCATCAACGGCTTTGGCCGCATCGGCCGCAATGTAGTGCGGGCCGCCAAGGCGATGAACGTCGCCGACCTCGAGTTCGTGGCGGTCAACGATCTCACCGACACCAAGACGCTCGCGCACCTTTTGAAGTACGACTCGGTGCACGGGCGGTACCAGGGTGACGTCGCGCCCAAGGCCGACTCGATCTCTGTGGACGGCCGCACGATCAAGGTGCTGTCGGAAAAGGACCCGGCCAAGCTTCCCTGGAAGGATCTCGGCGTGGAGCTGGTGCTCGAGTCCACCGGCCGCTTCACTGACCGCGAACAGGCCGCGCTGCATCTGAAGGGTGGCGCGAAGCGGGTTATCATCTCGGCCCCAGCCAAGCAGGAGGATGTCACCATCGTCTACGGGGTCAATCACGAGGCCTACGACCCCGCCAAACATCAGATCATCTCCAATGCCAGCTGCACCACCAACTGCCTGGTACCGGTGGTGAAGGTGATCCTGGACCGCTTCGGGTTTGTCAGCGGCTTCATGACGACGGTGCACTCCTACACCAACGACCAGAACATTCTCGACCTGCCCCACAAGGACCTTCGCCGGGCGCGTGCCGCGGCACTCTCCATCATCCCCACCACCACCGGCGCGGCCAAGGCCACCTCACTCGTGCTTCCAGAGGTAAAGGGCAAGATCGACGGGGTGTCCCTCCGCGTACCTACGCCCGACGTGTCAGTGGTGGCCCTGACCTGCGTGGTCCAGAAGGCAACCACGGCTGACGAGGTGAACAACGCTTTTCGCGCAGCCGCCAAGGCGGGGCCGCTCAAGAGCGTGCTCGCCGTGAGCGACGAGCCGCTGGTCTCGGTGGACTACATCGGCGATCTCCATTCCAGTACGGTCGACTCGCTCTCGACCACCGTGGTGGCGGGCACCCTCGTCAATGTCACTTCGTGGTACGACAACGAGATGGGCTACTCGGCCCGGTGCGTGGACCTGCTGAGCTACGTCGGGTCGCGCCGGTGAAGCGTACCCTGGAATCGCTGGACAAGGGGTCGCTGGAAGGACGGCGCGCGCTGGTGCGAGTTGACTTCAACTGTCCCATCAAGGACGGGGTGGTCACCGACGACACCCGCATCCGGGCCGCGTTGCCCACTATCAAGTATCTCCGGGACCGGGGTGCCCGCCTGGTTCTGCTGTCTCATCTGGGGCGGCCGAAGAACGGGCCCGAACCCAAGTACTCCATGCAGCCGGTGGTTCGGGCCCTGGAGAAGTTGCTCGGCGCTCCGGTGACCTTTCTGCCCGACCCAACCGCGCCCGAGGCGGTCACCGTCACCAAGCGACTACCTCGTGGCGGCGTGGCGGTGGCGGAAAACACGCGCTTCTATCCCGGGGAGGAGGAGAATGATCTGACCCTGGCCGAGCGGTTTGCAGCGCTGGGTGATTTGTATGTCAACGACGCCTTCGGATCCGCACATCGGGCTCACGCGAGCACGGAAGCCATCGCTCGCGTCCTGAAGCCGGCGGTCTCCGGCCTCCTCATGGAGCGCGAGCTGCGCTACCTTGGCGAGGCGTTGCACCAGCCCAAGCGGCCATTCGTGGCGGTGCTGGGGGGGGCAAAGATCAGCGGCAAGATCGACCTGATCGAGGCGCTGCTGCCCGAGGTGGATGAGATCCTGCTGGGCGGGGCCATGGCCTGCACCTTCTTCGAGGCCATGGGCCTCGAAACCGGCAACTCGCTGGTGGAGCACGAGCGGCTGGATCTGGCGCGCGATCTCATGAAGAAGGCGGGCCAAAAACTGGTGCTTCCCGATGGGTCAGTTATCGCGCAGGAGCTGAAATCGGGCGCCGAAACCCGGACGGTCAAGCGCGACGCCATCCCCAAGGGCTGGGCAGTGTACGACATCGATCCGGCCACCGAGAAGAACTTCGCCTCGATCATCGAGCGGGCCGGCACGGTGGTATGGAACGGTCCGATGGGAGTATTCGAGACGCCGCCGTTCGATCATGGCACCCTCGCCATCGCGAAGGCCATGGCCAACGCCACGGCGCACGGCACCGTCACCGTAATCGGTGGAGGCGACTCGGCGGCGGCGGTGGCTCAAGCAGGGCTGAGCGACAAGATCACCCACGTGTCCACCGGTGGCGGCGCCTCCCTGGAGTTTCTCGAGGGGAAAGAACTGCCCGGGGTCGCTGCGCTGGACGAGGCGTGATATATGGCTGAGAGATCCCTGATTTTCGCGGCGAACTGGAAAATGAACTACGGGCCCTCCGAGGCCCGTGCATTCGCCCAGAAGTTTCTGCCGCTCACCGCTCCAGCCGAGGGCCGGAACCTGTGGTTCTTTCCCCCAGCCGTCTCCATCGGCGCACTCTCCGAATCCATGAAATCCCGTTCCGACGTGACCATCGGGGCCCAGAATGTTCATTGGGAGCCCAAGGGCCCCTTTACCGGTGGGATTTCGATTCCGATGGTAAAGGAAGCTGGCGCCCGGCTGACGCTGGTGGGACACTCGGAGCGGCGACATATGTTCGGCGAGACCGACGACCAGGTCGCTAAGAAGATAAGAGCGGCACTCAGCTCGGGGATCACCCCTCTGGTGTGCGTCGGCGAGACCCTTGCGGAGCGGGACGGAGGGCGGACCGAACAAGTAATCGTGCGCCAGCTCGGAAGTGTGCTCCAGGCGCTCAAGGTGGACGACTGGTCCCGTGTGGTGCTCGCCTACGAGCCGGTGTGGGCGATAGGGACAGGCAAGAACGCCTCGCCCGATGACGCGGCCCAGATCCATGAGCTGATCCGCATGGAGTTGGGGCGCAACAGCGTAGGGGTGCGCGTGCCCATTCTATATGGAGGCAGCGTAAGCAAGGACAACGTGGCCGAGCTGTTGACTCGGCCCCAGATCGACGGGGTACTGGTCGGCGGAGCGAGTCTCCAGGCTGAGGGCTGGGCCGACCTGGTGGAGAAGGGGTCCAAGGCAAAAGTACGTCCTTCCGGCTGGCATGATGCGGTCGAGGGCTAACATCTCGCCCCGTTCATGCCTGAGCTCCCCGACGTAGCGCTATACCTCGAGCATCTGGCTCCTCGGGTTCTGAACCAGACGCTGGTGCGGGTCATCATTCGCAATCCTTTCGTGCTCCGCTCGTTCGACCCCCCAATCAGTGAGGCAGCAGGGAAGCGGGTGATCGGTCTCCGCCGGATGGGGAAGCGCATCGTACTTGCTCTCGAGGGGGACCTGTTTCTGGTCATCCACCTCATGATTGCCGGCCGGCTCAAGTGGTATCCGTTGGGTAAGAAGGCTGGCGGCAAGCTCGTGCTGGCCGTGCTGGAATTCCCTGAGGGACTCCTCTTCTTCACCGAAGCCGGCACCAAGCGGAGGGCGTCGGTCCACCTGGTTTCGGGCCAGGAGGCTTTGCGCCAGTTCGAGCGCGGCGGGCTCGAGGTGTTGGATTCGGACCTGACGAGCTTTAGTCAGAGGCTGAGATCGGAGAATCACACCCTCAAACGCTCCCTCACCGATCCCCGGCTGTTCAGCGGCATCGGCAACGCCTACTCCGACGAGATCCTGCACAAGGCCAGGCTTTCGCCGCTCGCGCTCAGCCGCAAGCTGAGCGACACAGATGTCGAGCGGCTATACCAGGCTACTCGAGCGACCCTCGAGGAGTGGATCGTGCGTCTCCGGGACGAGGCTGGGGAGGACTTTCCGGAAAAGGTGACCGCGTTCCGCCCGGGGATGGCGGTGCATGGCCGCTACCAGCTGCCTTGTCCCGACTGCGGGACGCCGGTGCAGCGCATCCGCTATGCAGATAACGAGACCAATTACTGCGCTCGTTGCCAGACGGGAGGCCGCCTCCTGGCGGACCGCGCCATGTCCCGGCTGCTCAAGGAGGACTGGCCGAGGTCGATTGATGAGGTGGAGTGAAGAAGTCTAGGGTCTAGAGTCTAAGGTCGACGCGGAAACGAGTTAGACCCTAGACCCTTGACCCTAGACCCGCTAAACTTCGCCGACTCTTGGAGGCAACAAATAGATGTTCGCTTTTCTGCTCACGTTGCTCATACTCGACGCGCTGCTGCTTTCCGTGGTCGTGCTGCTCCAGGCCGGCCAGGGGGGAGGGCTCGCCTCCATGGGTGGTGGCGGCGGCACCGACACCGTGCTTGGCGGCCGCCAGGCGGTCACCATTCTGACCAAGCTCACCTGGTGGTGCGGCGGGATCTTTCTGCTGCTCTCTCTGGTGCTCTCGCTCGTCCCCCGCGGCGCCAATTCGAGCGCGCTTCAGGAACGGCTCCGGGCCGCGACGCCAGCCGCGCCGCAGCAGGCTCCGCTTCCTCTGGGGGCACCGACTCAGCCGCCGGCACAGGCACCGGCCGCTCCGACCCCGCCCGCTGCTGGTCAAACCCCGGCGCCTGCGACCCAGGCTCCCGCCCCTCAGCCGAAAAAGTGAACCGGGCGTTCGTGCTGCTCGAGGACGGCAACTGGTTTGCCGGGACCAGCGCACGACCCATCGATGCGGCATTTGGCGAAGTGGTTTTCACCACCAACCTCACCGGCTATCAGGAGACGTTCACCGACCCGAGCTATCTGGGTCAGATCGTCGTGATGACCGCGCCGATGATCGGGAACTATGGAGTAAATCCGGAAGATTCCGAGTCCGATCATCCCCAGGTCACCGGCGTGGTGGTGCGGGAGCTCTCGCGTCACCCCTCGAACTGGCGCTCCACCCAGAGCCTGGATGACTGGCTGGGTGCGGCCAGGGTCCCCGTCCTGGAAGGGATCGACACCCGCCGGTTGACTCGCCATCTACGGGAACGCGGCGCGATGCGGGGAGTGATTGCGCAGGGAAGAGAGCCGACCAGGGAGCTCACCGCGGAGCTGCTGGCCTCACCGTCGATGGAAGGGTTGGACCTGGCCTCCCGGGCTACCGTCGGGCAGCGCCACAGTGAAGGCGACGGCCCCCATGTGGTGGCGTACGACTTCGGCATGAAACGCAACATCGTCCGAATGCTGGTCCAGGCGGGGTGCCGGGTGACAGTGGTACCCTCGACCACATCGGTGGCGGCGGTGCGCGAGCTAAAGCCGGACGGTCTCTTCCTTTCCAATGGCCCCGGGGATCCTGCCGCGGTCGGATACGCGCTCGATTCCATTCGCCAGCTCTCGGGGGCTGGTCTCCCCACCTTTGGGATCTGTCTCGGACACCAGCTGGTGGGACTGGCCTACGGCGGTGCCACCGCCAAGATGCCTTACGGCCATCGGGGTGGAAACCACCCGGTACAGGACCTCCGAACCGACCAGGTGCTCATCACCACCCAAAACCATGGTTTCGCTGTGGTTGGCGATGCAGGAGGCATCCCGGGAGCGCCGGCCCTCGAGGTGACGCACCTGAATCTGAACGATGGGACCGTCGAGGGGATTCGCCATCGCGAGCTCCCACTCTTCGCAGTGCAGTACCATCCCGAGGCTGCTCCGGGGCCCCACGATGCGCTTCCCCACTTTGCCGAATTCATGGCCTCGCTCGGAGTGGGAAGCGCTCCAAAGCCCCAAGCCCTTGACAGACAAGGGTTAAGCTCATAGTATCGGCCATGGGAGGCCCCTGCTGCGCTCCACTGTCTGTAACCCTTCTGGGGGATGCATGACCAAGGCCGATCTCGTAGAACAGGTAACAGCCTCCATC
>DATMDQ010000183.1:0-6417 GCA_035557715.1 Gemmatimonadales bacterium
AGTGCGGCTCCACGGGAGTGGGAAAGTGGCGAACTCCCGCCGTCCAGCCACATAGTCGATCAGGGCGGGATCGCGGGTAACCACCAGATCGGCCCCGCGGTCGAGCGCGTCGCGGGGGTCGCCGTTTGGCTCGATGCGGAAGTGGATCACCGCAGGAGGTGGCCCGTCGGATTGGACCACCAGGATCCCTCTATCGGGCACAAGCCTGGATGGGGCACGAGATATGGCCAGCCCCGGATCGGCAAAAAGGTCAGGCGAGGGATCGGGGAGCTGACTCAGCGTCACTACCAGCACGTTGCTGTCGCGCACGGCTACCGATTCGATTCCGAGCGCTCGAACTGTGGCCTCACGCGCGCGCCAGCTCGAAACCACACGAGGCGCGGCTTCGAGTGAGCCGTCGGCGAATCGGCCATCAGGCAGCACAAATGTCCAAACCCGCCCGGTTTGGTCAGCGGACCACCACTTCGCCAGTCCAGGCCGTAGCTGTCCCCTGCAGTCGAGCCGCACCAGCGTCTCGAAATACTGCGGGAAAAGAAGCTGCTCGCTGTCGTTGGAAGGTACTGGGTCGTGAGAGAAGTCTACCGAGTCCGACACGACGACGGTGAACGAGTCCAGCGGCTGTGCAGCTTCCGCGGACAGTAGACACGGTTCACCTCGGTCCGGAGCAACAGGAGAGGGTGACTTCGATCCGCAGCCAACCAGCGCGAGGGGGACAATGCCGCACCAAGCGGCCGCCTTTAGGGCTCCGCGACCACGAATGGGCTGCCCCCGAGTCTGGCCTTGAGGTCAGGCAATACCGCCACTGCTTCCGATCGGGTCGGGAAATCTCCGACTCTGACCTTGAAGAGTCCGCCCTCCTCGACTGTCACCACAGTAAGACCCTGCGCCTTGAGCTTGGCGGCGATGCTGGCGGCCGAGGCGGCTGTACGTACCGCTGTGATCTGAACCCGATAACGGGAGGTCGAGCCCGCGGGCTGGCTAGCCACTGGTGCGGGCTCGCTGCGCGGTGGCGCCGGCGTTGCAGGCTGGGGTTGAGCCGGCGCGGGAGTCGGAGAGGGCGGTGGCGTGGCTACAGGCGGAGCGGCAGCCGGTGGTACCGCGGCCCCGCTCGAATTCGATGGAAGCGCGGCGGTATCAGTTCCCCCGCTCGCCAGTCCCGGCTGAGTATCCGTGGAGGGACGAGAGGCGACCGCTCGGACCCCGGCGCAGCGCTGGTCGAGATAGCCAAGCTGGTTCTGCAGCTCGACGTTGCTGCTGGATGCGGCGAGGCCCTCGGCTGTCCAGCGGCACGCCAGCTCCGGGTTCTTCTGATCGAAATAGGTGCGAGCGGCCCAGTACGCCGCCTGAGGCAGAAGAGTGCTTCCCGGATAGTCGAGACGGAGGCGCTCGAGGTTTCGCGCCGCGCCCGCGAGGTTGCCGCTGGCGTAATCGAGCTGCACCAGTCGCAGGAGCGCGTCATCGGCCCAGCTGGAGGAGGAGTATTCTACCGCCACACGCTGGAGGTTCCGCCGCATCTCGTTGGCGTCGCTCGCCACCATGGCCTGGGTGTAGATGATCTGAGGATACAGCGTATCAGTGGGCGACGTGGCCGCGAGCAGGCGACGCACCTGGGTTCGAGCGGACGCGCCCGCACCCTCCTGGGCTTGCCGAACGGCGTCCAGCAGGCGCGGGTCGGTTTGGGCGGCCGCCGGGAATGCTGAGAGGACGGAGAAGGCGGACAGGACGGAGAGGACGGAAAATACAGCGCCAGTCAGCCCCCGTCTCCGGCCAGAGGTGGGACCAGTCATGCCTTCGCCCTTTCCGTCATCTCCGTCCTCTCCGTCCTGTATCGTTATGTGTAGCACCAGATCAGTCAGCAGTCCCTGCGCATCCGATATCGTCGTATTCTTGAGCGCAATATCCGTATCTCGTGCGGCACGAAGGGCGGCGCGGATCCGGCGGCGGGGCCAACGCGGAGCCCAGCTACCCCATCGGCTGGCTTCCTCCTTGTAGCCTAGCAAGCCGAAGGGACGGGCGCTGAGCAGGCTCTTGAGGACAGCCGCTTCGAGGCCGCGTCCCCGCATACCGCGGTCGTAGTGCGCCCGGGCAATGCCGAGCCCCACCAGCGCGGTGCCGAGCGTCGTCACCAGCCTGACCCCGGACACGCCGGGCTGCGCCAGAATCGACGGCAGCAGCGCGGCTGCCCGGCCGGGCTGGCCATCAAGTACGGCCTCGCGCCAATCCCAGAGGGTCTCGCCGTGCCGAACTCCCACCAGATCGCCAACCCGTTCGGCGGTGAGCGGCTCCTCGGCCGGCAACGACGCCAGCTTGGCAAGCTCGGAGGTCAGGGCGCCCAGGTCGGAGCCGACCGAACGCATGAGGTGTTCAGCGGCCTCAGGCTCCAGCGTCAGGCCTAGCTTCGAGGCCTGATGCGATAGCCACTTCCGGGCTCGCTCCGGGGGCAGCGGATCGAACCGCACCGTGTAGGCGCCGGCGGCCAGCTCCTTGTCATCGGACTCCTCGGCCGACCCCTGGACCATTATCACCACCGTCTCCGGGCTGGGGCGCTGGAGATATCTGATGAATTCGGCCCGGCCCTTGGTCTTTCGCTTCCAGCCCTCGACGTCGCGGAGCAGGACGACCCGCCGGTCAGCCAGCATGGGAAGGGTGTTGCACAGGGCGTGCACCTCTTCCGCGTCCAGCTGCGCTGCCGAGCGCTGGTCGAAGTTGAAATCGCGAAGGGTGGGGTCGAGCGCCCGATCCAGGATGGTCTTGACGGCCTCGTCCTTGAGGACATCCTCCGTTCCGTAGAGGTAGTAGACCGGTGCCAGGTCGCCCTTCTTGAGCGACCGAAACAGCGCCTCCACGGATTGAGCGGGCATAGGGGAAGTGTACTGCGGGCCAAGGCCTTTAGCTATTAGCCTTTAGCTATTAGCTAACAGCTGAGGGCTAACCGCTATTCAGTAGCTCGCCTTTCTCCTAAAACTCTCCACGAACAACAGCCCTACCACGGTCTTGGCGTCGCGGATCTCGCCGTTACGAATCATGGTCATCACCTCCGACCATTTCTTGGTGTGCACCTCCATGAACTCGTCGGGCTCACGGCGATGTTTGCCGGGTTTCAGGGTGTGAGCCATGAAGATGTGAATTCGCTCATCGGTGAAGCCTGGGGTAGTAAGGATGGTGGTGAGGCGGGAGAGGACGTCGGCGCTCATGCCGGTTTCTTCCTCCAGCTCCCGGTGGGCGCAGGTGGACGGTGTCTCACCCGGGTCGAGCCGTCCCGCGGGGATTTCCCAGATGAAGTCGTCTGCCGCGTGGCGGAACTGGCGAATCAGAATGACCCGAGGATCGGGACTGCGGGGTTCGTCCAGCAACGGAACCACGGCCGAGGCGCCGGGGTGTCGCACCATCTCAAGCTGGCCCGTGGATCCGTCGGGAAAGCGCACCGTATCGAGGTCGAGGTTCACGACCTTCCCGGTGTACTTGCGTTCCGTGGAAACGAGCGTCATAGAGATCGCGAGTGAGAGGTGAGAGGGGAGAGGGTTGCCCGGATCCACGCGACCGGGATCTTGAACCCTTCGGCGAACAGATAGCGAAGCTCCAGTACCGGGTTGTCGGAGATGGGGCTGTCCTCGGTCGGCGAGGTGTAGGCCTCCAGGTCGGTACGCTGCGCTTCGAGCCGGAGGCGAAACATATGGAACGGGTCGCTCACCAGGATTACCCGGTGCAGCCGCTTCTGCTCCAGCCACTCGGCCACTGCGGTCATCGAGGCCTGGGTGGAGCGACCCTGGGCCTGAACCACCACCGCGTCGGAAGGGACGCCGTGGCTCACCAGGAACTGCTGCCCCACGAGGGCCTCGCTGGTCGTGTCTCCCCGTCCCATGCCTCCGGTGACGATGATCCTGGGCGCGTGCCCCTCGCGATACAAGTGCAGCGCGTGGTTCAGCCGGGCCCGTAGCACCGGAGAGGGCCGGCCGTTGTACTGAGCGGCACCCAGAACGACGATGGCATCGACCGGGCGTCGTTGGTCCTGCTGGCTGACCACGAGGACCGTGACCAGCGCCACGGTGTAGACCGTGGCTGCGGAGAGCAGTACCAGGCCCAGCGCCTGACGAAAGGAGGGGAGAGCGGAACGTTGTCCCGCCCTCACAACTCGAAACTCTCCCCGTGCTTCGGGATGTGGACTTCCTGCACTCCCTCCTCACCCAGCATCGTCGCCATGGCCTCGAGGGCTCCGGTCTCGCCGTGCACCACGAAGGCCCGGCGCACAGGCCCGCCCAAGCGGCGCACCCAGGCGCGCAGCTCGTCGCGGCCGGCGTGGGCCGAGTAGCTGCCGAGAGTCTCCACCTCGGCCCGGCGCTCGTACTTCTGGCCCAGGATGCTGACGACCTCCTCCCCGTTCTGGATCCGCCGACCCAGGGTGTGCTCCGCCTGAAAGCCGACGAACAGGATCAGGTTGCGATGATCGCCGATGCCATGTGCCAGATGGTGGAGGATCCGTCCCGACTCCACCATGCCCGAGGCCGCGATGACGACCGCGGGGCCGTTCTGAGCGTCGATCGCCCGGGAATCGGAAACCTCCCGTACGTAACGCAGAAGCGGGAAGTCAAACAGGTCGTTGGTAGTCTCGATCAGCCGCTCGCGCCGGTCGAATACCTCCGGGTGTAACCGGAACACCGTGGTGATGTCGACCGCGAGAGGACTGTCGACGTAGATCGGCACCTCGGGGATCTGCCCGGCTCGATAGAGGCGGTGCAGGCTGTACACCAGCTCTTGCACCCGCCCCACGGCAAAGGCTGGAATGAACACCTTCCCGCCTCTGGCCGCGACCCGGCGGACTGTCTCGCCCAGACGAGTCTCACCGGTTGCAAAGGGGTCGTGATTCCGGTCGGCGTAGGTGGCCTCGATGATCAGGGTGTCGACCGGGCCCGAAGGCGGCTCGGGGTCACGCACGATGGGAAGCCCGCTGCGTCCGATGTCGCCGGAGAACACCAACCGGTGGTGCCCGCCTTCGGTGATCCGAAGATCGATGGCGGCCGAGCCCAGGATATGACCGGCCTCGAGAAACTCCAGCGCCATGTGCTTACGGAGATAGAAGACCCGGTGATACGGTACGCCGACAATGAGGTCCTGTACCGCGATCGCGTCCCGCAGCGAGTAGAGCGGCTCGGTCTCGGGCAGCGCCTTGCCCCGGCGCTGGAGGAATTCATGGTCTTTTTCCTGGATGTGTCCCGCATCGGCCAGCATGACCGCGCTCAGGTCGCGGGTGGCGGGGGTGCTGTACACCGGGCCGTGAAACCCTTCTTTGACCAGGAGCGGCAGCCGGCCGGAGTGGTCGATGTGCGCGTGACTCAGAACCACGCCATCGATCCGCCTGGCATCGAAGGGCAGTCGCGCGTTGAGCGCGTGAGCTTCGGCCCGGCGGCCCTGGAACAACCCGGCGTCGAGCAGGATCCGGGCTCCCGCGGCTTCGAGCAGGTGCATAGAGCCGGTCACCTGGCCCGCAGCGCCCCAAAACGTCAGTCGGACTCCGCTCACCGTGTACCAAACAGTCTATCGCCCGCGTCGCCGAGTCCTGGCAGGATGTAGCCGACCTCATTCAGCTGACGGTCGAGCGCAGCTGCGAACACCGGGACCTCGGGATGGCTGTCGAGCATCCGCCGAACTCCTTCGGGGGCGGCGACGAGGCAGAGGAATCGAATTCGACGAGCTCCGGCCTTCTTGAGGGCCCCCACCGCGGCCACCGCTGACCCGCCGGTGGCGAGCATGGGGTCAAGAATGAAGAAATCCCGCTCCATCTCGTCGTGGGGAATCTTGAAGTAGTAGTCTACCGGCTGGAGCGTATCGTGATCCCGGTAGAGCCCGATGTGTCCCACCCGGGCGGAGGGAATGAGCTGGGTGATGCCATCTACCATGCCGAGACCGGCCCGGAGGATCGGCACCAGGGTGAGCTTCTTCCCGGCAACCTGGCGGCCGGTAGCCCGCTCGAGCGGAGTCTCGATCTCGACCGGCTGGGTGGGGAGGTCCTTGGTCACCTCATAGGCCATCAGCGTAGCGATTTCTCCGACCAACTGCTTGAAATCACGCGTGCTGGTGTGCTTGTCCCGGAGAATGGAAAGCTTGTGCTGGATGAGGGGATGGGACAGGACAGTAAGATTGGGGAAAGTGGGGGGCGGCATGGACTTGAATATGTCGGAGCGAAGGGACGGTAGCTACTCTTGGTCCTCCAATCACTTGGCGTCCCCTAAGCGCCTCTCTATATTCCCGCCGCTACGGCCAGGTAGCTCAGTTGGTAGAGCAGCGGACTGAAAATCCGCGTGTCGGGGGTTCAATTCCCTCCCTGGCCATTGCAGTTAGCTCACCTCACGTCCCGATTGCAGCAAAGCCGTACCTCTACGCATCGTGGCCTGCTGTGCTAGCCTCGACCTCTCGGCTGGG
>DATMDQ010000184.1:0-9657 GCA_035557715.1 Gemmatimonadales bacterium
ATCTCCACCCGCTTCTCGCGTGGGAGGTCCACGCCTGCGATGCGTGCCATGATCAGCCTTGCCGCTGTTTGTGCTTGGGATTGCGCTTGCAGATGATGCGGACGACGCCCTGTCGCTTGATGACCTTGCAGTGCTCGCAAATCGGCTTCACGCTGGAACGAACCTTCACTCGTCTCTCCTGGGCCGGGTTTCGGGAGTAGCTACCCAATATAGAGGCGGCTGGGAGGAGACGCAAGTGAAAGCGTGGTCCGGTGATGGCCTATTCTGGCCACTACCGTGGTCCCGTATTGGACCACCCAGCACCCCGGTCCTACCTAGCTGACCACCCGGAGCTCCACCAGCTTCCAGCCCGACGGATCCAGGCGATAGCCCAGCAGGAGAACCTGGCTTCGGACATCCTGGGTTCCCGTAACCCGATAGCGGCGGTGCAGCTCCACATACCCCCTTCCCGGCTCTACCTCGCGCGCGGCACGGACCAGCACCTCGACCTCCTCTGCCGGGGCGAGAAAATCGGCCAGCAGCGCGGCCGCCTGTGCCGGTCCCAGGGCCACCGATGGATCGGCACCGGGCAGCTGAAGCAGGAGCCGCGGGCTGGAGGCGATGAGCGCCACCGGGTCGTGGTCGAGCCAGGCCCGCCTGGCACTCTCCGCCGCCCGGTCCAGCCCACTCTGCTGCGCCCAAGCGGTGGCGGGAAGGAGCGCCACAGCCACCGCGATCAGGAACCGATGCACCGGACCTCCTCCAGGAAACCCTCGAAGGCCGCGGCCGGATCGCTGGCCTGCAGCACCGGGCGGCCCACGACGAGATGAGTGGCTCCGTTGGCCACGGCGTCCCTGGCGGTCGCCACTCTGGCCTGATCTCCCGGGGCGTCGGTCCGCCGCCGGATCCCCGGCACCACGATCCGGGCTTCCGGCCCCAGGCGCCGGCGCAGGAGTGACACCTCCTGAGGAGAGCAGACCACGCCCTGAAGCCCGGCTTCGGTTGCTGCCAGTGCGAGCCGTTCGGCCTCCCGAGGGACGTCCACCTCGTTTCGGCCCACCGTGCGTGCGTAGCCCGCCGGATCGTGCGAGGTCAGTACGGTCACTCCCACCAGCGAGAGCTCGCCACCGCTGGCGACGGCGGCGGCCTCCATCATCGCCCGCCCACCCAAGGTGTGCACTGTTGCCATGGCAACACCGATCTCACGCGCCGCGGTGACGGCGCCGGCTACCGTATTGGGGATATCATGCCACTTGAGATCGAGAAAGACCTTGAGGCCCCGGGCAGTCAGCTCCCGCACCAAGTCGGGTCCTTCCCTGGTCATCAAAATCGATCCCACTTTGACCCACTGAAGAGCGGGCAGCTGGTCGAGCAACCGCAGGGCATCGGCACCGCGCGGAGTGTCCAGGGCGAGGATCAGCTCAGCCATCGCCCTGCTCCAGGTCCGCAACGATCCGCTCCGGCAGCCGGGGATCGGCCAGAGCAGCGGTGCCGATGGCCACCAGGGCCGCGCCAACCTTCAAATATTGGCGCACGTCGTCGGCCGACCGCACGCCGCCCACGCCGATGACGGGCGTCGTGCCGATCCGCTCGACGATGCGGGCGACGGCAAGGACACCCACCGGCAGGAGCCCTGGCCCGCTCACGCCGCCGTTGCCGCTCCCGAGCCGAGCCCGACTGTTTCCACCGAACAGGAGGCCGGGCACCGTATTTACCGCGCTGATCGCATCGGCACCGGCATCGCGCGCGGTCTCAGCCATTCGCGCGATGTCTGGCAGCACCGGCGACAGCTTCGCGATCAGCGGCAGGCGGGTGCGGGTCCGGCACAGAGACACGATGCGTTGGATGCACCCCGGGTCGGCACCGAACTCGATTCCGCCGGCCCGAGTGTTGGGGCAAGACAGGTTGAGCTCAAAGGCCGTGATCCCCGGGCTCCCATCCAGCTGAGCCACCACCTCGCCGTACTCCTCGACCGTGAAACCCACGACATTCACCAGCACGCGGGCTCGGCGCAGCCGCGTGGCTATCCACGGGAGATACTCCTCCCGCACCCGCGCGACTCCCGGATTGGCCAACCCCACAGAGTTGAGCATTCCTCCCGGAAACTCGGCCACCCGAGGGGCGGCGTTGCCCTCACGCGGCTCCCGGGACACCGCCTTGGTGACCAGGCCACCGAGGCGATCGAGGTTGAGCACTCCGTCCAGCTCTTTGCCGAAGCCGGCAGTGCCGGCAGCCAGGAGAATGGGATTTTGAAAACGCTGTCCAAACAGTTCGCGGGAGAGATCGCGGGCGCCCACTACGGTATGAGATCCGGGTTGGTCGGTGCCGGCCGAGGCCGCCCGGGTGCGGCTCTGTCGTCGTCTGGCCCCGCCGGCACTGGACGACCTGGCGTCGCGGGGCGGATCCCCGGAGTGCGACCGGCGGCCTGGGCCTGCACCGCGGCAAAGGCGCCGAGAGAGTCCTCCAGCTGCCGGTAGGCTGATCCTTCTTCACCCCGAATCATGGCCAGGTACGGGCTCTCGAGGTAACGGGCCTCGAGCAGGGCTCTGGCCGAGTCCGCCCACTCGGGGGTCAGCCGCTGAGCCGCCAGCGCGGCCTTCGGCGCGTAGGGCGACTCCGGCCATTCGCGCAGAATTCGCTGAAAGAGTCCGGCCGCCAGTCGGGGCGCAACCAAAGTGTCACGCGCGGCCTCGGCCGCGAGAAACAGTCGAAGATCTCCCTGCGGAGAGCCCGGCGTCACCGAGGCCATCGCGGTGAGTACACCGCTCGCCGCGCTGCTGATCCCGATCAGCTCGTTCGCGGCACTCCGATAAACTTCGGCATTGGCGCGGAGGGACCGGATCACGGGAGAGAGTTCCCGGGGCTGGCGCACCCCAAGCAGATCGAGCCGGGCCAGCTCCAGGCTCGCCCGCCCGGCCGCATCGCCGGGTCCTCCAATCTTGACCGCCTCCTGAAACCGGCTTCGGGCCCGTGCGGTATCGGAACCGATCAATCTGCGACCATCGTCGAGCAGCCAACGGGCGCGTGTCTCAGCCGGCCGGTTAGGCAGCCGGCCAACCCGATCGACCAGACTCGATGCACTGGACGGGTCCTGCCGTCCGAGGCTCACCAGCAGCGAGTCCCAGGGCTGGGTGGTATCCCCTCGAGCCACCAATGAGTCTGCCAGGGCCATCGCCTCGGGAACCCGCCCGGCGCCCGCCAGCGAGAGGAGACGCTCCGGCACCGCGCGAGGCTGTCGAACCTCCTCCAGTACGGTCAACGCTTCCTCATATCGCCCCGCATGACGAAGAGTCTGGGCCCGCAGAAACCGTGCTTCACGCCGCCGCCACGAGTTCTTACTGTCGATGACCTCGGCAAAAGCCGCATCGGCGGCCGAGATGTTCCCCATAGATACCTGACAACGGCCGGTGGCAAGCAGAGCATCTTCCGTCAAATCGGTGCCCACCGACGCCGCAGCCACCCGGCCCAGGGGCGCGAGCGCCGGCTCACACTGGCCCATCCGCGCCAGGGCCACCCCTTTGAGGACCGCGGCCTCGTCGGCGTACTTGCTCTTCGGATGACGCACGACGACCGATTCGGCCTTGGTGACCACCTGACCCCAGAGATTGTTGGCCTCGAAGGTGCGACCTTCCCGCTCTGCCTTCCGGGCAGAGTTGGCCAGTCGGTTCGCGTTGTACATCCCGTTGTAATACACGCATCCGCCAAGCAGACTTGCCGCGACTCCGACCTGGACCAGCATCGGAAGAGTCAGGCGATGAGGAATCATTGCCGC
Source organism: Gemmatimonadales bacterium (assembly GCA_035557715.1). GTDB lineage: Bacteria > Gemmatimonadota > Gemmatimonadetes > Gemmatimonadales > GWC2-71-9 > CAVVWJ01. Next base: position 3,752 of record DATMDQ010000184.1, read on the forward strand.
ACCCCCGAGTCCGGCTGATTGGTCTTGCGCTCGTACTCGAGCAGGTAGGCCACGATGGCGTCGGCGATGGCCGCGGCCATCGCCTTCTGACTGGATCTGGTGGTCAGGAACTGACCGTCCTGCGGGTTGGTGCTGTATCCCAGCTCGACCAGGATGGCGGGCCGGCGCGCGGTGGTGAGCACCATGAATCCGGCCTGTTTGACGCCTCGGTTCTCGCCGGTGTGAACGGTCCCGAGCGTGCGTTGCACCAGCTCGGCGGCGCGGGCCGACTCGCGCAGATGTTCGTTGAGCTGCAGATCCTTGAGAATGAAATCGATGCCCACTCCCCGGTCGGCGGGGGCGCCACCGCCCTCGAAGCGGACCGCTTCGTTTTCCATCTTGGCCACCCGCGCGGCATCCTCGGTCTTCGCCTCGGCGAGGAAATAGGTCTCGAAGCCACGGATATCGGTGTAGCCGCGCCGGCGGGCGAGCGAGTTCACATGAATGCTCACGAAGAGATCACAGGCCTCGGTGCAGAACGCGCCACGATCGTCAAGGGCGATGAGGGTATCGGAGGTCCGGGTCATCTGGACGCCGACACCGTGGCGCTTGAGCTCGTCACGCAGGAGCAAGCCCACCGCGAGGGTGACCTCCTTCTCTCGCGTACCCCGAGGAAAGAAGACGCCGGGATTTCCCGGATCTACACCGCCGTGGCCCGGATCGATAGTGACCGTATGGCCGGGGCGCAGTCCGTTGGGTAGACGGCTGATCTCTCTGGCGGGTGCTGGAGCGCGAGCGACCGGGGCACGGCCCGAGGCGCCGGAGTCGATCAGGCGAGCTCTCCGCCGGTCGTACCGATAGCGATCGCCCAGATAGGAGGGCAGGACCTCGGCGACAAACTGAAAGGGCAGGAACAGCGTGTCATGGGAGACGGAGACGGCTGCAGCGAGAGGCTGGAGCTGGTTATTGAAAAGGTAGAGCGGAGCGCCAACCAGGAAGCGGAACGATTGGGTTCCCAGGGTAACCTCGGCCCAGCCGTCGGTGACCTGAGCCGAGCCAGCGAGCGCCGACATGAGGCCAGGGGCTGCCATCACCGGCGCACCGGTGGCGTCGGACCGCACAGGAATCCGGGTCTCGCCATTCACTCCGGTGACGGTCACCACCGCCGGAACAGAGTCCAACCCGTGGCCGGCTAACACCGCCAGGATGGCGAGTGCCCGGATCACCGCCGCCCTCGAATGGACACAGCTCGTGCCACTTCCCGCTCTACCGCTTTGCGCTTGAGCGTTTCGCGCTTGTCGTGCTGCTTCTTACCCTTACCCAGCGCCAGAGCGACCTTTGCCCGGCCCTTCTTGAAGTAGAGCTCCAGCGGAACCAGGGTCAGACCACGCTGCTCGACCGCACCGATCATCTTCTCGATTTCTCGGCGATGCAGCAGAAGCTTCCGGGCACGCACGGGATCGTGGTTGTAGCGGTTGCCTTGTTCGTATGGCGTGATGTTCATTCCTTCGAGAAAGACTTCCCCGTTCTTCACCCTGGCATACGCCTCCTTGATGGAGGCTTTGCCATTTCTCAGGGACTTGACCTCCGTCCCGGTCAGCACGATACCGGTCTCCCAGGTTTCCAGGATGTGGTAATCGTGCGTCGCCTTGGGGTTGCGGGCGACCGACTGCTTCCGCTCGGCGGGAGGGGTGAGCTCGCGATTCACTCGGGCTTTCCTAAGCAAAGGATAGGCCACCACTTCGGGCGGGTCAACGTCTCGAGAGAACGGAGAGGACGGAGGAGACGGAGAGGACGGAGAGGAGGGGCCATACAGTGCCGAAGGCGGGACTCGAACCCGCACGGGCTTGCGCCCACTGCGCCCTGAACGCAGCGCGTCTACCAGTTCCACCACTTCGGCGAAGGGCGCAAAGTAGCCGTCAAGATGCCGACGGTCAACTTCATTCAGCGCCTTCTCTTCTGTTCCCTCAGCTCGGTCCTCTCCCGCCCTCTCCGTCCTCTCCGTCCTAATAGCGAGCCAACCCCGGCTCCACCCGCTCGGCCCAGGCATCGATCCCGCCCGCCAGGCTCCTGACCTTTCCGAACCCCGCGCCCTTGAGGATCTCCAGCGCTTTCATCGAGCGGGCCCCATGGTGGCAGTGGGTAACGATTTCGGCGTGTCCGTCGAGCTCGGCGAGCCGCTCGGGGAGCTGATTCAGTGGGATCAGCCGGGCTCCCTCAATGTGGACAATGTCCCATTCGTGAGGCTCGCGCACATCAATGAGGACAAGATCGCCGGCCTTTGCCCTCATCTCCTGCCGCAGCTCCTCTACGGTGATCTCAGGTCCGTCATACGCCGGTTCCGCGCCGATGCCGCAGAAGGCCTCGTAGTCGATCAGCTCATGGATCGATGGGTTGGTCCCGCAGATGGGACACGCCGGGTCCTTGCGGAGCTCCAGCTCCCGGAAGCGAAGCTTCAAGGCATCGAACAGTATCAGCCGCCCCACCAATGAGCTCCCTGCTCCGATGATCCACTTGATTGTCTCCAGTGCCTGAATACTGCCGATGATACCCGGCAGTACCCCGAGGACTCCGCCTTCGGCGCAGCTGGGCACCAGGCCCGGAGGCGGCGGCTCCGAGTACAGGCAGCGGTAACAGGGTCCCTGTGCCGCGTAGAAGAGCGAGGCCTGCCCTTCGAAGCGGAAGATGCTCCCGTAGACATTGGGCTTAGCCAGGAGCACGCAGGCATCGTTCACCAGGTAGCGCGTGGGAAAGTTGTCGGTCCCATCCACCACTATGTCGTATTCCCCCAGGATCTCCAGTGCATTCTGCGAGGTCAGCCGGGTTTCGTGCCGCTCGATCCGAACGTTGGGATTGAGGTCGGTGAGCCGCTCCTCGGCCGAGTCAAGCTTGGACCGGCCCAGCGTGGAGGTACCGTGTACGATCTGACGCTGAAGGTTGGTCAGGTCGACCACATCAAAGTCCACGATCCCGATAGTCCCTACGCCTGCCGCCGCGAGATACAGGGACAGCGGAGACCCGAGGCCGCCGGCGCCAACCGTCAGCACCCGGGCCGCCTTGAGCTTCCGCTGCCCGGACACACCCACCTCCGGAAGAAGCAGATGCCGGGAATAGCGTAGCATCTCGGCGTGGGAGAGGGAGGCTTTGCCATCGGCCGTGGCCGGCGACCCTCCCGCAATGCTGGGAACAATGGTCAGCACATCGCCCGGGCGCACCGGTGTGGCGGTCGAGGCCAGATGCCGGATGTCCGTTTCGTTCAGATAGAGGCTCACGAAGTTGCGCAGCCGTCCGTCGTCCTGGAGCAGATGCCGTTTGAGTCCGGTGTGAGCGGCCAGCAGCCCATCTATGACCTGGCCGACGGTGTCGCCGGCAAGCTCGATAGAGTCTTGGCCGCTGGTGAAAGGGCGCAGGGGAGTGGGAATGGAGACTGTTACGGACATATCATACCTCGCTCAGGACGTCGATCGGCTCCGGGCTCATCGCTGACCGGTCATCGTTCAGCACCCAGCTGGTCAGCTCGGCGGCTCCGCCACGATCTACCCGTACGATGATGTAGCTGTACCACGGCCACGCCTGGTCGGTGTCGAAAGCTGACGGCGCAGCGGGATGGTCGGGATGTGAGTGATAGCAGCCCAGCACCTCCAGTCCAGATGCACGGAGCCCCGCCTCGACCTGCCGCAGATCGCCGGGCGCGATCAGGTAGCGGTGGGGGTCGTCGGTCCGCTGGTTGGTTACCGGCACCAACCTCACCACTTCCTTTACCTCGCCAGGATGCCCGGCCAGCACGCCGCAGCACTCGTTGGGATAGGCCTGTACGCCGGCTCGACGAATCTCCTCGACCAGGCCCGCACTCAGACGGAGCGTCACGTGGCTGTCCAGCGGTGCGGCTCGCTCAAATAACGACTACCGGTGTCGCAGGCAATCACGACCACGTAGGACTCCGGCATCTCCCGGACGATTTCCATTGCGGTCGCCACTGCCGCCCCGGCCGACCAGCCCACTAGATATCCGGTATTCCGAGCCAGGTCCCGGGCCGTTCGGTCGGCGGTCTCAGTCATCACCTCCACTACGGTATCCGGCACCGTGGGATCGTATAGCGCGGGCAGGTGCGTCGTGGTGGCCAGATGCTTGAGGCCTTCCAGGCCATGCAGCGGAGAGTCGGGCTGGACACCTATCAGGCGGACATCGGGCTTCTTCTCCTTCAGAAACCTGCCGGTTCCCATCATGGTTCCGGTGGTTCCCATGGCGGCCACGAAATGCGTGATGCGTCCGTCGGTCTGGGCCCAGATCTCGGGCCCCGTGGTCTCACGGTGGGCGCGCGGGTTGACCGGATTGCTGTACTGGTCAGCGTAGAAGTATCGATTCGGGAACTCTGCAACGAGCTCGCGAGCCCGTTCAGCCGCCCCATCGGTGCCCTCCAGGCGATCGGTCAGAATCACCTCGGCTCCATAGATCTCCAGTAAGGCGCGCCGCTCCGGACTCGCGTTGCCCGGCAGGCAGATCGTGACCTGGATCCCCGCGGCAGCGGCCAGCATCGCGTAGGCGATGCCGGTGTTTCCGCTGGAGGCATCGAGCAGACGCTTCCGGGGCAGCTCGCCGCGACAGAGTCCATCACGCAGGATGGCACGCGCGGCACGGTCCTTTACGCTGCCACCCGGATTGAGCCACTCGGCTTTCAGATATAAACGGCTCCCAGTCCCGAGCTCCACCGGGAGCAGGGGGGTATTCCCCACCGCCCGCCAGAGCTCAGGCTCCTGAAACTTTCCCCGCCCGGGCCCCACTGTCATGCCGATGCCTCCAAAATAAAAAACCCGACCAGCCAGGTCGGGGGATGCTCGCCAATTCTGCGTGAGCTAACTTGCCGACGATATCCCCACCAGCTCCTGGACCTCAGTCTCCTGCTTCATCAGGTCGGCGAGTGAAATGCCGGCCAGCAGCTGATCGACTCTCTGCTGGAGGGCGTGCCATACCGGCCGGATGCTGCACGTATGCCCGGGGCTACATCGGTCGGCGTCCACCGGGTGCGTCTCGCAGTTGATCTCGAAGGTCTGGTGCTCTGAGGCGGCCATGACGTCGCGGACCGAGATGGCGTCCGGCTCCTTGGCGAGATAATAGCCGCCCTTGGCACCGCGCACGCTCTGAACTAATCCGGCTCGGCGAAGCCGAAGGAGGATCTGTTCGACATAGTCCGCCGGGAGGCGCTCGATATCGGCGAGCTCGCGCGCGGCAACCGGACCGATGCCTTTCCGGCCCCGCTTGGCAAGATGGATCGAGATTATCAGGCTGTATTCAGTCCAGGTAGTGACCCGCATGGTGGGAATATGGGGCGGCGTTGGGTGGGAATCAATGTGGGGCGAGGGCTATTCAAGACTTATCCGCCGCCGTCCACCGCGCCACCTCTTCGGCACTCAGCGACCCGAACGGACGAATCCGGGCGTCCCGGTACGATCCGCCCAGCACATCGCCCAGATACTGGGACCAGGAGAGGAGGGTGCCGTAGCAGACCGGGTCGGAGGCATTCGGTTCGGCCTGCTCCGCCTCCGCCCGCTGGAGCAGCTCTCCCATGATCCAGCCGGGAACCTTCGACCGTTCCGATGGGAAGATGAAGCCGAAGAGGATCAGGTGGGCCAGGAGCACCCGCCAGTGCGGCCCGAACCGGGCCAGGAGCCGTTTCCAGTCCAGCCGCTCGCCGTGGGCCAGGATCAGGTGGACCACGTCGGCGCCGTCGTAGCGCTCCCGCTCCATGACGAACGCCTTGGACCAGACCGTCTCCTCCGGCGGGGCGATCTTCACCGGAACTCCGAGGACCACGCCCGGGGTGGCGTGCTCGAACCACCAGTCGTCTACCGTCGCGACGCCGTTGCCGGAGCTGAAGATGACGTCGATGAACCCTTCGGGCGAGCGAATCTTGGCGAGCCAGTGGGAGA
>DATMDQ010000185.1:0-17980 GCA_035557715.1 Gemmatimonadales bacterium
CGCATCTCGACGGACGACCTCGGCATGCTGCTGGTGTGCCTGATCTGGGGCTTCAATTTCAGTATCACCAAGTCGGCGTTCGACCAGCTCCCGCCGCTCGCCTTCACCGCAATCCGATTCGCCATCTCGAGCGTCCTGCTCTGGCTGGTGTTGCGCGTGGTGGAGGGGCCGGCCCGGCTTCCTCCGGGTGCCATGAAGCGCCTGGTCCTCCTCGGGTTGGTGGGCAACACGCTCTATCAGTTGGCCTTCATGCTGGGACTATCCCGGACCACCGCGTCGAACAGCGCCCTCATCCTGTCGACTGTGCCCACCGTCGTGGCGGTCTTCGCCGGGGTGCTCGGCCTGGAGCGGATTACCACACGGATGCGCTGGGGCATCGGCTTGGGCATGCTCGGTGTGGTACTGGTCATAGCCACGCGGGGCGTGGCCTTCGATAGCGGGACCTTCAGCGGAGACCTGCTGAGCCTCCTGGCGGTGCTGTGCTGGGCCGGCTATACCGTGGGCCTTCGCAAGGTCCCTCAGGGTGTAAGTCCGCTTCGGGTCACCACCATCACGACTATCGCGGGTACTCCGGGCCTGGTGCTGGTGGGCCTGCCCGAGGTTCTCCGGCTCGACTGGGTGGCCGTCAGCACCAACGCCTGGCTGGCGGTGGCGTATGCGTCGATTCTTTCACTGGTGGTGGCGTACTTGTTGTGGAACAGGAGCGTCAAGGCCATCGGCGGGACACGCACGGCCATCTACATGTGCCTGACACCGATTGTCGCCGTGCTCGCGGCGTGGCTCCTGCTGGGCGAGCGACCCCATCCGCTCCAGGGGATTGGTGCCGTGTTCATCATCACCGGGGTGCTCTTGACGAGGACGGGCGGTGCGGCAGACAGCGTGAGCGGGGACAGCAAACAGCGTGAGCGGTGAGCGGGAAACGACAACAAGCGTTCCCGCTCATGCACTTTCCCGCTTACCGCTTACGCTGTTCCCGCTCTACTCGACTATTTCCTTATAGCTCTCTGGCTTCCACTCCGGCCGCTTGGGCGCATTCGCCACCTCCTGGCCAAGGAAGTACAGCAACTTGAGGATCCGGGCTTCTTTCTCACTGTTGATCTTCTCGGGCGAGTCGGCGACCCCGTGGTAGTCCTCATGCACCCCGTTAAAGAAAAACAGAATGGGGACTCCCTTGCGCGCGAAGTTGTAGTGATCTGAGCGGAAGTAGAAGCGCTCCTCCGGCCAGCGGTCGTCGATGGCGGTCATGCGAAGCTCGGGATGCGCCTTGTTGACCCGCTCCAGCGTGGCGCCCAGGTCGGAGTGCTCCTTGCCGATGGCCACGATAGTATCCGCCCAGTTCCGGCCGATCATATCGATATTGATGTTGGCCACAATCTGCTTGATCGGCACCGGAGGGTGGCTGGCGAAGTAGTCGCTGCCCCACAACCCCTTCTCCTCCCCGCTCACGGTAAGAAAAATCAGTGACCTCTTGGGCCGGGCGCCGGGCCGACTGAACGCCTCGGCGAGCTCGATCACGCCGGTGGTGCCGGAGGCGTCGTCGTCGGCCCCATTGTTGATGCTGTCCGCCTGCCCCGGGGTAACCCCGATATGGTCCATGTGGGCCGAGAAAACGACGTACTCGTTCTTGAGCTGAGGATCGCTTCCTTCCAGGATGCCGACCGTGTTGGGCGCGGTCAGCGAGGACGTAATCGTGTCCGACATCTCGACGCCCACTTTCAGGGCCGGGAGCTCACGTGAGACCGGTGACGCCGCCTGTCGCATGGCGGCGAGATCGACCCCCGCCGCCGCCAGCGCGTTCTTCACCGCCCCAGACTGTAGCTGCAGGATCACCGGCTGTGAGGCAGCAGTTCCGATGACGGTGCGCTCCGGGTAGCGCTTCGGCACCGAGGCGGCGAAGGTGGCCGAGTCGGCATCGCCCAGGATCACCAGTGCCTTGGGGCCCCCCAGAAAAAGGACTCGCAGGACCTGCTGAAAGTTCTCGGGATTGGCCTTGGCCGGCGGCACGAAGAGCGCGATCTTGTCGCGGACATTTACCTCGCCCGCGGACTCGGCGGTGAGAGGTCCAGCCACCAGCACGGCGCTGCCCCGGACCGGCTTTTCGGGAACTACTCCCCCGCCGAAGCGCGCCGCCGTCGCGAAGCTCGCGGTGTCCTGCCGGCCTGCTGCCGAAAAAATCACTCGGGAGTGCCCCGGCTCCAGCCGCCGCCTGGTGATGGGGTACCTCTGGAACGACGACTTGAGTCCGAAGCGTCGAAACTGATTAGCCACGTACTGGGCGGTGAGGTCGAGTCCCCGACTGGGCGTGTCGCGGCCCATCATCGAATCGTCCGCGATTATGCCGATGCGGCGTGCGACATCCACGGCGGTGATCGATGCCGCGGCCTGGGACTCGGATGGAGTGGTTTGAGCCGCCAATGGCGCAGCGGTAAGAAAGAGGCCCAGCAGGGTCAAGCAGCGCATTCGAATTCCTGGTGAAGAGGGGTGACGGGCGCTTACCGGCGGCCCACGATCTGGCGGTAGCTCTCCGGCGTCCACTTGGGGCGCGAGCCCTGGTCCGCCACGGCGGCCCCAAGGTAGAAGAGGAGTCGCACCAGCCGCGCCTCCTTCTCTCCATCAAGAGTCTGGGGCTCGTCGCTCGGACGGTGATAGTCGGCGTGAGTACCGCTGGTGAAGAATAGGATAGGCACGCCCTTGCGCGCGAAGTTGTAGTGATCCGAGCGGTAGAAGATCCGTTCTTCCGGCCACCGGTCGGCGATCGGAGTCATCCGGAGCTCAGGGTGGGCCTGCACCACGCGCTCCAGGGTTGTGCCCAGATCCGATTGTTCCGGCCCGACGACAATCACGGAATCCCGCCAGTTCCGGCCCACGAGATCCATGTTGAGATTCGCCACCACCTGGTCGAGCGGTACGCTGGGGTGCTCGGTAAAGTGCGCGCTTCCTAGCAGGCCGTCTTCCTCGCCACTGGGCGCCAGAAAGAGCAGCGAGCGCTTCGGGCGCACACCCGGCTGGGTGAAGGCCTCCACCAGCTCGAGCAGACCGGCAACGCCAGAGGCATTGTCGTCGGCGCCGTTGTTGATGCTGTCTCCCTGTCCGGGGCTGATCCCGATGTGATCGATGTGCGCGGAATAGATCAGATACTCATGCCGCAGCCGTGGATCGGAGCCCTCGAGAATCCCGGCCACATTGGGCACCATGCCCCTGGCCACTATCGTACGGGGGAGGTTCAGCTCGATAGTGAGGCTGGGGATTGTCCTCCGGTAATCCCGCTCGAGCCGCCGCAGACGATCGGGTTGGATGCCGGCAGCGGCCAGCACTGGAGCAAGGGCCCGCTCGTGAACCTCGACCACCGGCGCCCCTTCGTCCGCCGGCGCTTCGTGGTCCCGAGTGAGTCTGGGCCGTGCTGCCGCCGACAGTCGCTGTGCGAAGGTGACGGAGTCCCGGTTGGAGAGAATCACCACGGCCTTGGGACCGGCCCGGGCCAGGTCGAAGATCTTCTGGTTCAACGCTGGAGAGACCGGCTTCGTGAAATCAACCACCAGCAGGACGATTCGATCTTTCACATCATCGGGCCCGGTGGTGGTTGAGGAGTCGCGTTTGAAGAGGAGGACCGCGCTGCCGTGGAGCGGCTGGCTGGGAATCGTCCCCAGCACATGGCGCGCGTCGGTTCCCACCCGAGCCACGCTACGGACACCGTCCGTCACCAGCTCGACGGTCGACCGGCGGGTGTCGATGGTCCAGCGGGTGACGCCAAACCGCTGCAGGTAGGTCCCTTTCTCGCCGGCGGGCTTAAGACCTGCCCGCTGAAACTCCCGGGCCACGTACTCCGCGGCACGCTCCAGGCCGGGGCTCGGGGTGCCCCGTCCCATCATCGAATCGGCCGCAATGAGGCCTACCCGACGCATCACGTCTTGTTCGGTGATGGTTTCTGCGGCGCGCGACAGGGGCGTCGCGGTCTGCGCCGCGAGCGGGAGACCGGTGACGGTGAGGAGGAGACACAGCCATCGCATGGAAGGGTCTACGGCTTAGCGGTCGCGCGGTTTCAGCGGGTCCGGCTTTCGGCGCCGGAGCTCCGGCTCCCCAGTGCTCTGCGGGTTCCGCGCTCCTTGTTGTACTGGCGGGACCTTGCGGGGCTCGCGGTCTACCGGCTGGAGACTGGACGGCTCGGCGGGTCGCGGACGGATTCGGCGTCCCTCGGTCGGAGGGTTTTCGTTGAGGAGTGGCGCAGGCGCGGTGGATTCTGCTCCTGCTCGCGGCTGGGGCCGGGGCACTCCGGGAGTGGGGATGGTTCCCGGCCCGCCCACGTCGGCGCTGGTGCGCCCCCGGTCACCGCGGGGCTCGGGCCGGTCGCGATCCCGCTGGCGCTGACGGGTGACGTACTCGGTGCCGGGCTCCGCGTCCTTGAACACGTACTTCGGAGCTATCCGGCGGGATGAGGGAATGACGACGTTCCGACCGGAGTTGTAGCGATAGGGGTAGTACGCGGGGTCATCGTAGATCACGACCCGAAAGCGAGCGCATGAGGTGCTGTACGGATCCCACTCATCGTAGCTGGCATATGAATGACAATCGTAGCAGACGAAGCGCGGGTACTGGTAGCGGCGCTCCACGTAGTACGGCGTGATGTCGTACTGGTAGTCGCCCCGGGGCGCGAGCCTCGCCGCCAGATCCGTGAGGGCAACATAGGGATCGCCCTGGATTCGGCCATCGTCGATGACCCGGAAGTCCCAGTAGTCACCCCGGGTGATGTCGTCGTATTGGAACGGAAGGGGCGAGGAGATGGCAAAGAGGTAGCCGATACCGGGGTCGTCGTCGATGGTAAAACCCCTGCCGTTCCGGGTGTCGGACAGCTCGTGGGTTTGCCCACCGCGAACCTTCGCTCGACCCCACGGCTGGAGGGGAAAGAGGGTTCGGAGCCGTCCGTCGGTGTCCACCCGGAGCACGGTTACGTACCCCGGATCATCGGTCCGAAAATAAATCCTGGCGCTCTGGCCATGGCGGTAAGCATACTCCCGGTCGGTCCACACGCTGATGCGTGCGGCGGCATCTGAGTGCCGGCGCGTCTGCGGCTGCTGAATCGGGACCGATGCGGAAGTGGGGTGCGGCAGGCCGACTATCAACAGCCACCCCAGGGTGACGAGCATGAACCCTCCAGGCGTATCGGCTCGCAGTAAGCAGACGGCGTGCCACCCGGGGGTCCTCTGCTAACCCGCGATAGGCAAATGCGTTGAGAGCGGGCTGCTCCGCCTCGGCCCCTTGGCGCTGTCGCCCATGGATGACATCGCGAACTCCCCGATAACCCCCATTCGTCAGTTTGACTTAGACCGTGGCGTACGGATACGTTGCGCCGGGCATGAACCGTTCTGACGTGCCATCCGGTCGCTCGCGCCTGGACCTGCTCGACCCTCTGGAAGTCTCGAAGCTGGGAGGCCTCGAGCTCGTCACCGAAGGTGTGGTGGAGGGCTTTCTCAGCGGGCTGCACCGCTCGCCTCGACGGGGGTTCTCGGTCGAGTTTGCCGAGCACCGGATGTATCAGCCGGGCGACGAGCTGCGCTACGTCGACTGGAAGATTCTGGGTCGTAACGACCGGCTCTACGTCAAGCAGTTCGAGGAGGAGACCAATCTCCGTGCCGTGATCGTGTTCGATACCAGCCGCTCGATGGCCTGGACCGGCTCGCCCGCCACCGTTCTCCCCAAGCTGGCTTACGCACAACGCTTGATCGCTGCTCTGGCGCTGGTGCTGATCCGCCAGCGCGACGCCACTGGCCTCATCACCTTCGACGATGACGTTCGCTCGGTTACCCCGCCTCGTGCTCGCCTGAGCCACTGGCATCAGCTCCTCGGGACGCTGGCCCGGTTGGAAGCGGGGCAGGGCACCGCGGCGGAGCCCGCACTCAGACGGGTGGTCGGTCAACTGCGGCGACGTGGCCTCGTGGTGTTCGTCTCGGACCTGCTGCTGGACCGGGTCCTGGCGCTCAAGGCGCTCCGTTTTCTGCGACACCGGGGCCATCAGGTACTGGTGCTGCATATCATGGATCCCGCAGAGGTCAGCCTCGGCGGCCCGAACGAGGCCCGCTTCGAAGACCCGGAGTCGCGAAGCGCTGTCGTCTTGCGGCCACGTGACTGGGCCGGCGCTTACCGCGACACCGTACGCAACGTGGTCAGTGAGTGGCGGCTGGCCTGTCGCCGGCATGGGATCGCCTATCATCGGGTTACCACTGATACTCCCTACGGAATTGTACTTCGTGAGGCTTTGACGTCCCCTTCACGCTCGGCATGATCGGTTTTCTGCACCCGTGGATGCTGGCCGGGCTCGTCGCGGCCGCCATCCCGATTCTCCTGCACCTGCTGGCACGGCGTGAGCCACCCACCGTGGTCTTTCCTGCTGTCCGCTATCTGGTAACCACGACCCAGGAGCACCAGCGTCGGCTGAAGCTGCAGAACTGGTTGCTCCTGCTGCTGCGGACCCTGCTGGTTGCCACGCTGGTAATGGCCGCCGCCGGTCCAACGGTCCCGCTGCGTGGTGTGCCCGGTCACTTGCCCAGCGCGTTGGTGCTGATCATCGACAATTCCCCGAGCAGTGGCACCATGACGGGCGGGTCGCCCCAGCTGGCCCAGCTGGTCGCGGCGGGGCGCCAGGTCCTTGCGCGATCCACGCCGGATGACGTGCTCTGGTTGATTGCTGCCGATGGCGTTCCCCGGCGAGGCGACCGGCTCGGCTTGAGTGCGCTGCTCGGCGATCTCACCGTGTCTCCGCGGCGCCTGGAGCTGGGTGCGGCGATCGCGCTCGCCGGGGAAGTGCTCCAGTCCGAGCCTCGTCCGGGCGAGATCGTCCTCCTCACCGACCTGCAAGCCAGCGCCCTTTCCCCCGCGGACCCCGTAGCGCCACTGCTCGTTGGCCGACCCGACAGGCCGCCTCCGCCCAACACCGGCATCGGGCAGCTCGAAACCGGAACCCAGCCCTGGTCCTCCGATGGGGGGCGGATCTCGGTCGTCCTGGTAGGCGATTCGGGTGGATCGGTTCCCCTCGCCGTTCGCCTGGGAGAGCGGCCCGCCCGGCAGGCCCTCGCGCACGTGGGTGGGCCCGTGCCGCTCTCGCTACCCGGAGTGCCCGCCGGCTGGTGGACGCTGACAGCGGGCCTCGATCCGGATGAGTTCAGGCTGGACGATCAGCGGGTCGCGGCGGTGCGGGTGGCCCCGGTGGCTCGGGTGAGCTGGGACTCGACCAGCCGATTCCTGTCTGCCGCCTGCGAGGTGCTGGCCGCGAATGGTCGCATCCGTCCCGGCCACGAGGTCACGGCAGGACGGCTGGGCCCGAGTGCCTCGGTGGTGCAGCCACCTGAGGATCCCGCTGAGCTTGGCGCGCTCAACCGTGCGCTGGCGGCGCGGGGAATCGGGTGGAGCTATGGAAACCTCTCGACCGAGGTGGCGTTTAGCGACAGCGGGGCAGTGGTGGGCCGCCAGCGCGTGGCCCGACGATACTCCCTGCAATCGACCAGCAGTGGCCGAACCGGGGTGCTCGCGAGCGTGAAAGGGACCCCGTGGATTGTCCGGGGCGGCGGCGTGATCCTTCTCGGCAGCCGGCTCGATCCGACCTGGACCGATCTCCCGGTATCGGCCGGGTTCATGCCCTTCGTTGATGTGTTGCTCAACCGCCTGGCCCGGGGTGAGGCCGCACTGGAGCACGGTGCGCCCGGGGATCCGGTACTGCTACCGGACATGGTAACCGAAGTGCGACGGGGCGAGCGCGAATGGCGGGTCGAGGGCGGCGGGCTGTTCCAGCCGCCTGAGGCCGGGGTCTACTACCTGCGCTCGGGCCGGGACACCGTCGGTGCGATCAGCGTGAATCCCGACCCGCGCGAGTCGCGCCTTGCCCGCGCGAGTGACGCCCAAGCCCGGCAGCTCTGGAAGGGTGCGCGGATGGTAGCGCTCCAGGACGCAGCCGACGCCTCATTCTCATCCGCTTCCCGCGGAGATCTTCGGAGCCCACTGCTGTGGCTGGCCCTGATCGCCGGGCTCGCTGAAGTCGGGCTTGCGAGCGGGTGGAGGCGGCGGACGTGACCCTGAAGCCGGTGCTGGATGCCTTTGCGGGCACACCCGCAACTCGCGGTTTAGCGGAACGTCTGCCGCCTCGGGGTGAGACGCTCCGGCTGGGCGGACTGCCGGGCTCCAGCGGAGCGGTGCTCGCGGCCTGGCTGGTGCAGACCTTCCCTCAGCGGTTGCTCACGATCGTGGCGCCCACCCCGGCCGATGCCGAGCGGTGGCTGACCGACCTCAGTCATCTCACCGACGAGCCTACTGCCCTTTACCCGCAGCGTGAGGCTCTGGGCGAGGACGAGCCGCATTATGAGATCGCGGGTGAGCGCGCCGAGGCGATTCAGGCACTCCTTCAGGGGCGCCTGCGGGTGTTGGTGACGACGGCGCGCGCCAGCGCCGAGCGCACCCTTCTTCCGGCGGCGCTCGATCGCCTGCGCCTCACGCTGGCCGTGGGAGAGCGGCGTCCACCAGCCGAGGTGGCCCGCGCGCTGGAGACGATGGGCTACACCCGGGTGCCGACCGTCACCGAGGTGGCTGAGTTCAGCGTGCGCGGCGGCATTCTGGACGTCTACGGCTTCGGCATGGCCGGCCCGGCCCGGCTGGAGTGGTGGGGAGACGACATCTCATCCCTCCGTGGATTCGATCTGACCACCCAGCGCTCGCTCCAGGAGCTGAGCGAGATAACGGTGCTTCCCATCACGACTCAGGCGTTGAGGGACGATGCGGATGGAGAGACGGAAGGGTGGAACGACGGTAGGGCGGTAGGCGCATCAGAAGCCACCGACCGCCTTACCGCCTTACCGCCTTCCCGTCGCACCCTCCTCGAGCTCCTCCCGTCCGACACCATCGTCCTCGAAGAGGCATTCGGCCCCGACTTCGACGAAGTGTCCCGGGCCTGGAACGAGGCGGAGCACCACCTCGAGGTTGCCCGCCGGCTGGGCGAGCAGGTGCCGAGCCGGGATGCGATCTTCGAGGGGCCTGATGCCTGGCGCTCGCACATCGAAGCGTTTCCTCGGCTGATGCTCCGGGCCGACGAGGCCGACCTGCAGTTCGGGTTCTTTCCTCCCGAGCGGATCGATCGAGACCTCAACCGCCTGCGTGCCCTGCTCGGCTCGACTCCCCCGAGCCTGATTCTCTGCGACAACGAGGGTCAGCTGGAGCGCATGGAGGAGCTGCTCGAGGAGGGAGCCCGCTTTCGGACTGGGGCCTCACTGGCGATCGGCGCCCTGGACGGCGGATTCGTGATGCCATCGCTCCGGGTGCTCACCGATCACGAGATCTTCCGTCGGGCCCGCCGACTCCGCCGCCCGCGCCGCTACCGCCAGGCGGCGCCTTCCGCTGCTACCGGCGCCCTGACCTTCGGCGATTACGTCGTTCATCTGGAACACGGCATCGGGGTCTACCGCGGCATTCAGACGATTACCGTGGGCGAGTCGAGTCTCGAGGTGGCGATCGTCGAGTACGAGGGCGGTGACCGGCTCAATGTGCCGCTGTACCGCCTGGACCAGTTGGAGCGCTACCGCGCTGCGGGTGAGGATGGCGACCGCCCCCCTCCCCGGATCCATCGTCTCGGCGGCACCAGCTGGGCGCGAGTGCGGGAGAAGACCCGGCAGGCCATCAAGCAAATGGCCGCCGAGCTGCTCGACCTCTATGCCCGGCGCAAGGTCACCGGCGGCTACGCCTTCCCGCCGGACACAAAGTGGCAACGCGAGCTCGAGTCCAGCTTTCTGTACGAGGATACTCCCGATCAGCGCAAGGCGACGGAGGAGCTCAAGCGGGACATGGAGCAGCCCCGTCCGATGGACCGGCTGCTGGTGGGGGACGTGGGCTATGGCAAGACCGAGATAGCGGTCCGAGCGGCCTTCAAGGCGGTGCAAGGCGGGAAACAGGTGGCAGTGCTGGTGCCCACCACCATTCTGGCCGAGCAGCACGGTCGCACCTTCATCGAGCGGCTGGCGGACTTTCCGGTGAAAATCGAGGTTCTCTCCCGGTTTCGAACCGCCAAGGAGCAGAAAGCGGCCCTGGCCCGGCTGGCCTCCGGAGAGATCGACATCATCATCGGCACCCACCGGCTGCTATCCAAGGATGTGGCCTTCAAGGATCTCGGGCTCCTGGTAGTCGACGAGGAGCACCGCTTCGGCGTGAAGCACAAGGAGCGCCTCAAGGCACTCCGTCTCTCGGTTGACGTGCTGACCCTGACCGCCACGCCCATCCCGCGCACGCTCCATCTCTCCCTGGCGGGGCTTCGGGACCTGACCCTGATCGAGACGCCACCCCGGGACCGCTCCCCTATCCTGACCTTCGTCGAGCCGTGGGATGACCCCCTGCTGGAGGAGGCGTTTGCGCGGGAGATCGACCGCGGAGGCCAGGTGTTCGCGGTGCACAACCGGATCGAGACCATTGATACCATTGCCGCCAAGGTACAATCGCTCGCCTCCCGGGCGCGGGTTGGAGTCGCCCACGGCCAGATGTCGGCGGAGAACCTGGAGGACGTCATGCGCCGGTTTGTGGCCGGCGAGGTAGACATCCTGGTGTCGACCATGATCGTGGAGTCGGGGCTGGATGTGCCCAACGCCAATACGATGGTGGTGCACGACGCCCACCGCTTCGGCCTGGCTCAGCTGTACCAGCTGCGCGGCCGTGTGGGCCGAAGTCACCGGCGAGCGTATTGTTACCTGCTGGTCCCCGACACTATCGACGCCGACGCCGAGGAACGGTTGAAGGTGCTCGAGCATCATACTGATCTGGGTGCCGGTTATCGCATTGCGCTCAAGGATCTTGAGCTTCGCGGCGCCGGAAATCTGCTGGGCGCCGAGCAGTCCGGGCACGCCCAGGCTGTAGGCTTCGACCTCTATATGCGGTGGCTGGAGGAGACGGTTCGCGCCCTCCGGGGACAGGGGACCATCGAGCAGCCGGCGCCTCCCGACGTGGTGCTGGACCGCTCGGCCCACCTGCCGGACGGGTACGTCCCGGATGACGACGTCAAGCTGGATCTGTACCGGCGACTGGCGCGAGCCGCCCAGTCCGGCGAAATTGATGGGCTACGAGACGAACTGCGGGAGCGCTTTGGCCCCCTCCCGGACGCGGCCGAGACCCTGCTGGACATGGCGCGGCTTCGGGTCATGGGGGCGGCCCTCGGGCTTCAGAACGTGCTGGTTCGGGGAGACGAAGCGCGTCTCACCTTCCGCGCTGGGACCCAGCCCAAGCTCGCCGGGCTCACGTCCGCCCTCGATGACGTACAGCTGGCCGCGGAAGTTCGGCGCACGGTGCCGCTTTCGCTCCGCCTGATCCGTCTGGGTGGTGAGCCGATTGTTCCGGCGCTGGTGAGGGCGTTAAGGAAGGCTTTGTGACTGTGCAATCGTTCCTAGCTAATAGCTACTAGCTAATAGCTTCTCTACCCGGAGACTAAATGCGACGTATCGGACTGGCCCTTGGTGTGTTGTTCCCCGCCCTGTTCACAACCGCTTGTGACAGCTTCCGCAATCTTTTCTCCGCCCATGCCGACCTCGCCGCCGAGGCGGGCAGCCAGAAGCTGACCTCGGAGCGGCTGGCCCAAGTGCTCGGCAGCGCGAAGGGCGTCAAGCCTTCCCACGAAACCGGGAACTTCATCTCCAACGTCTGGGTCGACTACGCCCTCTTCGCCGAGGCCGCAGCCAACGGCAAGCTGCCGTTCGACTCGGCGGGCATTGCGCAGGTGGTCTGGCCGGAAATCTCCGAGCTGAAGGGCACCCACTGGCACGATACGCTGATGGCGCGGCGGTCGAACTTCGGCCCCGGCGCGGCCGATAGCCTGTACCAGGCCGATCAGGTTCGCGTCCTCCAGCACATTCTTTTCCGGGTACCACCCAACGCCGTACCTGAAGTGCGGAACGTGGCCCGGAAGAAGGCGACCACCACCCTCGGCCGGCTCAAGCGAGGGGCCGACTTCGGCACCGTCGCATCGGAGCTGTCGGAGGACCCGGGCAGCCGCATGGAGCGCGGATTTCTGCCCGCCAGCTCCAAAGGCAAGTTCGTGACGGCGTTCGACAGCGCGGGCTGGTCGCTCGCGCCCGGTGCGATGAGTGGCGTCGTGGAGACGCCCTTCGGCTATCACATCATCAAGCGGCCCGACCAGAACGTCGCTCGGGAGAAGCTCACTGCGTATCTGACCGAGAGCGCGGGTACCCGGCTGGATTCGATCTATATGGACAGTCTGGCGCGGACCAAAGAGATCAAGGTGGCACGCGGCGCGGCGGCCGCCATGCGCGCGGCGGGGGAGGACCCCGATGATGCCCGGCGTTCTACCAAGACGCTGGTGAAGTACAAGGGTGGTGAGTTCACGGTTGCGGAGTTCATGCGCTGGCTGCAGGCTCTGCCGCCGCAGTACATCGCCCAGCTGAAGCAGGCCAACGACTCCATGCTTACGCAGTTCGCCAAGATCCTGACCCAGAACGTGCTGCTGCTGGAGCAGGCCGACTCCGCCAAGATCGACATCACGCCGGAGGAGTGGCAGGGGTTGCAGACGCGCTATCGCAGCCAGCTCGATACCCTGCGCGCCGAAATGGGTCTCGATGATTCGGCCCTGGGCGACTCCAGCGTTGCCGCCGGGGAACGCAGCAAGGTTGCGGCGCTCAAGCTGGACCAGTACTTCGACGGACTGGTCGGAGGCAAGACCCGGCTCCGTCCGCTGCCGTCCGCGCTTGCGGCCCTGCTGCGGGATCGTTCCACCTACAAGATTCACGATGCCGGGATCAATCGCGCCATAGAGATGGCCCAGGCCGAGAAGACCCAGGCGGACTCGGCCCGTCAGGGGGTCGGTCCGATGCAACCGGCACCTGGTCCGGCCCCGATTCCGGGAGTCGGGTCCGACAGCGCACGGCCCCAGGGCACTGCTCCGGCGCCGAAGGGCCCGCCGGCACCGAAGCCCGCTCCGGCACCGGCCGCGCCCGCTCCGGCCGACACCGCCACAGCAGGAAAGTGATGATTCAGCATCGCAGGACTTGGCTGACGCTTTCGGTCGGGCTGCTGCTGACGGTGCCGGCAGCCGTCGCGGCGCAGGACACGACTTCTGTCGCGCGGGACTCGATCGTGCCCGATTCCGTCAGAGCCGATACGTCCAGCACGCCGCCGCGAAGCGATGCGATGATCACCCCGGCGCACGATACCAGCTTCACCGTTGACCGGGTGCTGGCCATCGTGGGCAATCGCCCGGTTCTCGCGTCGCAGGTCGAGGAGGAGATTTTCTCCCGCGAGTCTCAGGGCGCCAAGCTCCCGACCGATCGCGAGGGCCTCGAGGCCGTCCGGCATCAGATCGTGGGCTCGATCATCGATGAGGAGCTGTTGGTGCAGCAGGCGCAGCGCGACACGGCCATCACTGTAACCGACGAGGAGATTGCCAGCGGGGTCGAAGAACAGGTGAAGAAGGTGCGCAGCAACTTCACCTCCGAGGTGGATTACCGGGCCGAGCTCCAGAAGGCCGGGTTCCAGACGCCGGAAGAATACCGACGCTGGCTGACCGATCAGCAACGCCGGGCCGCATTTCAGAACCGCCTGATCGAGAAGCTCCGCGCTGACGGGAAGCTGAAAGCGGTCACGCCCACGGAGAAGGAGATGAAGCAGTTCTTCGACGAGCAGCGGGCCAGCCTCGGCACCCGTCCGGCCACGCTCTCCTTCCGGCAGATCGTCGTCTCCCCCCAGCCGTCGCCCCAGGCAAAGGCCCGCACCAAGGCCCAGGCGGATTCGATCGTGCTCGAGCTCCGTAAGGGCGCGGACTTTGCCACCGCGGCGCGCCGCTTCTCCCAGGACCCGGGGTCGAAGGAGCAAGGCGGCTCGCTAAATTGGTTCCGCCGTGGGGTCATGGTTCCGGAGTTCGAGCGGGTGGCGTTCGGACTCAAGCCTGGCGTCGTGTCCGACCCGGTCGAGTCCCCCTTTGGATATCACATCATCCAGGTCGAGCGTGCTCAGCCCGCGGAAGTCCAGGCTCGGCACATCCTGCTCATGCCCGAGATCGACTCGGCTCACGTGGACAGCGCCCGAACCAGGGCCGAGGCGGTGCGAAAGGCGCTGATGTCCGGCGCTCGCTTCGATTCACTCCAACGACTTTATCACGACCCATCGGCGGAGCGCGCAGCGGACGCCGTGCCGATCACGAAGCTGCCGGAAAATTACGCCAAGGTGATCGGTACGGCAGACTCCGGCGCGGTGGTGCCGCTGTTCACCCTCCCGGCGAGCGGTCGCGAGCAGTTCGTGGTGCTCCAGGTGACGGGCCGCCGGCCCGAGGGCGACATCAAGTATGAGGACGTCCGCGATCGCATCCGCGAGCAGCTGGGGCAGCAGCTCGCCATTCGCCGCTATCTCGACCGGCTGCGAAAGGCGACCTACGTCGAGATCCGCTCCTGACGGGAAGGACGAGAAAGACGGGAAGGGACAGTAGGCCGCGTTTAGCTGTGACACTGGGCGATCCCCGAGGTATCGGACCAGAGATAACCGCCCGGGCACTGATTGAACCGCTAGACGCCGAGATCACGATTGTTGGCGCGGAAGAGCAGATCGCCGGCATTCCGGCTCAGCGCAGGGTTTCCGTGGGAGCATGGGGTCTGGGCAGCGGCGATTCGGACCCCGACCGCAAGCGGGTGATCCGCGCGGGCCGCATCGCGGGCCACTCGGTCGAAGCGGCGGTCAAGCTCGCCCTCAGCGGCGAGGTGGACGCCATCGTCACCGCCCCGGCTCACAAGCACGCGCTCCATCTCGCAGGCTTTCCCTATCCCGGTCACACCGAATGGCTGGCGCATCTGGCCGGCGATGTAGACGTGGCCATGATGCTCGCCGCCGAGCATACCAGCGACGATCCCGCCAGCCTCCCCCTTCGCGTAGTTCTGGTCACAACCCATGTGCCGTTCCGGGATGTGCCGGCACTGCTCACGATTGACCGCGTGGTGCGGACCGGCCGAACGGTGAGCCACGCGCTTCAGAGTTGGTGGGGAATCGAGCGGCCCCGCCTGGCGGTGTGCGCGGTCAACCCGCACGCCGGCGAGTCGGGCCTCTTCGGCGACGAGGAGGAGCGCGTGTTGCGGCCGGCGGCGGAGGAGCTGGGTGCCGCGGGCCCGCTACCGGCGGACACCGTTTTCGTCCGGGCGATGCGGGGAGAGTTCGACGCAGTGCTCGCGCCCTATCACGATGTGGGAATGACGGCGATCAAGGTGGCGGCGTTCGGACGAGCGGTGAACGTAACGCTGGGTCTACCCTTTCCGCGTACGTCGCCGGATCACGGCACTGCGCTGGACATTGCGGGGACTGGAAAGGCAGACGCGTCGAGCATGCGTGCGGCGATCGAGCTGGCGGCAACATTGGCCTTGCGGAGTAAGGTCCCCTCCTGAGCGAAGAGTGGTGCTTGGCGCCCTGCGGCGAAGGCTGGTTCACTCCTCATTCTGGATCTAAATGCGAGGGGAGGGGTCGTGGCAGAGAGTGGGCCCTCCGGAGCGCATCCGCCCGTAAACGGGCACCCGGTGAGCGGCCGGTTCTCGTGGGATTCCCGTGTCAGAGCGAACGGGGTGCGCGAAGGAGACCCACTCTGCCGCGGTGGGGTGGGGTGCACAGAGCTACTTGGACACGTGTTCCAGTCGCTCCATCAACTCCAAATACGCATCCAGCTTCAGCTTCTGGCTCGCCCGGTTGGCCACCAGCACCGCACCGCAGTTGAGGATCGTTCCCCGCTCGACCAGGCCGTTCGCCCGTAACGTGTTGCCGGTATCGACCAGATCCACGATCCAGTGCGACAGGTTGAGCAGCGGCGCCACTTCCACCGACCCTCCCACCTCGATGATATCCACCGGCCGGCCGGCAGCGGCGAAGTACGCTTGCGCCAGTCGAGGATACTTGGTGGCGACACGCGCGGTCACGCCGCCGGGCAGGGCCGGGTACGGCACGTCGGCCGGCGCCGCTACGACCAGGCGGCAAAACCCGAATTGCAGCTCCAGCGGCTCGAGCACATCCGCGTTGGTCTCCCGCAGCACGTCTGTACCGGTCACACCCAGGTCCGCGGCTCCCGACTCCACGTAGACCGGAACGTCCCCGGGCTTCACCACCAGGAATTCGATCGACGGGTCACTCGAGGGAATGAGGAGCTTGCGTCCGGGGTCGGTGGCGAGCTCTGCCCCAGCCTGCCGGAACCGGGCCACTGCCGGCTCGAACAGGCGGCCCTTGGCCAGGGCGATGCGCAACCGGGTCACACGGCCACCTCGACGATGGTGTCGAGGTCGAGTGCCACACCCACGGCCGGCATCGGCCGGCCGAAGCGCCCCATCAGATCGTCGTAGCGGCCGCCGGCTCCGGCCGCCCGCCCGGCCCCGGCGATATAGAGCTCGAAATGGATTCCGGTGTAGTACTCCAGCCCGCGCACTTCGCCCAGATCGTAGACAATGTGGGCCCGCTCTTTTGCGGTGAGCGCCGCATCGAGCATCAGGAGGTGCTGCAGTCCAGGCCGCGACGTCTTCGGCGCGGTCTTCGCTGCGTCTTCCAACGCCTCCCGCCGTCCGATCACGAACGGAAGAGTCATCAGTGCGCCCGCGTCGCCCGACAGGCCTGCCAACGCCGCCCGAAGGCTGCCCCGATCCTTGCGGTCGATCCATCGCCTGACGTCGGTTCGCAGCGGCTCCTCGAGGGTGTCGAGTCCGGCCGCGAGCACCCCGACGTGTCCCAGGTTGACCTGGAAGTCTTTCAATCCCGCCGCCGCAAGCAGCGTCAGCGTAAGCCGGACGATCTCGATATCCGCGGCCAGGTCGCCCTGTCCCAATAGCTCGGCGCCGACCTGCAGCATCTCGCGGGGACGCCCGCCTCGCTCCGGCTCCTGCCGGAACACCTTTCCGGAATAGCACAGCCGCAAGGTCCCGCTGGCTGCGGAAAAAGTCGTCGCGGCTACTCGCGCCAGGCTGGCGGTGAAGTCATAGCGGAGCGCCAAAATTCGGCCATCCCGGTCGGGGAAGCGAACCAGCCGCTCCGCCACACCGGGTCCACCGGCGCGAATGAAGGTGTCCTCGTACTCGAAGGTGGGGGGAATCAGCTCCTCGAATCCGGCTTGTTCCAGCGCACCCATGGTGGCCCGCTGCAGGGCGCGGCGACGCCGGACAGCCTCGCCAGTGAGATCGAGGGCGCCGGGGGGGATCGCGGCAATGGAGGTGGGGAACATCAACCCGGTTTCGAGACCGGCGCTTCTTCAGGCTTGGGGGAGTGAAGACGGATGGTCTTCACCCGCCGGCCCTCCATCTCGATCACCTCGGAGGTGAATGAACCCACAGTCACCCGGTCGCCCGGCCGGGGCAGCCGCCCCAGCTGGCCGAAGATGTAGCCGCCGATGGTGGTGTAGTCGGTATCGTCGAGCGTGGCTCCGAACTGACCGTTGAACTCGGAGATCGTCATCGAGCCGTCCAGCCGGGGCGCGCCGTCGGTGGGGCCGGCCCGGTCCTGGGGATCATACTCGTCGTAGATCTGCCCCACGATCTCTTCCAGCAGATCTTCCATGGTGACCAACCCGGCGGTCCCGCCGTATTCGTCCAGCACGATGGCCAGGTGGGTCTTGAGCCGCTTCATGTCGGCCAGCACGTCCTCCACCTCCCGGGTGCCGGGCACGAAGAGCGGCGGGCGCATGATGATGCGGACGGTCTGCCCCGGCCGAGCCCGGAGCGCGGCTAGGATGTCCTTGGCGTGCACTACGCCGATGATCTCATCGAGCGATTCGGTATACACCGGATAGCGCGAGCGGCCGTAGCTGGCCACCTGATCGGCGGCCTCCTCGACTGTGAGGTCGGCGCTGAGTGCCGCCATCTGGGTGCGCGGCGTCATGACATCCTGGGCCGTTTTCTCACTGAACTCGAACACACCCTCCAGCAGTCGGGCGTACTGCCCACCCAGACTTCCGCCCTCGGTGCTCTGCTCCACCAGCATGCGGATCTCTTCCGGCGAATGGAGCCGC
>DATMDQ010000186.1:0-24415 GCA_035557715.1 Gemmatimonadales bacterium
GGTCAACTCGGTGCTCAACACACCCGCTTCCACCGGCATGGGGTTCTGGTCGATCAATCCCTATGTCGGCTGCGAGTTCGGCTGCACCTACTGCTACGCGAGGGATACACATCGGTGGAAGATGGAACGGGCGGAGTCTTCCATCGCTCCATCGTTCCATCGTTCCCTCCTACCGCCCGAAGAAGCCTTCGAGAAAGAGATCCTGGTCAAAACCGATGTCGCCGAGGTGCTCGCGCGGACACTCAATCCCGCCCGGCTCGCCGGCCACTCGCTGGTCATCGGTACCGCCACCGATCCCTACCAGCCGGCTGAGCGGCAGTTCCGGCTCACCCGCCGGATCCTGGAGGTGCTGCGCTCCTATCATGGGCTATCCATCGGCATCATCACCAAGTCCTCGCTCGTCACCCGCGATCTGGACCTCCTCCAGGCGCTCGCCCAGCGCCACGAGGTGACCGTCAACATCTCGCTCGCCACCGCGGACCCGCGGCTGGCGCGGCTGCTCGAGCTTCGCTCCCCGGTGCCGGCTGCTCGCCTTCGAGCTCTGCACCGGCTCACCCAGGGAGGCATCCATGCGGGACTTCTGGTGGCGCCGATCATTCCGGGAGTGACGGACGACTGGGCGGGACTGGCCCGGCTGATGGAAGCGGCGAAGGAGGCGGGCGCCCGCTACGTGGTCGGGTCGGCGCTCCGGCTTGGCCCCGCGGCGCGGCACCGCTTCCTTCCCTTCCTTACTAAGGAGTTCCCGGCACTGGCAGAGCGCTATCGGCGCCACTATGCCGGAAAGGACCATGTGAGTCCGGACTACCAGGACGCCCTCAACCGCCGGCTTCGCCTGCTGAAGCAGACTTACGGCTTTTCGGTGGAGGAGGCGGGTACCCGCGGAGCGGGTGGTCGCCGCCGGCGGCAGCTCGAGGGCCGCGCGCCACGCCGAGAGGCAGCGAGCTCAGACCAGCAGGCAGTTTTACTATGAAAATGCGTCAACGGTAAACAGTAAACGGTGGACGGGGGGCTCCACGAGCCTGTTGAAGTACCCGTTCACTGTTCACTGTTTACTGTTCACGCTTTCGTAACGCGCCTCTATCAGAGGAATCCTCTATGAGCAACGCCGGGCAGGATCGCCGCATTGACTACATCGAGTTCTCCGTCAAAAGCGTGCCTGATGCCAAGCGGTTTTACGGTCAGGCATTCGGCTGGACCTTCGAAGACTACGGCCCCGACTACGCCAGCTTCTCCGATGGGCGGCTTGGCGGTGGATTCCAGACGGCAGCGAAGGTCCAGACTGGTGGTGGCCCACTGGTCATCATCTATGCGACCGACCTCGAGGCCATGGAGCAGAAGGTCAGGCAGGCCGGTGGCGGGATCGCTCGCCCAATCTTCAGCTTTCCCGGCGGCCGGCGGTTTCACTTTACTGATCCGAGCGGCTACGAGCTGGCGGTATGGTCCGATAAGTAGATGCTTCGCTCTGTCCTGTTCGTCGACCCACCCGCCTTCTGCACCTCCCTGGAAGGCCTCGTCGCGCCCGCGCTTCGGACAAGGCCACTGGCGGTAGCACCACCCGGCGCCGACCGGGCCACCATCCTGGCCCTCTCGGCCGAAGCCCGGCTGGCAGGGTTGGAGCGGGGGATGTCGGTGCGAAAGGCGCAGCGGCTCTGCCCCGATCTCATCGTACTTCCACCCAACCCCCGGCTCTACGCCCGGGCCTCGCGCGCGCTGCATGAGATCTTCCGGATCTACGCACCAACCATCGAGCCGCGGGGATACGGCCACGCCTTTCTCGACCTCACCGGCACCGGACAGCTCTTCGGGCCGCCCCAGGATGTGGCCGCACGCATCCGGCGGGAAACCAGTCAGCGGCTCGGCTTCTCGGTGACGGTTGGAGTGGCCAGCAACAAGCTGGTGAGTCAGGCAGCTATTAAGGCGGACAGGCTTGTCCTGAGCGGAGCGAATGGACGGACGGGCGGACGGGCGGACAGCGAATCACTGCTGTACGTGCCCTCCGGAGACGAGCGGGGATTTCTGGCCCCTCATCCATTGGAGGTATTACCCGAGCTCGGCACCAGCATGCGAGCTCGGCTGGAGGACTACCAGCTCGATCTCATCGGTGAGATCGCTGTTATTTCCGAGAGCGCCCTATGCAGCGTGTTCGGTCGTGATGGTCGGACGCTCCGGGCTCGAGCGCGGGGAATCGATCCCCGGCCAGTGCTGCCGCCAGAGCGGCAGGCCGAGTTTCACCTGGCGCATGCCCTGACCACCGACACCAACGACATCGGCGTTCTCTACCCCCTGCTCCGCCTCATGAGCCAGCGGCTCGGCCGCCGGCTCCGCCAGCGCGGACTCACCGCGGGGCGGCTGCGGGTGGAAGCAACCTACGCCGACTACACTGCCGATGCTCGCGCGGTGCCGCTGCGAGCGGCAATGCTCGACGCGGAGCTCTGGGATGCCGCCCGCCGAGCCTTCGTGCTGGCCAACACCAAACGCCTGGCAGTCCGGGCAGTGGCGCTCACTCTCGACCGGCTGACGGAGGCGGAGGCGCAGCTGGAACTCTGGGGGGGACAGCGGGACAGCGGGGCAGATGGGCGGCAACAGCACACCAACAGCGCTCCTGCTGACCTCCAGCATGCCATCGATCACATCCGCACCCGCTACGGCAGCATGGCCGTGCATGGTGGCCATCCTACCTCTCACTTCTCACTTCTCACCTCTTACCATTCCACCACGATCTTTCCGAAGGTGGCATTTCCTTCCATGACCCGATGCGCGTCAGCCAGCTGAGCCATCGGATAGGTGCGCTCCAGCACCGGGCGGAGAGGGGCCCCTCGTTCCAATTTCGGATCGAAGAGCGGCAGCATGGTAGCGGCAAACTCGCGCACCAATGGAATCCGCTCATCCAGCCCCCGCGTCCGCATGACCGTTCCGATGACCTCCAGCCGTTTGCGGAGGATTGGCCCCAGGTCGGCTTCGGTCCTGCTGCCCGCCAGGAACCCCAGCAGGACCAGGCGGCCGCGTGGGGCCAGCACCGCCAGGTTATCGGTGAAGGAAGGGCCGCCGAGAACATCCAGCACCACGTTGACCGGCTCCCCCACGGCGTCGCGGAAGGGAGTTCGACTGGTGTCGATTCCGATCTCGAGCCCGTAGACCAGAGCCCGGGCGAGCTTGTCGCCGCTGCGCGAGGTCCCCAGCACCGTGGCGCCAAGATGCCTGGCCAGCTGGGCTGCCGCGGTGCCTACACCGCTACCCACCGCGTGGATCAGCACCCGCTCGTTGGCCTGCAGGCGACCCCGAGTCACCAGCGCATCGTACGCCGTGAGGAACGCCTCCGGGATCGCTGCCGCTTCGGCGTACGACAACCCCGCGGGAATTGGAAGCACCTCATCCTGGTGCAGCACCACGAATTCGGCCTGCGCGCCACCGCCGACGAGCCCCATCACCCGGTCGCCTACTTTCCAGCGGGTGACGCCCGGCCGCACGGCCTCGACTTCTCCGGCATACTCGAGCCCCGGAATATTTGCGGGCCATCCGTGCGGCGCGGGATACTGTCCCCGGCGCTGGATCAGATCGGCCCGGTTCAATCCCGCCGCATGGACCCGCACCCGGATATGGTCGGGCCGGACCTCGGGCTTGGGCACTTCGCCGATGGCGATGACTTCGGGACCGCCTGCTCCCTCATAAATCACTGCGCGCATGTGGCTATTGGCTATTGGACACTAGCATGAGAAGCGAAGCGGATCGCAGCAGGAAGATGAAACAGCCAATAGCCAATAGCCAATAGCCGCCTATGGCCCAGACATACTGTGATGTGGCTCCAGGCCATGAATGGCATGGACCTTACCATGAGCGGGAGTACGGTTTCCCTCTGGAGGGCGATGCCGAGCTCTTCGAGCGGCTGGTGCTGGAGATCAACCAGGCGGGCCTCTCCTGGCTCACCATCCTCAAGAAGCGGGCGGCGTTTCAGCAGGCGTATAGCGGCTTCGACCCGGAGGTAGTAGCAGCCTACGGCGATGCGGACCGCGCGCGCCTCCTCGCCGATCCCGGCATCATTCGGAACCGCCTGAAGGTGGACGCTGCTATCGGGAACGCCCGCCGGATCCTGGAGCTCCGCCGCACGCACGGGTCATTCGCCGGCTGGCTTGCCGCCCACCATCCCCGCAGCAAGGAGGAGTGGGTGAAGCTCTTCAAGCAGACCTTTCGCTTCACCGGAGGCGAGATCGTGGGCGAGTTCCTGATGAGCATTGGCTATCTACCTGGCGCGCATGCCCCGAGTTGCCCGGTGTATGCCCGGCTCCTCAAGCAGCGCCCGGCGTGGTCGCACGAGAAAAGCGTGAGCGGGAAGAAAAAAACGTGAGCACTAAACGAGTGGCGGGTCATGCGGGAGCGCTGGCGGTTGACGATGGAGGCAGTGGGGGCCTGCCGGTGGTGTTCGCGCACTCGCTGGCCGGGAATTCCACCCACTGGTCGAGACAGCTCGAGCACCTGCGCCGGACTCGCCGGGCGGTGGCATTCGACGTCCGTGGTCACGGCCGCTCCGAGCCACCGAAGGACAGCAACTACACGCTCGCGGCTATCGCCGGTGACATCGCCGCCGTAGTCGATACACTGGGGTTCGACCGTTTCGTGCTGGTGGGCCACAGCATGAGTGGCGGAGCGGCGTTGACGTACGCTGGTACTCACCCCGATCGCGTGGCGGGGCTGGTTCTGGTGGACCCGATCGGCGATGGCAAGCAGATCCCGCCGGCCGAAGCGAAAGCCTACCTCGGCGGCTTCGACTCGAACTACGACAGCACCAGCCAGGCGTACTGGACCACTATCGCCGGGCCGGACAGCGCGATTCGGTCGCGGCTGCTTGCTGATCTCAAGGCGACGCCGCGGGAAGCAGTCGTTCAGCTGCTGCGGGACATAATGCAGTTCGATCCCGATCCGGCGCTCGCCAGATATAGTGGGCCTAAGCTGGCGATCGTCACGCCGCACAACGATATGCCCTTCAGCCTGCATCGCCTGGGCAAGGGATTTCCCCACCGAGTGGTGGAGGATACCGGCCACTGGATCCACCTCGACAAGCCGGACGACTTCAATCGTCTTCTCGATGAGTTTCTAGACCACAACAGCGTGAGCGGGAAAGAAAAAGCGTAAGCGGTGAGCGGGACTGCTGACACGAAACGTTGTCACCCTGAGCAAAGCGAAGGGGCCGAAGCTTTGATAGGACGAGGAATCTTTTCATTCCTCTCCCGCTCACCGCTCACGTTTTTTCTTTCCCGCTCACGCTTTTTAGAATGACTCACCTCCACACCCACTCTCATTTTTCCTTCGGCCTCGGCGTCTCCAGCCCTGAGGTACTGGCCCGGGCGGCCGCCGAACGTGGCTTCGGTACGCTCGCCTGCACCGACACCAATGGGGTCTACGGAGCGGTCGAGTTCCAGCGCGCCTGCGACGCGGTGGGCGTGCGCCCCATCCTCGGCGCCCATCTGGTGGCGGATGGCCAGGAAGTTGTGGCGCTCGCGGCGGACGAGCTCGGCTGGGGTGCACTCTGCCGCGCTATTACAGCGATTCACTGGCGGACGGGCCGCCTGTCCGCTCTTCTCCCGAACGATCGAGAAGGTCTCATCCTTCTCTCCCGCGATATCAATTTCCTCGAGCAGACCCTGCGTATCAGCGGGCCCGAGAATCTCTACGCCGAGCTTCGCCCTGGCAGGAGACGACACGAGACACTGGCGGCCGCGCGCCGGCTGGGGCTCCCCGCCGTGGCCACCAACGGAGTGGTCGCCGCGAACGCTGAAGATTGGAGCCGGCACCGACTGCTCCGCGCCATCGCGCTGAACACCACCCTGTCCACCCTCCCGGCGGAGGAGGTCTGGCCCACTGCAGCCTGGCTCTGTTCCACCGAGGAGCTGGCGCGGCATTTCCCCGACTGCCCCGAAGCAATCCGCGCAGCGATGGACATCGCGGAACGGTGCGCCTACCGGATCCCGGTCGGTCAGCGAATCGTGCCCCCTCGCATCGCCGATACCGGATCCGCCTTCTCGCAGCTGCAGAAGCTCACGCTGGAGGGAGCCCGGTGGCGGTACAGCACGATCACTCCTGAACTGAGTGAACGGCTGGATCTGGAGCTCGGTATCATCGGACAGAAGGGCTTCGCCGACTACTTCCTGGTGGTACGTGATATCGTCCGCCATGCGCCGACCCACTGCGGCAGGGGCTCGGTGGCCAACTCGGTGGTGAGCTACTGTCTCGGCATCACCCACGTAGATCCGATTCGCTGCGGATTGATCTTTGAACGTTTTCTCAACCTCGAGCGGCAGGATCCTCCGGACATCGACCTCGATTTTCCCTGGGATGAGCGCGACCGGGTACTGGCCTACGTCTTTCGTACCTACCCCCGCATGCACTCTGCCATGGTGGCAAACCACAACACCTTCCAGTCACGGGGCGCGCTGCGTGAGGTGGCCAAGGTACACGGCCGGCCGGCGGGAGAGATCCGAGAGGTAACCCGGCGGATGCCGTTCTTCTATGAGCCGGGTGAACGGCTGGATAAGCTGATCGCCACCCACCCGAATTTTCGGGGGCTCCAGCTCGCCTCTAATTGGCAGGACTTCGCCCGGGCAGCGGAGAGTCTGGTTGGGGTTCCTCGCCACCTGTCGGTGCATCCGGGCGGGATCGTGATCACTCCACGTCCCCTCACCGACTATGTACCGGTGGAGTGCGCCGCCAAGACGCTCCCCTCGCTAGATGGCTCGGGGCAGGCTCTTCCTGTGCCCGTCATCCAGTTCGAGAAGGACGGCACCGAGGATGCCGGACTGGTGAAGATCGATCTGCTCGGCAACCGGTCGCTCGCCGTGATCCGTGATGCCATCGACGCGGTTCACGGCCATACCACCCATCGCATCGACTACACCTCATCGGCAGCCGGCGACGATGAAGGCGCCAAGCAGCTGTTTCGCACCGGGCGGACGATGGGCGTCTTCTACACCGAGTCCCCCGCCTCCCGGCTGCTGTGCGCCAAGAGTCAGGCCGACACCTTCGAGCTACTGGTGCTCAACACCAGTATGATCCGGCCGGCATCGAACAAGTACATCCGGCTCTACCTCGAGCGGCTGCGCAATGGAGCACCCTACGAGCCGCTGGATCCGTCACTCAAGGACACCCTGATCGAGTCGTTCGGGATCATGGTGTATCAGGAAGACGTGGTGAACGTCTGTGCGACGTTCGCCGGCATGTCGCCCGCCACCGGCGACGGACTCCGTAAGGCGCTCTCCAAAAAGCGGCCGGCCAAGCACCTCGCCGCCTACGCCGAGGAGTTCTTCACCGGAGCGATGCGCCTGGGGCGGAACCCCGACGGGGCCAAGCGGGTCTGGGAGATGATCATGTCCTTTGCGGGGTACAGCTTCTGCAAGGGACACTCGTGTTCCTACATCCAGGTGGCTCAGCACTCCTGCGCGCTCCGTGCCAACCATCCAGCGGAGTTCATGGCGGCGGTGCTGTCCAATGGCGGCGGGTTTTACCATGCGTTCGCCTATGTCGCCGAGGCCATTCGGATGGGGCTCACGATCCTGCCGCCAGACGTCAACGCCAGCGACTTCCGCTGCAGCGGTAAGGGACTGGAGCTTCGGATCGGATTGCAGTTCGTGAAGGGGCTTTCAGCGGATGGAGTGGAACGGATCTTCGGGGCGCGGGGAAGCGGGGAGGCGGGGAGGCGGGGAGGCAACAGCCGCCCCTTCACTTCCCTCAACGACTTCCGCACCCGCAGCGGAATCGGACCGTCCGACCTTCGCCTGCTGATCAAGGTCGGTGCGCTCGATTCGATCGCCGGTGGGTGGAGCCGGCCGATGATGCTGTGGCTGGTGGATTCGGCGGGGCGGATGCCCTCTGGGCGGATGGGCAGCGGGGCGGATGGACAGCAAGAGCACATTACGAAGGGGCAACTCGAGGAGGCAAACTGCCCCGCTGCCCCGCTGCCCGGCTGGTTCTCCGACCTCCCTCCCTCTGTCCCCAATCTACGAGAGTACTCCCCCGAGCGCCGCCGACGGGAAGAATATGAGACGCTGGGATTCATTACCGATGCCCACCCCATGCAGCTCCATGCCGACCGGCTTCGTCGCTTCCGGCTCTGCCCCAGCACCAAACTGCATCAGCACGTCGGGCAGCACATCCTGGCTGCCGGCATGCTCACCACGGCCAAGCCGGTCCACACCGCCAAGGACGAGCCGATGGAGTTCGCGACGTTCGATGATGGCTACGGGCTGATCGAGGCGGTACTCTTTCCCCAGGTCTACCGTGAGCGCGGTCACGTCCTGTTCGACCAGGGGCCCTTCATCTTTCGGGGTAAGGTTGAGGAGGAGTTCGGGGCCGTGACACTCACCATCACCCACCTGGAACGCCTGGAGCGGGCCCGGATCAAGTCAGGGCGATGACTCACCCGGACGCTGTCCAAAGATCATTTCGCCCTCATCCGCAAAGCGGACGTTCCGGGTACCGAACGGGGTCTTGAACGTGGCTTGGCCGCGCACCGCGAATCGATGGCTGCCGGTGTCGAGCGTGCGCAGGTGCGAAGGCGTGGCCCGCTTCTCCAGAACCAGCGGCATGGCGACGGTTGCGACAGCCTCCATCGGGACGGCGCGCGTGCTATCCTGCCTCAGCGCCCCAATCGGAACCCCATCCAGGCGGAGCCAGACCTCCATCCGCGTGGCCGAAAGGGGATAATCGTTCCGGTTGTCGACGGCGAGGGCCACGACCACGGGGGACGCGGCCGTCGGCTGCTGCCGGACCTCCAGTGTCACCCGTGCCACCGTCACAACAGGGTCTTCGTATATCCAGAGCCCGAGCGGCGTACAGCTTCCAAGAAGCACAAGCCATGCAGCCCGCATTGATTTCATTGGTTTCATCGGGCTGGCACTTGCCTCCGAGGTTTCACAATGCATCTATGTCGCTTGCTCGCCCGCACCGGACTTTCGCTGACTTTGGGTGTCAGCGCCAGTGCCTGCTCTGAAGACGGAATCGCGGGACCTCCCGTCGGCGCAGGGGCTCGTCTGGAGCAGGTGGCAGCAGGATTGAGCAGCCCCCTGTACCTGACGGCTCCCCCGGCCGATGCCCGGCTGTTCATTGTCGAGAAGACCGGTGGCATCCGGATCGTGAAAGAGGGGCTGCTCCTGGAAGCGCCATTCCTCGACTTGAGCGCCAAGGTCTCCGCCGGGAGCGAGCAAGGCCTGCTCGGGCTGGCGTTCGATCCGGGGTACACGACCAACGGCCGTTTTCTGGTTCACTATACCGATCTGGCTGGTAACACCGTCCTGTCGCGCCTCCAGGTTTCCGCCGACCCGGACCGCGCGGACCCCGCCAGCGAACAGGTGGTCCTGACGGCTGCCCAGCCGGCGGCCAACCACAACGGAGGACAGCTAGTGTTTGGACCCGACGGCTTCCTGTATCTCGGCCTGGGTGATGGGGGCGGGGGCGGCGATCCCCAAGCCCGCGGGCAGGACCTGTCGGACCTGCTCGGCTCCATTCTTCGCATCGATGTGGGAACCGGGGACCCGTACACAGTACCGGCCGACAATCCGTTCGTGGGAAGGCCCGACGCCCGCGCCGAGATCTGGAGCTATGGCCTGCGTAACCCGTGGCGGTTCAGCTTCGACCGGGCCAACGGAGATCTTTACATCGCCGATGTAGGTGAGAGCCAACGGGAAGAGGTCGACGTTTCAACGCCGGCGGATGGCGGCGGTAGAGCAGTAAACTACGGCTGGAGCGTCATGGAAGGCTCTCGATGTTTCCACGGCCCAGGGTGCGATCAGACTGGCCTGACCTTACCGCTGTTAGAGTACACCCACCAGGAAGGGTGCTCCATCACCGGCGGCTACGTCTACCGCGGCGGGGCCATCCCGTCCCTTCAAGGCCATTACTTCTACGCTGATTTATGTCGGGGCTGGGTCAGGAGCTTTCGCAATGCCGGGGGCACCGTGACCGATGAGGCCAGCTGGCCGTCGCTCGCCCCGGGAGGGCCGATCCTCAGCTTCGGGGAAGACTCGGCCGGAGAGCTCTACGTACTTCAGGCCGGCGGGGGTGTCTTCAAGATCGTGCCCGAGCCTTAGGCAGTCATGAGTAGGCCCGAGAGCGGTGTTCTGGATCTCGCTGAATTCGAGCGGTTAGGCAGCCGGATTCCACCCTTAGTGCGTTTCGGGACATCGACCTGGAATTACCCGGGCTGGAAAGGATTGGTCTACCATCAGGACTACGGCTCGAAAGGCGCGGCGACGAAGATGTTGCAGGAGTACGCCGCGTTTCCCCTCTTCGGCGCTGTCGGAATCGACTCGAGCTTCTACGCTCCCCCGACCGAGGAGGTGCTTCGGGGCTACGCCGAGCAGCTGCCACCGGGCTTTCCCTGCCTCAGCAAGGTCTGGAGCCAGCTCACCGTCCACACCTTCACCAAGGCTCAGGACCCGGCCCGGGCTGGAAAGGTCAACCCTGATTTCCTCAACGCCGATCTGTTCACGGAGGAGATCTATCAGCCCCACCAGCGCCATTTCGCCGAGCATACCGGCCCGTTCATCTTCGAGTTCCAGACGCTGGCGAAATCGAGCGGGATCGATGCCGAGGGATTCGCCAGCAGGCTGGACGAATTTTTTTCGGCACTACCGCGCGAGGGACAGTTCGCGGTCGAGCTCAGGAACGAGGAATTCCTCACCCCCATGTACTTTGCCGTCCTGCGGGAGCATGGTGTGGCGCATGTGTTCAACTCGTGGACCCGCATGCCTCCTATCGGGCATCAGCTCGACCTGCCCGGCTCGCTCTCCGGTCCGTTCATCGTGGCTCGCGCGCTCCTGCGGCCGGGCAGAACCTACGATGAGGCGGTCGACGTGTTTGCGCCCTACGATCGAATACGCGAGCCCAACCCGAAGCTGCGGAGAGATCTGGTTCGATTGGTCGAGGCCGCGGTGAAGACCAGGATTCCGGCCTACCTGCTGGTGAACAACCGGGCCGAGGGGAGCGCGCCTCTGACGATCGCGGCGGTAGCGGACCTGCTGCCCGCAATCTCATCCTGAGATGGACGAAGACCGACCGGTTCAATCAGTCGGAATCTGCCACTAGCCGCACCTCGAGCGCCCACGCGCGCTCCTGCCCCGGATGGAGCGTTTCCGCGGTGTGCCACTCGGTGACCGCCAGGTCGAGGCGGTCCGGGGCCCCGATACAGGGTTCGAGGGCCAGGTTGTAATAAGGAGTACGCCCCGGCGGCGCCCAGCCCCGGCAGTTGATCCATACGCCAACCTGCGGGACCTCCTCTCGCCTCACCTGAAGCTCGAGCCGTTCGCCCTTCCGTGGATCGGTCAGCGTCATGCGACCTTCCAAGCCAAGGTCGCCAAAGGCCTTGATTGCCCAGCCACCGTTTTTCGGGAAGGTGAACCGGGACGCGTCGCCACCCACGGCACCGGGCCAGCTCACCACATCGTCCGGGTGCAGGTCTTCCCGTCCGTGGACCGCGGCCAGCTTCACCTGACTGACACCCGGCAGCGAGAGCACCGACCCCGGCTGCACATTCAGCAAGGGGTGGGACGACCAGATCCAGGGAAACGGCGTGTCACCAGTGTGACGCAGCAGGTACCGGAAGCGGACCACAGGCTCCTTCGGATCCAGGGTGATCTGCCGGTGGAACTCGTAGGGGAAGACCGCTCCCCGGGCGGAGCCGCCGAGTGTGGTCCCTTCACTGGTGTCGGAGACCGAGCTGCTCCAGGCTGCAGTCCACAGCTCGCCATGATCGGGCAGCGGAGGCGTTCCAGGCGGTGCACCTGGCACTGGACATGGCCCCACCGTCGGGAAGCACTCGTCCCAGCCGCCACTGTCGGCCGACTCTACGTAGGAGGAGCCGGCTCGTGGCGGTGCCAGCGGAATCTGATTGTTGCGCCAGAGCCATTCGCGACCGGTGAGCCGCCGGAGATTGGTGAGCTTCATCCCGAGGCTCGGGATGGCGATCAGCTCCAACTCAGCCGATCGAAGGGCGACGGCGGGAAAGCCCGAGACGGTCGTTTGACGAAAGGACATGTCCGTAGGCCCGCACCGGCCAGCTGCCGAATCCGGCCACCTTCGCGGGCACGGCGAAGAATTTGAAGTCTCGCTCCGGCAGGCGGGCGAGATGACACATGTGCTCAACGATCGGTACTCCCGACCTGAGCAGCGTAGAGTGGACCGGGCGGGCCGCATCCGCGGTGTCGTCGATGTTCAGAGAATCGATGCCCACCAGCTTGACCCCTCGGCTCGCCAGGTTCTCGGCGGCGTCGGCCGTCAGGAACGGATGGCCCGTCAGGTAGCGCTCGGTCCTCCAGTGAACGTCCCAACCGGTCTCGATCAGCACCGCCTTGCCTTCAACCTCGATGTCCTCGAACGCCTCGGCGGTGATTGCCCGGCCCGCGTCACCACCGATGCGCACCACGATCGCATCGAGGTCAGCGAGCGACTCGAGAGGAAGTTGCGCCAGGTCTTTCCCGTCGGCATAGCGGTGGAACGGGGCATCGAGATAGGTCCCGGTATTGGCTACCATCTCGATCTTGCCGATCTGGAATTCGACCCCGGGGGCATAGTGAGCGCGGGAAGCTTCCCGACTCAGGTAGTCGCAGATGATCGGACCGGGAAGGCCGGGATAAGTAGTCATCCCGTGCTCGATGGTATGACTGAGATCGATGAAGGCTATAGTTCGATCTCCACTCCCGCGACGGCACTGATTCGCGCGATCGTCTCCCCGACTTTGTTGTTCGGCGTCGAGGCACCGGCCGTGATCCCGATGATTCGAGAGCTGCCCAGCCAGTCTGCGGCTACCACCTCGGTCTTGGTGCCGATGGGCTGGTGGCGGATGGTGCCGGTGTCCACGTCCACCGCGTCAGCATCCTCGATGTGATAGGCGGTGACCCCGTGCTGCTGCACCAGGGCGGCAAGGTGGCAGGTGTTGCTCGAGTTATATCCACCGACCACGACCATGAGGTCGAGCGGCTCCTGCAATAGGGCGAGTATTGCGTCCTGTCGTTCCTGGGTCGCGGAGCAGATCGTATCGAACGATCTGAAATGATCGCCGGCGGCCTCGGGGCCATAGCGGCGGACCATACTCTTCCGCACCTCGTCCGCAATGGCCAGCGACTCGCCGGAAAGCATGGTGGTCTGGTTGGCGATTCCTACCCGGGCAAGGTCGAGATCGAAGGCGAATCCAGGGGAAACCGCCTGCCGGAACTTCGCCTCCAGCGCGGCGACACTGCCCTTCCCTTCTATGAAATCGCAGACCATCCGAGCTTCCGCCATATCGAACACCACAAGGTATCTCCCTTGCGGGTATTTCATGACCTGGCTTGCGGTAGCCTTGGTCTCCTCGTGGTAGTGTTTTCCGTGGATGACCGCGGTGAACCCATCCCGGGCATAACTCTCCACCCGCTTCCAGACGTTCAAGACCGAGCCGCAGGTGGTGTCCACCAGCACGCACCCGATGGCGCGAAGCCGCTCGAAGTCGCCGATCGTCACGCCAAAGGCCGGCATGATCACCACATCGTCGGGAGTGAGACCTGAAAAGTCGAACTCCCCGCTCTCCTGGTGAGCCAGAATCGTGATGCCCATATCACGCAGCTTCTGGTTCACATGGGGGTTGTGGATGATCTCGCCCACCAGAAAGAGCCGGCGGCCAGGAAACTTGGTGCGGGTTTCATAGGCATACTCAACCGCACGGTCGACCCCGTAGCAGAAGCCGAACTCACGGGCCAGCCGGAAGGTCAGCTGACCCACCACCAGCCGGTAGTCGCTGGCCCGCAAGGCCTCCACTACCCCGCTGTGATAATCCGCGGTGAGCCGTCCCGCGATCTCGCTCTTGAGGCCGAAACCCTTCCGGAAGTAGGTGTTCTCCATGCCTCAATCTACCTGCCCATCGCCTGACTCTGCACTTTCCGAGGAGTCCTGCAGGCTGTCGGCGCTGCTGTCAGGCGACTCAGCCACGCAGCCGCGTTCCTGCGGCAACACAGCAACCTGATCGAACTTGCCGCTGAGCCTGACCTGTTCGCCGTTCGGCACCCCGCGGACCCGGGCTGTGACCTTCCCGGAAAGCCGTCCCGAGCTGGAGCGCACCAGCAGCACCGCCCCGCTGTCTCCCCGATATCCCTTGACGGCGGTTTGGGAGAACAATCTGAGCCCCAGACTCGCGGAGGGACGCACCGAGTCGGCCCGGGTTGGGTCCACAACCGGGTAGCTGTCGGCGATGATGCTATCCACCGGATACAGCGCGAGGGCCAGGCCCGTATCCCCTTGGATAGCCCGGATCTCGAGCCAACGTCGCTCGGTGCACCACTCGGCGGCAGCCAGGGTGGAGATTTTGCCGGAGTCCGCTCCAGCCCACTGGGCTTCCAGCCGTCCAGCCTGCGCTAGCTGTGTTTCCCGTACGTCACACCCCGTCAAGAGCGCCACCCCGACAGCAAGTGCCAATCCAAGCCTCATCACCTGACCCCCCGGACCACGAGATCGAACCGCACCTTGCTCGACTGATCTGGAGTGATATCACTACTCAGATCGAATCGGATGAGACCCCTGAACAGCGAGAGCCCGAAACCACCGCCGACCAGAGCTGAACTGGAGAACAGACTCGAGATTTGCGACGCCTGACCGGCGTCCAGAAAGATCACCGGTCGCACCCGGCCCCCAAAGGGGGTGAAATCCACCTGCGCGGCCCAGAATACAGGCGCCCGAAGCGTGGCGTACTCGAACCCCCGGACGGTGCCGAGCCCACCCAGACGAAAGAGGGTTTGGGGCGTGGTTGGTTCGGTGGCCGCGCCGGCCTTGAGCCGGACGGTAACACCCAGGCCCGAGCCGATGCGTCGGCGGACGTCCCCAAAGAGCCTGGCCGTTGGAGTACCGTCCCCGGCCACCCCGTCGGCTGTGAGGTTCCAGCGGAAGGAGCCGACGCCGCGGAGCCGCACCGACGCGCCGGCAAAGGTCCCCTCATCGACGGGTGGGTTCGGAGGGAAGAGCCCGGTTCCCCCCAGGAAGTCGTTGACCGCGGACTCGGCAACGCGGGGGATGCTGGTTAGTTGCTCCACCTGGCCAGTCAGAATCAGCTCCAGCCCTGCCCGGATCGGCACACTGAAACTGGCCGATCCACCACCGGCCAGCGCATAGTCCCCGTTGTCATGACCGGCGAAGAGGCTGTTGAGGGTGTTGCCCACGGTGCGCCCGGGCGAGAACGGGTCCAGGTCCGCAATGTCGTTATAGCCACTCAGCGCGAGCCGGCCACCCGCAACGTTACCGAGTATCGTGAGCCTCCCGGTAACCCGCTCGTCGCTCAAGCCATAGCGCAGCGTTCCGTAGGCGTTGGCCGTTCGGGTGCCGGGAAGGCGAACCCGGTAGCCCGCCCCGACCGACAAACCCTGCACCCGGTTGTACTGAAGCAGGTCAGAAGGGCGTTCGTAGGCTATTCCGTGTGCGGTGCTGGTATCTGCTGAGGGGTCTTGCGGGGGAGATTGAAGGGCTAGTATGGCGACAACAGTTAGGAGGTTTGCGCCCATTTACTCCGGCCGTCTCGATGGAGCCCGTACGCCTTGAGGCGGCGCCATAGGGTGGTGCGGCTGATGCCCAGGGACCGGGCGGTCTCGGCAAGCTTCCAGCCGTGCGCGTCCAGTGTCTTGACGATAGCCTCTTTTTCCCGGGCCGCCAGCGTAGTGGCTCCAACGATGCCAGGGATGAACATGGCTTCCCCCAGCTCGAGGCCGCCGACCCGGAGCGGGCGCAGCCGGCCTCCAAGTGCCGCCAGCCGGGGCTGAAGATCGGGTGCGCCCTCGAATAGGTCCATTCCGGCCAGCGCCTCTCGGGCAGGCTGGTTGGTATAGAGCAGCCGACCGTCGGCGTCGAAGACCACAACGCCCTCGCTGAACCCATCGAGCAGGGCCTTGGCCAGCGGAGAGAAGACCGAGGGCATCGAGTTGATTGGCAAGGTGTCCGGCATAGTCAAGATACGCGCGCTCACATCCGGGGGTTTCGAAGGCTCCGTTATCTACTCAAGACGCCCAGCCCGCCCCAGGGTGCACACCGGACAGCCCGCAGGACCTCACTCCCCCACTGCCTCCAGCGGGATCTCCCGATGCTGCCGGCTTTCGGCCAGAATCACTAGAGCCAGGCCCGAGAAGATGGCCAACCCGGCGAGGGCAGCCCGGGCGGTCAGATGCTCTCCCTCGAGCACCAGCGGGGCAACCGCCGCGGCAAAGAGCGGCTGTAGGTAGATGTATACCGCCACCAGGTTGGAGGAGACGCGCTTCAACGCCCAGAGGTTGAGGAGATAGGTCAGTATTGTCGGGAAGACGACAATGTAGGCAACCCAGAGCCACACGGCACCACTGATCGCCGATAGGTCCATTTGCCGGGCTTCGATCAGCCCGAACGGGAGAACGCAGAAGGAAGCGAAGAACATGACGTAGAAACTGACTGTCATAGAGCCGTACCGGGTGAGAACCGGCTTCGAATAGAGGAAGTACGCCGCATAGCAGATCATCCCCAGCACGATGAGGGCATTCCCCAGCGCGACGCCGGGGGCAAGGGAGATACGGTCCGGGCCGATCAGGTAGATCGCTCCCATTCCGGCCAGCGCGATTCCACCGAACTTGAGCACCGACGGGGGCTCGCGACCGATGAGCACCGACCCGAGCACGGTGAATACCGGCACGGTCGTCACCAGGATGGTGGCGTTGATTGCGGTGGTGTGCTGCAGTCCGTAGAGGAAGAGCGTTTGGTTGGCTGCAATGCCCAACATTCCCAGGACGGCCAGCCTGAGCAGGTCCCGCCGATCCCGAACCCACTGGCCGCCGATAACGGTATTGAGTGCCAGGAGAACCAGCGTGGCGCCGAGCACCCGGACGGTGACCAGAGCGCCGGCTGGAAAGTGGGGGAGCACGAACCGGCCGGCGATGGCCAGGCTGGCGAACAGCAGCTGAACCACCACCAGCGCCAGGTGGACTAAGGGCTGCACGGGAAAGGCGCGATTGTCGGAGAAGCTTCGCTACCGGCGCGGACGCCCGGGAGGTTTCCCCCCGCGGCGCCCGGGGTGCCCATGCTTACGGCCCCTCCGTCCGCCTCTGTCGCGGTACGAGCCCGGAAGCTCCTCCCGTTCGGCCTTCTGTGGCCGTTGCAGAAGCGACTGCAAGGCCGGAATCGTGTCGGCCTGAATCGGTGGATGGGTGCCGCGCTGGACGGCGAATCGCAGAGGACGATCGAGTGGCGGCAGCTCGTCCGCTCGCAGACGCTTCGCCTGACCTTCCCTGAGACGCACCCTCGCCACCCCGACGCCGCCTTCGACTTCGTAGTCCAGTGGCACCGCGTCCCCCCGGAGGTGCAGCCGGCCTGGCAACGCCTCCAGTCTTGCGCGGGTCTCATCCTCTACCAGCTCACGGGGATCGAGTGAGATCCGGGTGCGAAGGAACTCCTCCCAGCCGGTCACCCCCTCCAGCTGCTGCTGGATTCGAAGCCTGATCTCCTCAGGCGATATGGCGCGCAACGCCCCACCCGAACGGCGCCAGAGCTCATCCAGCTCCGCCAGGGTGTGGCGCAGACGATTTTGATCGGGATGAACGGTCTCGCCGTCCATCAACACCTGAGTCAGCACGTCTCGAGCGGCCGGCTGAAGCTCTGGAGGGATCTGACCCTCCATCGGCTCGACTTCGGTCTCCAGATCGAACCCGAAGTAGCTGCGCCGGCGCTCCACAATGAGCCGCTGATGCTTCCGGGGTCCGCCGAGCACGATCCTCGGCGAGCCCAGTGATGCATACTGCCGGACCAGATCGTACGACAGGGTCGTACCCTCTATGCCGGCGCGCGGTGTGCCGAAACGGTCCGCAAAGAAGCGCAAGGAGCCCGCCACCGCACCCCAGCTGCCCGCCACTGATGTCTTGGATACTCGCGCCTCGTGCCCGTCGACTGTGCGTTCGTCGATGACAAGGTCGAACGGCATGATCCGAGCGAGGAGGTCGGCCCACCGGCGCCGAACCTCCTTGGAGGCGTAGGGAAGCTGTTTCGGCAACGCCAGCTCCAGCGAGCGATAGACCGAGGCAACGCCCAAGGCGGTGTCCTCGATGGCTTTGAGCAGCACCCCCCGGCGCTCAGCCCACTCGACCAACCCATCCTCGAACAGATGTCGCGGCAGTCCGTAGACCTGACCCAGGTAGCCGTGCTGGTTTACCGCCTCGGCAAACAGGTTGTATGCCGTCAGGTGATCGCTGCCGCTGACCAGCACCCCATGGAGGTCGCGCTCTTCCCGGGTCATCCGGTGGAGCGAGTCGATGTTGGAGCAGACCGCCACCATGGGAATGAGCTCGTCGTCGGCGTGCACCAGGAGCTCGCCCCAGGAACGTTCCACCGGTAGCGCCTCGACCTCCCTGCCATAGCCCGTGAGCCTGCCGTTCTCCACCAGACCCCGGGAAGTAAGCAGCTCAATCGCCCTCCGGTAGGCCGTTCGATCGAGCGGCACCGGCAGGTCGAGGTCGCGAGCATCCACGCCGATGGCGGCGCAGGTAATGGCGACACGCTCAGCATCGCCCGCGAGCTGAAATTCGGGAGGCGTAGGGCGCAGCGAGGTGAAGTCGAGGCTCCGATCGCTCAGAATCGTCACCTCTCCATTGGGCACCCGTCCGTGCACCCGTCCCGCCATTTGCAGTATCTCGTTGGCGCCAAGATGGAGGCGATGGAGCACGTTGCGGCCCCGGTCCACCACGTTGCCGTATCTGGCGTCGTAGATGACCACCGTGTCGAGACCCGGAACGTTGAGGGCTGATTGACCGGCGGCCGTCATGGCCAGCAGGAACGGGCGCTCCACCTCCCCCTCGAGAAAGGGACGGATCACCCGGATCGGCTCGCCGCCGTGATAGAAAGCGGTCGTCAGCCGGGGCCACTGGGCGCCAAGGCCGGCCGCCAACTTCTCGACTTCAGCCCGGGTGGGCACGAACACCGCCACTCCCCGCTTCTCCTTAATCAAGCGGCGCACGTACCGCTCGTTGAGGAACTCCTCCGGCTGCTGAGGGAGGACCTCGACCTTCGCTTTGAGTTTCGGATCGAATGCCTGAGTCGCCAGGACTTCGGAGCTGTTGAGGTACTGGTGATAAAAAGTGGGATCCACCGTCGCGCTCAACCAGATGAACCGGCTGCGGGCGCGCTTCCCGAGCGCCAGACATAGCTCCAGCTCGGCCGAGGTCTGATGAATCTCGTCCACGATGATGGTATCGCGGGAGGTGATGAGATCGTCCTGGAACCAGCGGCGGGCGATGCCCGTGGTCACGATCACCACGTTCCAGCTGGGAGTCTCCGGCGTCGCCTCCCGTTCCCGGTTGACCACTCCCACAGCAAGCGGCTCCCGCAGGATCGACTCGGCGATGGGACGGATGCCCAGCGTCTTCCCCGTGCCCGTGCCGGCCACGATCCCGAACGCCTTACCCTCGGCGGCCCACGCTCTCAGCTCGTCGCCGTGCTCTCGCTCCAGGAGGGTCTCGACCTGCGTGCGTAGCGCCAGCTCGATCGTTTCGCACGCAGCCCGGGTGGGCGCGATGACGATGATCCGGCCTTTCGGATGAGGAGCATGACGGTAGGCGTCGGAGTCGGGCGGAAGGTGATGGTCGCGGGAGGGATGCATTGGTGGAAACTAGCCATGAGCTGTGGGCTATGGGCTATGGGCTGCTCCGTGAACCGATTTGGCCCATGGCCCATGACCCATAGCCAATAGCCTACTTAGAACCCCGGCTGCAGCTCGAACTGCCACACCCACCCTTTGCCGGGCCGGTCAAATGGCCGAACCAGGTCCACTTCTGCCACGGCAAAGCCGAGCAAGTTGATCCGGAGGCCGGCGCCCGCGCTGAAGACCGGATCGCGGGTGCCGGAGCCGCCGATCGACGGTTTGTTAGCGTTGTCCCAGGCAAGACCCGCATCGCCGAAAACCGCGAACTCGATCGGGAACGCGCCGTAATAGCCAGAACCGATGCCGAGCGCACCGAACAACGGGAAGCGAAGCTCGGCGTTGCCCACCACGACACGGCTCCCGAGCAACTGGTCGAACACGGGGCAGGAAGCGGGCGCGCCAGGGGGTGGATTGCACTCCGAGGCGCCGAACGAGCCATAGCTGTAGCCGCGGACCAGTCCCGGCTGGCCGAGAAACAGCGGCTGCAGCCGGACATCTTCACCGTCCCTGGCATAACGGCCATAGTGGACTAGCCGGGTAGCGAAGGTAAACCGCCGAACGGGCATGAAGTACCGGCGGTAGTCAGCCAATACTGACACATAGTTCAGCGCGCCCACTGTAGGAGAAACCTCGAAGCGGTAACGCTGCCCCAGGATCGGGCTGGTCGCGCCGAAGAACGAGTTGTCATAGACCAGAGCCGCGCTCCCGATCCCGAGGTCGAGAGACCCCGGCGCCGGCAGGTCTTCCTTTTCCTCCAGCACCTGCTCCCCTGTCGTCAGGGAGAATCCGTTGGTGCGGAGCTCCCGGTCGAAGGAGATGTTGCTGTACCCGGCCTGCACCTCCACCCGTCGGACTTCGTTGAACGGATAGGCCAGGATTCCGGCAATGTCCCGGTTGGTTTGACGCACCAGCAGCTGCTGCTCGATAAAGGTCGGCACCCCATTTACGTCCGCCACCCCCTGAGCGAACCCCCCAGTGAGATAGGGGACCTGCTGAACGGTGCCTCCCCAGTTCAATCGATGGCGCCGATTCTGGTAACCCACGATGGCGGTGACATCCTTCAGACTGCCGTTGACTTGAAGCGCCGTCACCAGGTTGCGATTTCCCAGAATGTCGTCGAAGTAGAGGGCGGCCCCACCACCCACGAAGGTGCCGAACTGATTGCTTCCGGCGCTCAACGTCGGGCTCCCTACGTAGGTGAGACCCAGCCCGCTGCGGTAAGGCTTGACGGGGAATGCCGAATCCGGCGGTAAGCCGAGCTCGGCGTTCTTCTGGAGGGCTACGAGCAGGGGATTCCGACGCTCGATCGGTGGCAGCAGGGCAGCGCGGCTGGCGGCCGAGTCCGG
The DNA here is from genome assembly GCA_035557715.1 of Gemmatimonadales bacterium. Taxonomy (GTDB): domain Bacteria; phylum Gemmatimonadota; class Gemmatimonadetes; order Gemmatimonadales; family GWC2-71-9; genus CAVVWJ01. The sequence goes on from DATMDQ010000186.1 coordinate 20,995, forward strand.
GGCAAAGGGGTGGCCAGCCAGCGCCTCCGGCGAGTCGATGGCATAGAGCTCGTAGCCGTTGGCGCGAAAGACGCTGTATAACAGCCGTCCGGAACGCTGAGCCACTGAGAGCGCCGGGCTCGTCTCGGTGATGCCGCTGACACCGGTGTACAGGTCGGTGACCTGGGCGATCGGACCACCGGCTAGACCGCCCCGGTACACATTGGAGATCCCATCAGGATCGGCGACGAAGAAGAGGCTGGCCCCGTCGGGAGACCACTGCGGGTTGATGTGTCGCGCGCCTGCAAAACCCGGTAGCTGGGTTATCCGGCCGCTGGCGACGTCGATCAATCCGATCGCGTAATGGCCGATCTTGAGGAGTTCCAGGTCGGTGGTAAAGCGGTCAGTTGCAAAGGCCAGTATGTGCCCATCGGGCGACCAGACCGGCTGCAGGTCGGCAAAGGGATCGTTCGTCAGCCGGCTCAGCTTATTGGACTCGAGATCGTAGACGAAGAGGTCGGACAAGCCGCCCACCAGGCCGGCAAAGGCGATGCTCCGCCCATCGGGCGACCAGCTCGGGTTGAAGACCTCGTCCAGGCTGGGGAGGCGGACGTCTCGCTCGATCTTCTCCCGTTCGACGTTGTAGAGACTGAGTACCGGTCGCCCCGCTGAAATCCCGGCGAACGCGAAGCGGGCACCGTCCGGACTCCAGCTCCCTGCGGACTGGATGAATTGCAGGCTCTGGTAATGTGGATCTACGGCCGTCTTCGTGATCTGCCGTTTTACCTTGCCGGTGCGCGCGTCGGCCAGAAACAGATCGATGGAGAAAAGCCCTCGATCCGAGAGGAACATCACCAGGTTACCGTCGGGACTGAGCGCGGGAGAGACATTGTAGCGACCCTGGTCACCCTTGCCGGCGATGAGGGGGGGCCCGGAGGTCTCCGGGGGCTTGGTGGTGGCCTTCAGCGGATCGTAGGTGGCGTGCGTTTCCGCATGCCAGCGGGCGACCAGCGTATCCGGATTGGTGTTCAGCACCCGGGCCATCGCCGCTCCCACATCGCGCTGGCGCCCCGCGCCCCGGAGCAGTTGACCGATGACCTGATCTCCCCAATGCCCCGCAAGCCAGGCCAGAAACGCTTGCCCGTACCGGTAGGGGAAATAGCGGGGATCCTCCAGCTGCATGAATGAGGGCAGCGTGTCCCGTCCGGTATCCGCCAGGGCGCCCCGCATCCACATGGCGGTTTGCGGAGCCGTCGGACCGATCGAGAGATACTCGGCCATTCCCTCGATGAACCAGAGCGGAAGCTGAGTCGCGCTCGGCAACGCGCCGCGGCTGCCGAGTCGGCCATTCCCCGTGATGTCGTATTGAAACGCATGCACCAGCTCGTGCCCGATGACGTGGTCGAGGTCACCGAGCGTTCCGCCCGTCGGAAGCACTATCCGGCGCCGGAGAGCCTCGGTCACTCCGCCGGTGCCCTCACCGATGCTTCCTCCTACGGCGTTAGTCTGCTGAAACTCAGGCGCACTGGCATAGAGGATCAGAGGCTGTCGCCCGGACAGCTCATGGTCGAGCACGCTGGACAGGCGGGCGTACCACCGTTCGGACATTCGAGCAGCGTGTTTTGCCGCGGCCGCCTCCGGGGGATAGAAATAGATGTCAAAGTGCTCGGTCTTGAGCACCCGGAAGTCGAAGCTCTCGTATTGGACTTTGTTGCGGCCGAAGTACTGGGCGTGAACGGGAGGCGCGAGAGCGAACAATGCCAGCGCGACGATCCAGGCGGGGCCGTAACGGCCACAGCGGGGAGTGAACATATACCTTCCAAGGAGAATGCTCTTCCGGTACCGACCGTCGCCGTGACCTATCACACACGAGGTGGCCGGAAACACCGAATCCCCGCTAGCGGGGATTCGGGTAGTGCTACCACTGAACTAGTCATACGATGGAAACAAGAAAGTCACTCGGCAGTGTAGAACCGGCCATCGCGCTCGTACACCACGACTTCGTGACCCCGCTGATGGCCCCAGCCGGCTTGATCGTAGTACCGGCCGTCGATGTAGTAGACAACCACCTCCCGATACCCATGTCGTTTCCAGTGCTTCCCGTGGCGGTGCCGGAAGCGCTCGACTCGCACCACTCGCGGGGCATGGCGCTCGACAACCACTCGCCTAACCGGGGGACGATAGCTCGAGTATCCTCGGTCTACCGCTACTCGCCCGGCAACCGGACCGCCGCGAACCACAACCTCTGCCGACACACGTTGAGCGTGAAGCGGGGCTGCCATCAACGCCAGACCTGCTACCAACGACCATGCAGGAGTGCTGGTCTTCATAGAGTCCTCGACTGGTGGACGGGGGAACCGCACCAGACAGGAAACGCGAGGGGCGTGCCAGCAGCTAAGTACCTGCTGCACATAGCACAAGATGGGGGTTGAATGATTGAATCGTCTCTGGATGGAGACTGGAGAGGGACGACTGGAAGATCGACCCGAATACATGCCGTAGCCCGAATGCCCGGCGACCACAGGAGCCGGAGGCGATCCTTCGCCGCAAACGTGCCCGGCAAACCCGACTTGACACTTAGGAATGCGGGTTTCATACTAGGGGCCTCAACGTACGGCAAAGTCATTTAGCGCGCTGAGCTACCCGCCTTGCGGGACTGCGTGAGAGGGTCATCCGTCCCCCACGCTGCTCCTGTCCGAGCTTACCCTTCGCCAACGTCGAGCGACTATGTGGCGCGAGATTCTCTCCTTCTTCAACAAAACGGATACGGAGGCAGTTATGGCAGGTGAATTCAGCATGGGCGAATCGCTGGTCGGAGAAGGCAACGAAATTGCCCACATCGACCTGATCCTCGGCCCCAAGTCAGGGCCTGCCGGTCTCGCGTTTACTCAGGCGCTGTCGCACAATTCTGACGGGTTCTCAACCCTCCTTGCGGTCGTCACGCCCAACCTTCCTGCCAAGCCGGACACCCTGCTCTTCAACAAGGTCACCATCAAGGGCGCCAAGCAGGCGGTGCAGATGTTCGGGCCAGCTCAGGCGGCCGTGGCTCGCGCAGTGATGGACAGCGTCGCGTCGGGGGTCATCGACAAGAGCAAGGCCAACGACCTCTGTATCCTCGTTGGGGTGTTTATCCACTGGCAGGCTGAGAACGACAAGAAGATCTACGATTACAACTACCAGGCTACGAAGGAGTCGATCCAGCGGGCCATCCAGGGCAAGCCGACGGTCGATGAAGTGCTACAGAAGTACAAGGCGGCCCGGCATCCGTTCGCCAGCGGCGCTGAGGGCTGAGCGTACAGTCCCGCCAATCCGAGATTTTGACGAGGGGCGGCCCACAGCTGGGGCGCCCCTCGCCTTTTACAGACTATCGTCCCCTGGGAGATGGCTCCACCGATGCGCAAGATCCTGCTTCAACTCGACAGTTCGCGGTTGCCGAGCGTTT